>CAZAHC010000077.1:0-12691 GCA_964484595.1 uncultured Fibrobacteraceae bacterium | reverse complement strand
GCTCGACTTACCTGGCCGGTTTTCGGGCCGAACGCACTGACGATGCGGCTCACCTGTACTGGGAAATCGTCTCCTGGCCCGAGGGAACCGGCTTTCACGTCTGGCGCCGGGAACCCGGCCGCGAGCTCGTTCGCCTCAGCGAGCGGCCACTGTCGGGCTCGCTGGTTTACGAGTACGTCGACCCCTTCCCTCCCTCCGGCGAGGCCGAGTACTGGCTCGAGGAGATTGCCACCGACGGCACCCCGACCTGGTACGGCCCGGCCCTGCTGGTGGCCGCTCCGGCTCGGCCCGTCAGGTTCTCGTTGACCCAGAACCACCCCAATCCCTTCAATCCCCAGACCACGGCCACCTTCTCCCTGTCCCGGCCGGGCAAGGTCAGCCTGAAGATCTACGACCTGCGAGGGAAGGTGGTGGCGAACCTCGTGGAAGGGCGCCTGGATGCGGGCGAGCACACGGTGACCTGGGACGGGCGGGACACCCGGCGGGTGGCGGTTTCCTCGGGTGTGTACCTGATGCGGCTGGAAACCCGGGACGGAATCCGGAACCGCAAGATCGTCCTGGCGCGATAGCTGGCCGCGGGCGGGGCAATGCAGAAGCGGCAGCGCCCTGCCCGCCTCAGGGCAGCCGCAGCCGGCTGTTCGGCACCCGCGGCAGGTTCATGGTGACGCAGCGCAGGGTGCCGTTCATGGCTATCAGGTCGGAGATGTCCACGCTGACAATCCGCCAGTCCGGCAGCAGGCGGGCATAGACCTCGCAGGCCTGCCGGTCCAGGTCGGGGCAGAGGTCGGGGCTGGCGGGCACGACGAGGGTGCCGTTGGCGAAGACCACGTTGGTGTACGTGCGCCATTGGCCGTCATCGTGCGGCGGCATCGGGATTCGCTCGACCCGCAGATAGCCGATTTCCGTCGGCGTGGAGGCCAGGTGGGCAGCGATCTGGTCCAGCCGGTCGGCATTGACGGCATCGACCTCCGGATCGTAGCTGCCAACCACCACCACGTCCGGTGCGACGAAGGTCAGGAAGATGTCGGCATGCCCGGTCGGCTCGCCCTCGAGCGGCGCAACCGGGATCCACTCCCGGAAGCCGAAGTACTCCCCCAGCAGCGTCCCGATCTTCTCCGCGTCGATATCGCGGTAGGACTCGTTCCTCTCGATCAAACGCGTGGTACTGAGGCACAATCCCTGGCCGTTGCTCACGAAATCGCCGCCCTCGAGATGAAGGGGCACCTCCCGGCGCGGCAGGTCCAGCAGGTTGGCGACGCTTTCGGGAACGGTGTCGTCAATCTCATTTCCCTCGCGCGGGCCGTAATACCCGTCGATCAGGACGAGCTCGCCGCCGAAACCCTCGACGCCGATCGGTCCGAAGTCCCGGGCCCACATGGTAAGAACCGGCAGGTTCATGAACACCACCGATCCCGCCGGCAGGCCGCTCTCCAGCAGGAGCTGGCCCGCCTGGGTCCTCACCTCGGGTTTGCCGACGAGGCAGACCACCCGCACGGCCTTGTGGAGAGCGGTCACCAGGTCCACGAATACCGTGGGATTGTGCTCGGGGAGCGGACCCACCAGCATGGCATCCTGCGGCTCGAACTCCGCCGGCAGGCGCACCGAGAGGGGAAGTGAATCGACAACCGCGGAGGCGGCAGAGGGTTGAGCCTCGCCCTGGCCGGGATCTCCCTCGCGATCCGGATCCCCCAGCCAGAGCACCGCCAGCAGGATCACACAGGCGAAGGCGCCCAGCAGGACCGACAGGCGGCCGGGTCGGCCCCGGCCGGGAGGTTTGCGGGATTCCTTGTTCATGCCTGAATTCTAATCGGTCTCGAGGCCGGGCGAAAGGGTCATCAGCTTCAGCGCTCGGATTCGTCCTTTTCAGCCCACCACTGTTCCCAGGCGGCAAGCAGTTCCTCGAAGCAGAGCTTGGTTTCCTCAATAGAAGAACTGCTCGATAGAAGCATTGGATGGGTAGGTACTTCCCCCTGGCTTTCGCCGGTCAGTCGTTCGAAACCGAGAAGCACCATTTCCGCTTCCTGGTAACGACGCAGGTCACGGTCCGTCCTGGGCTTGGCTCTCAGCCTCTGGAGCGCCACCAGCAACTCGGGCAAACCCGAGTCCTCGCCGAACTCCGAGAGAAAGTACGCCGCCAGCAGCTGGATCTGTTCGTCCTCATCCTCCAGGAGGTTGCAAAACTCGGCCGCCGCCTCGGGTTCGCGCGTATCGGCCAGCGCAAACATTGCCGATCGCCGAACACCGTCGTCATCGTCATCCAAGGCTGCTCTCAGAAAAGGAACCAGCCCCTCCACCGAGGGAGCATATTCCGGATCACGAGCCGCCCTTTTCAATCCTCGCCTGTCAATGCGGCTGGACAGACGGCGAAGAGCAAATACGGCCGCTCGGCGCACCCTTGACTCGGGATCGTTCATTGCCGAGACGAGAACCACTGCTGAACCTTGAGTGTGCACGTGCCCCAGCGCCTCCACCAGTTCGGAGCGCTGGACAGGACTCGATACGCGAGGCAGGGTGTAAGAAATCGCCAGCACCGCCTCTGCCGGTATCGTCTGGAGCTTCCTGAGTACCGCCAATCTCTTGCCGCGGCTCTTGCCCAGGTCCCGGACTTCAGGATGTGGCATTTCCAGGTACTGCCGGACGATTTCACCGGCCGGCGTTTCCAGCTCCCTCGCGCTGGCCGGTAGTGGATTGACGAGTTGCCAGATCAGGAAAATGGCCAAAGTTTTCCACATGAGTTTTCCCTCCTTCTGGATATGTTCTGAAAAACCTTCGCTGATAAAACCAGAACCTGTTTTTGTTCCGCGTGGGCATTGGTGTGTTCAAGGTATCTGGGCCATAAACCCTATCCGGTCTGCTCTCTCGTGCAGCAACCTGTGGCAGCTCGAACAGAGCACCAGCAGGTTGTCGAGGTCGTTTTCCCCGCCCCGTTCCCTGGGAACCCGGTGGTGCACCTCCAGGAAATGCCGGTGGTGGCAGCCAGGCATCTGGCAGCGGTGTTTCGCCCTGGCCAGGGCCTGCCGCCGCTTGGCTGGCGGGATGGTTGACCTGTTTCTCTTTCCTGGTTCCAGAACCTGCGCATCACAGAGCGCCGCTTCCAGCGCCGCCTTGCTCAACCGCTGTTCCCCCCGGCTCGTTGCCACGTGGGCTCGCTTGCAAGTGCCACACTGGTATATGACTACATGATACGAACTTGCTGCCGTGCCACGTGGCACGCCCGCTCCATTCGAGGCTTCCAAAAGGGCCGCCAGGATAAGTTCCTCCCGGCTCTCGCTCTGCCCTTGCTTCCGGATCTTCTCCAGCAACGCCTCCCAGCGAGCGAACTGCTCGGGCGAGAAGCGGAGGTTCACCGAGACCGGAACCTCGACCTCCTCCCGCTTCCCCATGTCCAGCTCCTGCTGGCCACCATTTCGCCGGACCTTCGCCCGCTTCACCTTCTTCTCCAGCTCCCGGTTGCTGGACCGGCGGGCCTCTGCCACCCAACGCTTTTCTGTCCTGGGAGTGGCCACCTTGGCCACCTCTCGCGCTTTCGTCCAGGGGATCTCGCCCCGAGTCACCGACTCGCGCAACACAGGCAGCTCTTCCATCACGCCGGCGAGGCGGATGAACTGGCCGGTCTTGTTCTGCGAGAAGCCGAGAGCTTCGGTGGCGTACATCTGCAGGGAGGAGTAACCGAGCTCCCGGAACAGCTTCCGACGGGCGATCTCACTGAACCACAGCAGAGCGTTTTTCTCCGCGCGTTGCAGCTCGACGAGGGCGTCTTTCAGGCGGGAGTGGACTTCGGTGGCGGGCAGACCGGAAACGAAGACGGGCATCCTACTTACCTCCGTGTAGGGAAATCCTGGCAGGGAAAAATGTACTGGGAGGAGACGGGAATTATACTACAAACCGGCAGGCCCCGCAAGCCTTAACTTGTTGAAAATAATAAATTTATCGCACATTTCAGGCATCCTTCTTGCGCCTGTCAACCCTGGTTGGCACAGCGCCACCCAGCCTTGGCTTGAAGCGTGAAGGAACAGTCTGCTAGGCTCGATCCCGCGCAAACCCCGGCTGGACCACACGGAGGAATCACCGATGAATTCTACCGAACAATTCCAGGCCCTGAGGCAGAACGGGGAGTCGATCGACAGCCTGTTCGCAGGCGTTTCCCCCGATCAGGCAACCTGGCGACCCGCCCCGGACAGGTGGTCGCTGCTCGAGATCCTCAATCATCTCTGTGACGAGGAGAGAGAGGACTTCCGGCTGCGGATCGGCCTGGTCCTCGAGGACCCAGGCTTGACCTGGCCCCCGATCGATCCCGAGGCCGCGGCCCAGGACCGGGATTACAATTCCCGCGACCTGGCCGAATCGCTGCGGGACTTCCGCAAGGAGAGAGCCGCCTCGATGGAGTGGCTCGAGGGCCTGACCGAGCCGGACTGGAACGCCGAGTACCCACACCCGAAGCTGGGTGCGATCCGGGCGGGGGACCTGCTGGTTTCCTGGGTGGCGCACGATCTGCTGCACATCCGCCAGATCGCCGGCACGCGCGTGGCCCAGCTCGCGGAGCAGGCGCAGCCGTTCTCGATCAGTTACGCCGCGCCCTGACCAGGAAAGAGGATCGGGATTTTCCGGACCAGATTGCCATTCTCCCTGACCGCCCTCGTCCTGGCCAACCTCCTGGCCCTGGTCGGGGTGCTGGCCTGGGACTGGGACGCCGCGATCTTCGTCCTGCTGTACTGGGCCGAGAACGTGGTCGTGGGGTTCTACAACGTCCTGAAGATGGCGCTGGTCAGGATGGAGTCGCGGGCCCAGCACCTCGGCAAATTATTGGCAATTCCCTTCTTCTGCCTGCACTTCGGTGGCTTCTGCGCCATTCACGGCTTCATCCTGCTCGGCTTCTTCGAGGAGGGCGGCGGCGCGAGGCCGGTCGAGCCCGAGCTCACCTGGCCCGGCCCCCTGGCATTCCTGCAGCTGCTCGTCTCCCTGGTGGCTCACCTCTGGCGGGATCCGCCGGCCGGACTGGAGTGGCCCCTGGCCGGCCTGGTGGTCAGCCACGGTGTCTCCTTCATCCAGAACTACCTGGGGCGCGGGGAGTATCGGCGGCTCACCGTCGGCCGGCTCATGAACCAGCCCTACCGGCGGATCATCCTCTTCCAGATCACCATCATCGGCGGTGGTTTCCTGGCCCTGGTCTTCGGTTCGCCGGTGCCCCTGCTCTGCGTACTCGTCCTGCTGAAGATTCTCGTGGACGGGTACTGCCATGTGCGGGAGCACAGGGGGCAAGCGCCGGAGGGCTAGGCGGGCTCCTCCGTGCCAAGCAGGCAGTAGAACAACCTCTCCCGTCGCCATGAATGCCTGATCGGCCCGATCCCTTCGTTGCAAATCCTCGCCGTAGGTACGGCTACGCCTGCGGATTTGCGCCTTGGTCTCTGGCCGATCAGGCATCCCTGGCTCGGTCCGAGGCTGTTCAACTGCCTGCTAGCGTCCGGCGGGTGTAGGGGAGCAGGCCGCCCGCCTCGAAGATGCCGATCACGGCATCCGGCAGCGGCGGGAAATCGAAGGTGCCTTGCGGAGTGGTCACCTTGCCGGCGGTGACGTCGACGGTGACCTCGTCGCCCTTCTCCAGGGCGGCCACGGCCTCGGGCGATTGGACCAGAGGCAGGCCGGCGTTGATGGCGTTGCGGAAGAACAGCCGGGAGAACGAGCAGGCGACCACGGCGCCCACCCCGGCGAAGACCAGGCAGGTGGCGCCCTGCTCGCGGCTCGAGCCGCAGCCGAAGTTTTTGCCGGCGACGATCACGTCGTTCTTCTGCACGTTGGCCGCGAACTCGGGGTCGAGATCTTCCAGCGCGTGCGAGGCCATCTCGTCGGGATCGGTGACGGTGTAGGTGTACTTGCCGGGAAAGATGACGTCGGTGTTCACGTCGTCGCCGTACTTCCAGACCTTGCCGGTGATGGGTTCCACGTCACTCCTCCGCTTCCAGCTGTGCCGCCTGGACGGCTTCCAGGATGGCCGGGTCGGCCACGACCTCGCGCACGTCGCGAATCTCGCCGGTCAGGGCGGCGGCGGCGCAGGACAGGGGTGAGCCGAGGAAGATCTCGGCTTCCTTGCAGCCCATCCGGCCCTTGAAGTTGCGGTTGGCCGAGGACAGGGCCGCCTCGCCGGGGGCCAGGGCTCCCTCGTGGTTGCCCATGCAGGGACCACAGTTCGGGTTCAGCAGGACCGCCCCGGCGTCGAGCAGGGTGGTGATTGTGCCGTCGGCCACGGCGGCGCCGAGGACCTCGCCCGAGGCCGGCAGGACCAGTAACCGGGTGCCGCCGGCGATCCGGTGACCCTTCAGCACCGCGGCGGCGGCGTGCAGGTCGTCCAGCCGGCCGTTGGTGCAGCTGCCGAGGACAACCTGGTCGATCTTCTTGCCGGCCACCGCGCTCACCGGCTCCACGTTGTCCACCGTGTGCGGGCAGGCGATCTGCGGCTCGAGGATGGCCGCATCGTAGGTCAGCGTCTGGACGAACTCGGCGTCGGGATCGCTCTTGACGATGTCGAAGTTGCCGCGGGCCCGGCCGTTCAGGTAGGCGAGGGTACGCTGGTCGGGCTCGACGTAGCCGTTCTTGCCCCCCATCTCGATGGTCATGTTGCAGAGGGTGAGCCGGCCGCCGACCGGCATCTCGCTGATCGCCGGCCCGCAGAACTCCACGGCCCGGTAGAGGGCGCCGTCGGCGCCGAGGTCGCCGATGATCCTGAGGATCAGATCCTTGGGCAGGATGCCGGCCGGCAGGCCGCCCGTGACCTCGATCTTCATGGTCTCCGGAACGCGCAGCCAGATCTTGCCGGTGGCCATGATCACGGCCATCTCGCTGCGCCCGATGCCGGTGGCGAAGGCGCCCAGCGCGCCGTAGGTGGTGGTGTGCGAATCGCTGCCGACGATGAGCCGGCCAGGCAGGGCGAACCCCTGTTCGGGCAGGATCTGGTGGCAGATGCCGGCGTTGATGTCAAAGAAGTTCTCGATGCCCTGCGCCTCGACGAAGGCGCGGATCTCCTGGTGGTTGGTGGCGAACTTCTCGTTCGCGGCCGGGGCGCAGTGATCCAGCACGACCACGTGCATTTCCGGATCGAACAGCTTCGCCACTCCCAGCGAGGCGAACTTCTTGCTGATCGCCGCCGTGTTGTCGTGCGACATGGCGATGTCGGGTGTCACGTCCACGATCTCGCCCGGGACGACAGGCTTGCCGGCCTTGGCGCCGAGGATCTTCTGCGAAAAGGTCTGGCCTTTGGCTCCGGTCATGGCAGCGTCTTTCTCCTGGATGCCATCTGCAGGCGGCGAAATCCCGCGAGGGGAGGGGTCCGACCCGTACCGGCCCGCGCAGCGCCGGGACGACCGGGGCTAAAGATAATGGCCGGCAAACGAAAGGCCAGCAGGAAAGGGAGGGAGGAGAATCACCGTCCGGCTGGTGACTCGCTGGCAGGGGTCGGCTCGACGGCCGGGGCCTCCTCGCAGAGCGGCGCCAGCTGTTCTCTCATGGCGACGATGTGAGGCTTGAGGGCCTGCCGGCGATTTTGCCGGTCGATCTGGAAGGAAACCGCCACCGCCAGCACCGCGAAGGCAAGGGGAACCAGGTAGGGCACGAAGCGCCGCCAGCCGCAATTCTTCAGCAGGCCGCAGGTGCCGCGGGTGCCGGCGGCCAGGATGATGCAGAAGCCGAGCGAGGTCAGGTAGAGGTGCTGAAGGTTGAGCCACTCGCCGGCGGGGGTGATGCTGGTGAAGGGCAGCAGGGTGATGTAGGTCCAGGCGATGAAGAACCGCAGCGGCCGGCTGCCGAAGACGATGCCGAAGAAGCTGTAGGAGATGCAGGCGAGAGTCAGACCCACCCTGATGACGGTGCGGGCCTCGAAGAAGAACTGCACCACGGCGTTCGAGTGGGAGACGAGACCGCTCGGCTGCAAGGGGAAGAGCATCAGGTTGAAGTAGCGGAAGATGTTCTTGATCGAGATCCAGGTATAGCGCAGCGGAGACCCATCGGAGCCGAACACGGTGTGCCCTGGGCTGGCCCAGTAGCTCTTGGCGGCGTAGAAGATGACGCCGATGATGATCAGGATCACCAGGTTCCGCGAGAAGACGGCCCGGCCGCCCCGCTCCCGGTAGAAGAAGAACTTGTAGGCCAGCAGACAGCCGAGCAGCGAGAAGGTGGACGCCTTGGTCAGGCCGGCCAGCAGGAAGATCCCCAGGCCGAGCAGGAAGTACGGCGACCTGATCCGCCCCTGGTGCCGGAAGTCGTTCCGGATCAGGAAATACAGCACCAGCAGCTGGAAGTGGGCCAGCAGGAGCGGCTCCAGCTGCGAGACCGACATGAGGATCTTCCCGTAGCTCCCGACCGAGCAGGCGAAGAGCAGCATCGCCAGGATCGCCATGTTCTTCCGCGCGAACAGCATGTTCACGACCATGTAGACCATGAACGCGTTCAGGGCGTGGATGACCAGGTTCACGAAGATGTACCCGGTCGGGTCCAGGCAGAAGAGGGAGAACTCGATGATGAACATCATCAGCAGAACGGGCTGGCTGAGGTAGGTGCTGATGTACCGGAACATGGCGAACGGATTCGCCGAGAGTGTGTGGGCGTCCTGAAGGACCTCGAAGTCGACCGGGCTGAACAGGGGGGACGAGAGCAGCCGGCCATAAATGGCGAAGGTGACCGCCAACGCGAGCAGAAGGACGGGACCGTGAATCTTTATCGATTTCATCCGGCTCGTGGACGAGAGAGTTTGCCAGCCATGCCCTGGTAATGTAACAGGCAGCATAGTGCACAGGTGCCCCGAGGGCAAGCCGATATGGCGCTGGCGGTGCTGGTCCTGGAGACCCCTGGCCTTCGCCGGAAACTTGCCCAACCAGGCCCGAGGCTGTAACTATGCCTCTAATAAGGATTACAAGAACCGGGTTTTTCAGCCGGGAGTAACAACGTGAGGATCCGGACCCTGCCCCGTGCTTTCCAGGTCGTGGTCTTCCTGGTCTGGGGGATCCTGGCCATCCAGGCGCTTTCCCTGCCCCGGGAGGATCCCACCGCTGCCGAACCGATCCCCGGCCGGGGACCCTGGAACCTGACCATCTTCCACACCAACGACATCCACGGCGCCTTCCTGCCGGAACCAGCCATGTGGCGGCAAGATCGCGCCGAGGTGGGCGGGGTGATCGCCCTGGCCTGTCACCTGGCCGAACAGCGCCGGAGTGCCGAGGCCGACCTGCTGCTCGACGCCGGCGACCTGATGACCGGCACTCCCCTCTGCAACGTCGTCGACCAGGGCGTAAAGGGCGGCGGGCTGGTGGATATGATGAACCTGCTCGGCTACGACGCGGGGGTGATCGGCAACCACGAGTTCGACCACGGCCGGCATAACGCTTGCGGCCTGGCGGCCCGGGCGGAGTTCCCGCTGCTCGCGGCGGATCTTGTGAACGAGCAGGGTGAGCCAGAGTTCCCGCAGGAGCCGGTGGTGTTCGAACGAGGAGGCCTGAAGATCGGGATCCTGGGCGTCTCCTGCGCCGAGTTGTTCGACGTGACCGCCAGCGGCCGGACCGGCGGCCTGAGCCTGCGAGACCAGGTGACCGTCGTGCGGGAGGGAATCGCCGAACTCGACCCGCCCACCGACCTGCTGGTGCTGATCACCCACAACGGCGTGTCGACCGACGAGGACCTGGCGCGCGAGCTGGCCGGCTCGGGCCTGGACGTCATCGTGGGCGGACACAGCCACACCCGGCTGAACACCCCACGCCTGGTCGAGGGGATCCTCATCGTGCAGGCCGGCTCCCACCTGAAGAACCTGGGCCGGCTCGACCAGCGGGTCGAGGACGACCGGGTGGCCGGCTACCCCGGGGGCCAGATCCAGCAGACCGCCGCCGGCACCGCCGCCCGTCCGGAGCTGACGGCCCTGGTCGCCGAGTACCAGGAACGGATCGACGCGCAGTTCGGCCGGGTCGTCTGCACGCTGGAAACCGACTGGCGGCGCGACGGCGGCGGCGAGAGCAACATCGGCAACTGGATGTGCGACCGGGTCCGCGAGCGGGCGGGCGCCGACGTCGCCCTGCTGAACTCCGGCGGTATCCGACAGAACCAGCCGGCTGGTCCGGTGACCTTGCTGGACATCCAGCGGATGCTGCCGTTCAGCAACAGCCTGGTGACCTGCCGGCTCTCCGGGGCCGAGCTGCTGGAGATCCTGACCCGCAACTCCGCGGCCATGGCCGCCGACGAGCGGGGCACCCTGCAGGTCGGCGGCGTCCGCTACGGCTACCGCCAGGTGGGCGACCACGTCGAGGTCGAGCAGGTTCTCGTCGGCGGGGAGCCGCTGCAATCCGATCGGTCATACCTGGTGGCGACCCTTGACTACGTCGTGAACCAGGCCGAGCGGTACTTCGGTTTCCCGGTCCCGGAGGTGGCCGACCTGGAGATCGCCCTGTCCGACGCCATAGCCGAGGCCGCCCAGGCCGCCGGGACCATCCGGTCGGAGGTCGACGGGCGGATCCGCCGGCTGACCCCTTGACGGACGAAGGGAGCCCTCGATGGTTGATTACGACCAGGCCTACCGGGAAAACGCCGACTACTTCGGGACCGAGATGGTTCCCTTCCTGGCGCGCTTCCGCTCCCAGATTCCGGACGGGGCCCGGGTGCTGGACATCGGGATGGGCCAGGGCCGGAACTGCCTGCCCCTGGCCCGGCAGGGCTGCCGGGTCACCGGGATCGACATCTCCGGGGTCGCCGTCGAGACGGTGCGCGAGCTGGCGGCCCGTGAAGACCTGGCGCTCGATCTGTGGCACGGCAGCTACCTGGACTTCGAGCCGACCGGCGGGCCGTTCGACGCGGTGCTCTGCTTCGGAATCCTGCAGAGCGTCGACCGCAGCCAGGGTGCAAGCCTCCTGCACCGGCTGCGCCTGTGGACCCGCCCGGGCGGAGTGGTCTTCCTGACCGCCTGGCACGTCGACGATCCGGCCTTCGGGCGGATCAGCGAGACCTGGCAGCGGGTCGGCCTGCATTCCTTCCGCGACACCGACGGCGGCGTCAGCACCTTCCTGGCCCGCGGGGAGGTCCTGGACCTGATGCTCGGCTGGGACGTCGTCCACCACTGGGAGGGGCTGGGGCCGGAGCACCGGCACGGCGGCGGCCAGCCCGAAAGACACGGCGCCGTGGAAGTGGTCGCCGTGCGGTGGCATGACAGGCGGTAGCCGCCCAGGCCTCGCCCGCCAGCTCCATTACTTCCGACAAAAACCAAGAATGTTGATATTGGCCATTTCTTTATGATAAGCTGGTTTTTCTTGCTCTTGCAAAACACCCGGAGGAAAGGGGGCCGTGATGGGAACGGCGGGGAAAAATCAGCGGGCATTTGTCTTCTTTTTCATCCTGGTTCTCCTCTTGACCAGCCTGGGCGGTTCCGCCCTGGCGCAGAAGAGCATGTCGGGGAAGGAAGGGGCGCCGGTTGCTGTCGAACCCGTCCCCCGGAATCCAGGCCCCCAGGAGCCGCTGCCGGACTGCGGTCAGGTCGGCCGAGCCCTTCTTGGCCAGTCATTCGGTTTCGGGAGCGATCTGGATCGGTCATCCGTTTCCCGGCATTCGGAAACAAAACGGCCGGTCTCGGAGATGCTGGCCGGTCTCACCGAGGCCGAAAAGCGGAACGCCCTGATCGAACTCGAGCTGGCGCCATCCTCAGCTCCGGCTTCCCGGTCGGAAGCGGTGCGAATCGCCGCTCTCTGGAACGGCGGCGATTTCGATCAGGCGCTGGCGAGGCTGCGCCAGCTGGAGACAACGGAGGGAGCAGCCCGCCTGGCGGTCGGCATCGCCTGGCGAACTCCGCGGCCGACGTCCACTGCCAGGTGGGGAACCGACGCCCAGATCGGGTCCGCGCAGAACATCCGGGACAGCCACCTCGATTACGATGCGGGCACCGGTAATCTCTTCGCTCTCCTGCTGTTCACCGGTGTAAACGACTACTGGACGGTGAACCTCTCGACTGACGGCGGGCAGACCTGGTTCGAGACCTTCACTTGGGCGACGGGGTATCAGGTCGTCAACGACGTTTGCGGCAGGGTCGTGGCTGATTACTTCTGGGTGGGTTACACAGGTATTGGAGCGACCGTCAATTCCGAAGCTCGGCTGAGGCGGTTCGCGGTTGCCGATGGCCTTGTTGACGGCACCTACGATGTGCAGGTCGTCTTCGACAACGACCAGGAACTCCTGGAGATCTCCGTCGAGACCAACGCGGATTCATCCGACAACCGGGTTTACTACTGCGCCGTCCAGGTCGATGAGACGGTTCCGTTCTTCTGGGCGAACGAGGAAGGATTGACCTGGAACAGCTTCACGACCGGAATCACGGACGCTGTTGGGGGACTGGATCTCCACTGGAACTATGATGCCGCCGCCTACTTCCTCGTCCTCTGTTACCGTAACAATCTCGACCAGCTGCACGTGGTGAGGATCGATGGCGCCACTGCGGGCAACATCTACGTGGACGACGACGTCACCGGAGACATGGCCATCGCCGCCTATGACGACAGGATCATGACCGTCTTCGAGGCCGAAGATGGGAGTGATCATGTGATCAAGTACTGGATTTCCTACGATGGTGGTGACAACTGGTACTGGGGCTACGTGGCCAGTTCAGAGCCCGAGGCGAACTACTTTAGTGCATCGTAGAAACCCACGTCCTCTGGACGTGGTCAGAGTCTGAAGGCTT
>CAZAHC010000076.1:0-12892 GCA_964484595.1 uncultured Fibrobacteraceae bacterium | reverse complement strand
TGGACAGGAGGAAACTTCTGTGAGGCCATGTCGATCCTCCTAGTGATAGTCTGCGATCTCGACTTCGCAGGCATCACCTTGGCGCCAGACGAAGCAGATGCGCCACTGGTCGTTGATTCGAATGCTGTACTGACCTTGCCGATCCCCTGAGAGCTTCTCCAGGCGATTCCCGGGGGGGAATTTAGCACAACTTCGATATCGAGGGGGTCAGACGCACGCACTATCTTCCTGCCACGCCCGCTGCCTTGGCCTATGACGCACACTGAGCTTCCCCGCCGTCCGCTTTGCCCTGGTCAGGTCCGAGATGTATTTGATGAAAGAATCGGCAAACCCCTCGTAGCCTCGAACCTGGCCTGGTTCCAGGAAACAGAACTCCCCGTCGATCACTCGTTTCCTGAACAGGCCGAGCAGGAACAATCTCAGGGTAATCTCAGGGTATACCTGCTGAAAGATGCGGTCCTTCTTCTCCCAGTCAGCAATTGTTTCCCGGCGAGATACGCTGACCGCCTCGGCCATTTCTGCTTGAGTCATCCCGAAAAGTTTCCGCAGGTACCGCAATTCCTCGCCGGTCATCCCGGGTGGCGATTTCACCAGCATCAGGCCCAGGAACTGCAATAACTGTTGCTCCTTCCAGATGACCGTCACGGAGTTGTCGCAGGTGTCACACCTGGTGATCGTGACTCCATCCCCGCACAGGATGACATGTGAGAGGCCGCAGTGCGCATAGGGGTACTCGCTCGGGGTGTCAACGGTCACATCCGCAGATCCGCACACCTGGCATCTAGGTTTGGCGGCCATTCCTGTCCCCCTTCAGTCGATCGAGTAAACGGTGATGCAGGTGCCTGCGGTATCCTTCGCTATGCCAAGGACCAGGCTGAGTAATAGCATAATGTACGTCACGCGTACTCGACGGGTTTTGGAGGACACGACCTGGACGGTACGCGGGAGTGGGTGCCGGAGGGGGCATGGGGGGTGATGCCTGCCCGCGAACGCATTGCGAGTGGCGCCGCGTGCGGCGCCACGAGCACTAAGTGAGTGGGTAGGCATCACCCCCCAGGCTCCCACCAGTGCCCGCCCCCGGGCTAGTCTTCAAGGGCGAGAACAAAGCGCCACGGCTCACGCTCGTGGCCATTGAAGACCGGATGAGCAATGTAGAGGCGAACGTTTCCCTCGAACCCGGGCACACCGATCAGCTTGCCGAAACCGAATCCAACGTTCGCCCGCCAGCCGTCCTCCCAGCGCGGATCCTCGAGGCCGGCCAGGGCGGTGGCGGTCCCGATGTCCAGGAAGGTGATCGGCTGCAGGCGCAGCTTGCCGAGCAGCGGCACGCGCAGCGCGTGGAAGAGATCGAACCCCCAGCGGATGTCGAGGCTGCCCCAGCCGGCCTCGTCCCCGGCCAGCACCCTGGCCTGGTAGCCGCGCAGGGTGCCGTAGTCTCCCAGGAAGCTCTTCCACTGCAGCGGAGCCTGACGGTCCATCCCGACCCAGCGTCCCTTGAGGATGAACTCGTCGCCGTGGCGGTCGATCAGGGTGCCGTCCAGAAAGAGCCGCACCCGGCGGAAGTCGGCGCGGTCGGGTCGCTCCAGGTACAGGTCCAGCCAGGGGGAGTCGACCACCCGGTGCCAGTGCACCTCCGACCACAGGCGCCAGCGCTTCCAGCTCAGGCTCGCCGTCGCCGACCAGGCTGTGGTGGTCAGCGGGCAGACCTGCAGGTTGTCCGGCACCAGGTGCCGGTTCCCGAACAGGTTCCAGGTGGTGGCCACCGGTAGGGGTCGGTGGATCTGGTGATAAGCGCTGCCGCGCAGCATCACCCGGCGCCAGGGATAGTAGCTCAGCGAGACCCTGCCGCCGCGGAGCTCGTAGTAGTGGTTCGGATCGAAGCCGCTGAAGAAGCCGGCCAGGTTCGATTCCCAGCGGCCGTCACCGGAGAAGGGTTGCACCCAGCGCCCCCCCGCCAGCGACAGCGCCAGCAGCGACCGGGGCCGGCCGACGCGCTCGCCCGACCGGCCGGTGCGCCGCGTGGTGAACAGGGGCCAGGTCAGGCCGCCGTCGCAGACCGCCTCCCTGCTGGCGATCCCGTAGCCGGCGCCCAGGGTCAGCCGCGGGCGGGCGGGACCGAGACGCCGCAAGGTCACCGTGGCCCCTGGGCGGAAGCCCTCCACCCGGTTGAAGCTCAGCCGCCCGATGGGATTGAAGGAAAACCGCCACAGGCGCCCCGCCAGCAGGTCGCCGACCTTCTTGTCGCCCACCCTGGACAGCGAGTCGACCTCGGTCCGGCCCAGGCCGAAGTCGAACAGCTCCGGCGAGGCCGGCGCGAGCCAGTCCGCGTCCAGGCCGCGCCAGTAACCCCGGACCGAATCGGCGGCGGCCTCTTCCGACATCCAAGCCTCCGTGCTATCGGGATCGTCAGTCGCGGCCGCCGCCAGTGCGGAAGCCGCCACGGCGGAAACCAGCAGGGAGGCCAGGATCGGGCCGGATCTACGCCCCGGGTTCGCCATCACCGACCTCCCGCCGACGGCCGGTCCGGCTCCGGTTCGGAGTCGGGGAACTCCTCGCCGTTGATCACGTGGCGACTGGTCTGGTAGTAGAACTCGATCGACCCGGGGATATCCAGCAACGGTACCTGGCGCAGCTCGACCCGGGCGTACAGGTCGCTGATCACCCAGAAATCACCCTTCCGGACCTTGCGGAACTTGATCACGGGGATCGACCTGATGAACAGCGGCAAGGGGACGGTCCCGGTCATCTCCGCCTCCACCCGGCGGATCATCATGTCGCCGTAATCGATCCAGACGACGCCGCTGCTGAGGGCCTTGAAGCGGCTCTTCGGCTCGTAACCGATCTTGTAGATCACGTTCATGCCGATGAGCTGGCGGTCCAGGATCTGGTAGTTGTACTCGTGGCCGGAACCGAGCGAGAACGGTATCGCGTGCACGACGGCGCCGCTCAGCTCCTCCCAGTGGACGTCGACCTCGTCCTCGACATCCTCCTCGACCAGCTGTCCGTCCTCGAACTCCTGCTCGCGCTGCCAGAGGACCGCGCGCTGGTAGTCGCCGTTGGGATCCTTGTGGAAGCGCTCGGCCTGCTCGTACGTCACGAAGCGCGGCTTCTCGTCCGAGGGGCTGCCATGCCGGGCCACTGCCTTGGTCACGCCGGTGTAGGAATGCTCCTTGATGCGGGTCCAGTCCTCTTCCATCCGCTCGCCGATCAGGCGGACCACCTCGCTGACCTTCACGCGCGGCGCGCTCGCCAGCACCGTGTCGAGGGTTCCCTCGGCAAACGGGATGGTGTCCTCGAAGGCCAGCAGCACCCCCTGGCCCGTCAGCAGGGAGGTGTCGACGTCGAGGAAGTAGAGGGTGTCCAGGACGGCCACCGAATCGTCGCCGGCCACGGCCTCTTCCGGCGGATCCTGGCCGGCCGCCACGGCGGCAACGGCGGTGAGCAGGCACAGCAGCGGCAGGACCGTCATTCTGGCTCGTGAACCCGGCATTGAATCACCCCTCGCCTGCCCGGGATTCCCCCTCGCGGCACGAGGTGTGGGCCCGGATCCGGACCACGGTACGGGGTCGAGCTTCCCTTGTTACACCATCGCCCCGGCCCTGACAAGAACGACGGGGGGGAACACCGGCGGAGGTGGGAACTGGCTCGGGACACTGGCGGGGGCAGGCACCCGGGCCGCGACTAGACGCCGCGACGGCCGTCTCGCCCCTTCGCTCAACATCGGATCCTGGGTTTCGGGTAGCTGTCCGTGCGGCCGCGCCGGCCGGTGCCGCCTCCCGCCTGTCCCGGCTGTGATATCCAGGTTGCGGTCGGCTTCCAGCAAAGCCGGCGCCAGGGCCGTGCATCCTTCAACAGATCCTCCGAGCGGCGGCCCAGCGCGGCCAGACCCCCCGGACCGACCCGACCCACCCGCCCTGGCCCTGTCACCGCACAGGAGCGCCACCGGCCTCGCCTGTCAACACCGGTAGCCACCCCTGGCCCCTCGACTTTCTGCCACGTGGCATTTTGAGGACCGGCCTCGCCCTTGACCGGATACGGCCAGGATCCGGCCAAGGGCGCCGTCAGGTCTTCAGATTGTCAGGGGGTTAGCGAGAGCCGGCCAGGAAAGCCCGCAGCTCCTCGGCCGTCATCGTGTTGAGGATGCTGTTGCAGCAGATGCCGGCGTCCCGGACCATCTCAACCGCGTGCCGGTAGTCGACCAGGCGGGCGGCCCGGTGAGCGTTGGGGTTGATCGCGAGGTAGACGCCCAGCTCCTGGGCCCGGAGGCAGCAGTTCAGGTTCAGGTCGAGGCACTGGGGATTGGCGTCGATCTCCACGGCGATGCCGGCATCGGCGGCCGCCTGCAGCACGGCCTCCATGTCCAGCGGCACCGGCGGCTTGCGCAGCATGAGATCGCCGACGGGCTTGCTCATGATGGAGGTCAGGGGGTTCTGGACCACGCGGATGGCCCGCCGGGTCTGCTGGCTGTCGTCTAGATGGTGGCCGTCGGCCAGGGAGACGATCACGTAGTCGAACTTGCGCAGGCTCTCCTCGCCCAGGGGCAGCCCGCCGTCGGCGTCGGCGTCGACCTCTACTCCCTGCAGGATGTCGAAGCCGGGATACCTGTCCTTCAGGTCCTCGATCTCGTCCCGCTGCCTCTCGATCCCATCCTCGTCGAGGCCCTGGAACTCGGCGCCGGCCAGCAGGTGATCGCTGACGCCCAGGTACTCCAGGCCTATCTCGTGAGCGGTGGCGACCATGGCGCTCAGCGAGTGGGCGCCGTCATCGCCGTGGGTGTGGGTGTGCAGGACGCCCTTGACGTCGCACTGGCGGATCAGGTCCCGGGCGAGTCTCGCTTGGGCTCGAGAACAGTCGTCTGGTTGGTCGGAACCGGCCGCTGAGGTGCCATCGTTATCAAGTGTCAATTCTCGGCCTCCGGATCGGGAGGATTCAGCGGGTCAGGGAAGCGCCGATAAGCTCACATTACGTTCAGATTTCCGTGACCGCAACCTCGTCGGGTCTCTCCAAGCCCCCAAACCACACTATATTGGTCGCGTTTCTCGCCGGCGAGCTGAAGATCAAGGTAGGCCCCGGCGACCAGATCCTCCCGGCGCACCTCCAGCTGCTCCATGATCGAGGCCGTCACGGCCTGGCCCTCGGTGTCCGTCTGCCCCGGCCGCAGGACAACCTCCAGCTCCAGGAAACGACCCAGGCCCTCCACCTCGTCGAGATGAATCCGGGTCTGGCCGCACAGGAAAACCTTCCGTCGCTTCCGCACGACGCCCACGACACCAAGGGCGCCGGCGAGCGCAGCCTGCAGCCCGGCCGGGTCTCGGGTCGGGATCACCCGGTACTGTGACCGCCTGGGCCCGGTGTCGTCGGCCCGCTCGTAGAAGATCAGCTCGCCGCGGCCGGGCCCCAGCAGCCGCAGCTTCAGCCTGCCGCGCCGGGTGCGGAAGAACGTGTCCTCCTGTTCGAGAATTTCCGGCGGACCTCCGGCCAGGCTTTCCGCCAGTCTCTCCTGGCCGGCGAAGTCCCGGGCCCTGGCCTTGATCTCGATGTTGGCCGGCATCGTTCCTCCGGGTCAGTCCGTCCCCGATCCAGGTGACATCTCCAGCTCGATCTCGTCGCGGATCGAGATGCCGCTCGGCGACAGCAGCGGGATCTCGGGTTTGAGGCGGCGGGACTCCTTGACCGCGTCGCGATGCACGCGGGCCAGGACGAAGCCCCGTTTTTGATAAAAGCCGAGGGCCTTGAGGTTGTCGTTCGTGCAAATCAGCCAGAGACGAGAGGCCCCCGCCTCGCCGACCACCCGGCTCACCTCGGCGACCAGGGCGCTGCCGATCCCACGGAACTCCTCGACGCTGTTCAGGGTGACGATCTCGCACTCGCCCCCGGCGAGCCGGTATGTGACCAGACCCAGGCGCCGGTCGCCCTGCTCGGCGACGAACCCTGCCAGCCGGGACGCATCGTGAACCTGGCCCCGGCTGACCACCTTGTGCGAGCCCCAGTGTTCGCCCAGGAAGGTCTTCAGCCAGGGCCGGTCCTCTTTCCCGACCGGCCTGATCTGCCAGGATTGCTTCTCGGCCACGTGGTCCTCCCGGCGGGAACGTTTTCCCCCGAATTATGCAGCAGCGCCCCCCCGCGGTCCACGGTCGGTCCTGGTGGCCGGGCTAGAACGCCCCCCACCGCTGCTTGCCGGGGATATAGTAGCTCGGGCAGATGAAACGGAACATCCGGGCTATTTTGCGGGCTTTTTCCAGCTTTTCCTGGCTTTCCTGGCTCATTTCTGCCAGTTCATCGCCAAAAATCTCGGAAAAATACTGCTCTGCGGCCTCTTTTCGGGCCTCTTCGCTCTCAAACTGGCCCCGAATCGCCCCTAATTCGCCCTGATCGAGCCAAAAACCGGCACATTTCGGGCATTCATCTACCTCGATTTCTCTCTTCACGCTGAAAAAATAGCGTTTCAGCACCACGTCCCCGCAGCGAGGGCAATTCCTCTTCTTCTCGTGGTCTACGACGACGTTCTCGTCCCTTTCCACGTCCAGGAGACTCTCGCCCAGGGATTCGTGGGGTTCGTCCACCTTGTTCAGCTCGAAGCGGTCGAACCAGATGCCCCCGCATCCGCCCTGGCACACGTCCACGACCAGGTCGGCGACCTTCATCTCCTGCAGGGTACCGTTGCAAGCCGGACACTTCACAGCCTCGCCTCCTTGTGTGAGGAACCTTGTTCAGCCTGTTTTCGGCAGGTTCCGGCTCGCCGTTTAGCCTGGATTGGCGGGGGGGAGGGTCAGACGGTGATCACCTTGGCGGCGTCCCACTGGGCGGCGATGATGTCCTTCATGCTGCCCACCTCACCGACGCCGATCCGGTCGGCCACGTCGAAGTACTGGACGCAGGTGCCGCAGACGACCAGGCGCACGCCCCGGTCCGCCAGCGACCGCAGCTCTTCCAGCACCGGCGAGTCCTCCAGCACCAGCTTCACGCCCTCGGTGTAGAAGCAGATCGTTCCGGGCAGCCGGTCCTCCAGCTCCAGCAGCCCGAGGTAGGTCTGGATCAGACGGCGGCCCAGCTCGGCAGGGCCGGCACCCATGCCGTCGCCGGTGACGAGCAGGGTGACGCGGGGGTCCGGTTTCGGGTCGGTCAAGGCGGGTTACCTCCTCCTGCTTTCCTTGTAGAGGTGAAACGGCAGCGCGGCCGCAATCAGGGCAAGATAACCCCGGGGCAGGTGTGGGGGCAACTCGTTGTGACCCGGACCGAGAACCTGTAGAATCGCCCGCGCATCCCAAGCCGGAGAGTGACGGATGAACCTGGCTTCCATCCTCGATCAGGCAGCGCGGCGTCACGGCCCGAACCCGGCCGTGACCTGCGGCCCGGTCTCCTTCACCTACGCCGAGTTCGCCAGCCGCGTGGCCCGGCTGGCCAGGGTCCTGGCCACCGAGGGCGTCGGCCCCGGGGCGCCGCTGGCCTTCCTGCATCGCAACTGCCACCGGTACCTCGAGGCCTACTTCGCCGCCGCGGCACTCGATGCGCTGTTCGTGCCGCTGAACCACCGGCTCTCCGACCGGGAGCTAACGGCGATCCTGCAGGACAGCGCCCCCCGGGTCCTGATCGCCGAGAGCCGCTTTCTCGACCGGGCCCGCCAGGCGACGGACGCCGTGGTGCTGGACTCCGGCGAAGGCCCCGCCGGGCTGGAGAGCCGCCTCGCCACCCTGCCCCCGGATCTGCCCCTGCCCGTTGGCGACGCCGGCCCGCAGGACCCGGCCCACCTCTACTACACGAGCGGAACGACGGGCAGGGCCAAGGGGGTGATCCTGACCCACGGCAACGTGGCGGCGCACGCCGAGGCAACGATCGCCGAGCTGGGACTCGGGGCCCGGGACGTCTGGCTGCACGCGGCCCCGCTGTTCCATCTCGCCGACGCCTGGGCCACCTTCGCGATCACCCGGGTGGGCGGCCGCCACGTGATGCTACCCGAGTTCGAACCCGGGGCCGTCCTCGACACAATCGCCACCGAGGGAGTCACCATCACCAACCTGGTGCCCACGATGCTGGGCGACCTGGTCCATTACCCGCAGGCCGAGCCGGCGAAGCTGGCCAGCATGCGCCGCATCCTCAGCGGCGGCGCTCCGATGGCCCTGGAGCTGCTCAAAAAAATCGAGGCCCTGTTCCCGTGCGAGTACGTCCAGACCTACGGCCTGACCGAGACCAGCCCCTACCTGACCCTGTCGCTCCTGGGAGAGGAGCAGTGCGACCTTCCCGCCGACCGCCGGCAGCAGCTGCGCGCCACCACCGGCCGGCCCATGCGCGGGGTGGAGCTGAAGGTGATCGACCAGGAGGGCCGGCCCGTGCCCCGGGACGGGCAGACGGTGGGAGAGATCGTCGTGCGGGGTCCGACCGTGACGCCCGGCTACTTCAACCGGCCGGAGGAGACGGCGCGGGCCTTCAAGGAAGGCTGGTTCCACACCGGCGACCTGGCGCACTTCCTGCCGGAGGGATACCTGAACATCGTCGATCGCCTGAAGGACGTGATCAACACCGGCGGCGAGCTGGTCTACTCGACCGAGGTCGAGAACGTCCTGTTCACCCACCCGGCGGTGCAGCAGGCGGCGGTGATCGCGGTTCCGGACGAGCGCTGGGGCGAGGCGGTCCACGCGGCGGTGGTCCTCGAGCCGGGCCGCAAGTGCGCACCCGCCGACCTGGTCGCCCACTGCCGCGTTTGCCTGGCCGCCTTCAAGGTGCCGCGCGCGGTGGACATCATGCCCGAGCTGCCCCGGACCGGCTCGGGCAAGATCGACAAGAAGGCGCTCCGGGAGCCGTTCTGGCGGGATGAGGAAAAACAGGTCAGGTAGCCCGCCGAACCTCTGTCCCCGCCAGCAGATCGTGCCACGTGGCACGGCCGCCGTTCGCAACCGCAATCACCAGCCCTGCCACCGTCACCAGGCACAGCACCGCACCCAGGGCGGCCAGCTGCCAGCGGCCGACCAAGAGGGCCAGGGTCAGGACCAGCGGCCCGGACGCCTTGAGCAGGAACCGCCGCCAGCGCGGCGCGGGGCCCGGCGCGGCGCCATCCACAACGACGACCAGCCGCATCAGCGCCTTGCCGGGCGAGCTGCCGGTCAGCGGTTCGGCCAGCAGGACCACCAGCACGGCCAGGGGCAGGACGTAGACCAGGTTGCCCAGCGCGCCGAGCACCAGGGGCGCCGGCCCTTTCCAGATGCTGTCGGGGTCGTCGATGAGCAGGGTCA
Organism: uncultured Fibrobacteraceae bacterium; assembly: GCA_964484595.1. Lineage (GTDB taxonomy): Bacteria > Krumholzibacteriota > Krumholzibacteriia > LZORAL124-64-63 > LZORAL124-64-63 > CAZAHC01. The sequence goes on along the minus strand of CAZAHC010000076.1, from coordinate 3,665 downwards.
CGACGGCGCGACGGGCGAAGAAGACACCGAGGTTATTGGCCAGGAGCATCGCCAGCAGCAGGGAGACGGCGCCGTCGATCAGCGCCGCCGCGCAGCGGGGCCACATCTCAATACCGGGCCTTGAGGCCACCCCAGCTGGTCTTCTCGGCGGGAACCAGCTTGGCGAGGCTCACCACCCCCCAGCCGCCGCTCGGCGAGCTGAAGGTGAAGGTGCCGTCGATCTCGTTGTCGGTGGCGGTCCCCGCGAACTCGAAGTCGCCGTAGTCGAGGGGGGCGGTCACCGTGCCGCTGCCGGTGCAATCCCCATCGATCAGCACCCCGCCGCCGCTGCCGACCTGGGCGGCGCTGAAGGTGAAGGTCAAGGTGCCCCTCTCGAGGGAACCGTTGGCAGAACCTGTCTGCTCTCCCAGGCCCAAGTCGGTCAGATCGATCATCCCGGTGGCGAAGAACTCGCTCCCGTCCTGGTTGATGGTGCAGGACACGGCCCCGGAGACGAAGTAGCGGGTATCCTCCCAGGTTCCGGTCCAGGTGCCGACCAGGGCGGGGATGTCGCGCGAGCCGGCAGAAGCCGGCGGCGAGTCTACCTGATCGCGGTCGGCGGCCTGATAACCGGAGACGGCGAGGGCGAGACTCACGACCAGAACGGCGGCCAGGTAGAGGCGCAATCCCCTTGGCATCTTTTTCATCTGCAACCTCCCCGGGAGAGAATCCGGGGCCACCAGCCGGCAGGCCCCGTCCGGCAAAAAAGACGCGGGTCAGGAACTCAGGAAGAACCCGACCGCCACCAGCACCGGCGTCGCCAGGTTGATCACCACGTTCTGACCCAGGTAAGGGATGAGCCTGGGGATGTCGGCGTTGTGCCGCGCCGCGCCCCGGGCCGCCGAGACGGCCAGCGGCAGCGTCAGCAGACCCAGCAAACACCAGGCCGGCAGCACCCTGGTCAGCCAGCCGACGATTATCGCCAGGTAAGTCCCGGCCAGGAACAGCCGGTACACCCAGACGCCGGCCTGCCGGCCGTGGGCGATCAGCAGGTGGTTGCGGCCGATGGACCGGTCGGCCTCCAGGTCGGGGAACTGGTTCAGGAGCAACAGATTGCTGACCAGGAAGAAGGGCACCAGGGAGGCCACGAACGCCGTCCAGGTGTACTGCCCGGAGAGGGCGAAATCCGTTCCCATCACCATCAGGATCCCGAAGCCCAGCCCGGGTGCGATCAGGCACAGCAGGACGCTGCGGGTCATCCAGCGGGTGTAGACGATCACCACCAGGCAACCCAGCAGACCCAGCGGCAGCAGCCCCAGGCCCTGGACCTTCAGGAAGTAGACGCCGACGGCGGCGGTGACCAGGAGGCTGACGAGACCGATGGTCAGCGCGACGTGAGCCTTGTCCGGGTTCCGGGGCAGGGTCTTGCTGCCCCCGCTGAAGGGGGTGGGCTCGGTCTCGTAGTCCAGCCCGCTCTTGAAGTCGTCGTATTCGTTCAGGGCGTTGACGGCGACGTGCGCGGCCAGCCCGCCCAGGAAGACCAGCACCAGGGGCAGGAGGTTCAGCGAGCCGCCGGTCCAGCCGGCGGCAGCCACCCCCAGCAGGACACACGCGGGAGCGAGGACGAGGAAGGGGAGCCTCATCGGCCCCAGGATCACCTGTGCGGGGGAATTACTCATCGGGTTCCTCCAGGTTGGCGAGCTCGGTTTTCGCCGGGCAAAGATAGCCCGGACCCGGTGAGTGACGCAACATTTCCCCCCGGAGGCCGTGAAATGTTGATATCATGCCCTCTTTATCTGGGCCGGACCCCATGGCGGACGGAGATAACGATGAAAAAGACCGACCTGAATCCCGGAGACAGCAACTGTATCTCGCGCCGGAATTTCTTCCTGGCCGGCGGCGCGCTGGTGGCCAGCGGCTCGGCCGTCCTCTCGAGCGGCCGGGTCCTGGGCCAGACCGAACAGGCGGCCGAGGACACAACCGCCTCGCCGGCCGACCTGCCCGAGATCAAGGTCAAGCAGTACCGCACCCTGGGCCGGACCGGCTTCGAGGTGACCGACATCAGCCTCGGCACGGGAAGGCTGAACGATCCCGGGGTGGCCCGCTACGCGTACGACTGCGGGGTCAACTACTTCGACACCGCCGAGGGGTACGGCGACGGCGTCTCCGAGACGACGATCGGCCAGGCCATCAAGCACATGGACCGCCAGAAGATCTTCATCAACACCAAGCTGGTGCTGTCGGACGAGGACACCGAGGAGACGATCCTCGACCGGTTCGGCAAGTGCCAGGAGCGCCTGCAGACCGATTATGTCGACTGCCTCTGCCTGCACAGCGTCAAGGACCTGGCCCAGATCAACCACGCCGCCTTTCACGCCGCCACCGACCGCTTGAAGGCCGACGGCAGGTTGCGCTTCATCGGGATCACCTCGCACGGACCCGAATCGGATGACCAGGATGAAATGCCGGACGTGCTCTGCGCCGCCGCCGAGGACGGCCGCTTCGACGTGATGCTCCTGGTCTACGGCTTCCTGAACAAGGAGGAGGGAGAGCGGATCCTGGCCGCCTGCAAGCAGAAGAACGTCGGCGCCACCGGCATGAAGTGCGCCCCGGGCCGGATGGAGCTGCCGCCAGCGATGGACCCAGAGAATCCCAGTCCCCCGTACCAGGCCGCCATCGACCGCATGACCGACCGCGGGATGACCAGGGAAGAGGCGGTCGACAGGATCCTGAACTGGTACGCGGAGGTCGACCAGCAGATCAAGGACATGCAGCCGTTCCTGCAGGAACACGGCATCAAGAGCCAGGACGAGCTGCGCTCCAAGAGCATCCAGTGGGTGCTGCAGAACCCGGACCTGCACACCATCTGCGTGTCGATGTACACCTTCGACGACCTGGACCGGTTCCTCGCGCTGTCGGGCACCAAGCTCTCGCGGGCCGACACCGGGTTTTTCCAGGGCAGCAAGTACGCGCTCGGCAGCCATTACTGCCGGCACTCGTGCGTCGGTTGCGCCAGCAGCTGCCCGCACGGGGTGCCGGTGAGCACCATCATGCGTTACGCCTATTACTTCACGGGTCAGGGACGCGAGAAGTACGCCATGCAGAAATACGCGCGGCTAGGCCGCTGGGCGCGGGCGGACGCAACCGCCTGCCTCGGGTGTTCGGCGCCGTGTCGTGGTGCGTGTCCGCACGGGGTGAACATCCAGGCGAGCCTGTTCGGGGCGCATACGCTGCTGACGGTGGCGTGAAGGATTCGCCTACCTGTACTTCGCTTTCACGGCTCCCCAGGAGACGTTCTCGGTCGGGACGGTGTCGTACTGGATGCCGCAGACGCGAAGGAAGTAGGTGTACTCATTGACCGGGCCACTGAAGGTAGACGGACCCACCCAAAGCCAGATCTCCATGCCTGGGGTGGTCTGGTAGCTCAGTGTTGTTTGCTGACAGGGAATGGCAGTTGTGTTTGCAACAACGCTGACCCAGTTGCAGTTTGTTGGCCACAGAAAGTAAATGTTGGTCTCGTACTCGGGAGTCACGTTCATGTCGATCTGGTGACCTGTGGCGATGACGGGGAACCAGTCGGTGTCACGAGAACTGTCGCCTGCGTAGTACCAGCCGGTAATGCCGCAAATCCATGCACAGCCATCTTCCTCGTTGACCCAGTTGATGTCCTGAAAAACCGGAGGAGT
>CAZAHC010000075.1:0-13273 GCA_964484595.1 uncultured Fibrobacteraceae bacterium | reverse complement strand
GCAGGGGCAGCAGAAGCCCGATCCCCACCCGCGTTCTCCTGGAAAGACTGGCCATCGGGGCACGCTCCCTTCGGACCGGAAAAAAGGCAAAGAGTTGTGATGCCCGGTAAGGCTAAATACAATAACCTCCTGAGTTCAACTGAGCAAGGAGAGGTGGGCTCAGCCGGCGCCCCGGAAGGCGGCGGCCATCTGGGCGGGGGTGGCAGCGCGGCGCAGGTCGGCGAGGAAACGCCCCTGGTGGACCAGGCGAGCCAGGCGGGCCAGCACCCGGAGCATCAGGCGTGAATCCCCGACCGGGCCCACGATCAGCACCACGACATCGACCGGCTGGTCGTCCGCGGCGGGGATTTCCAGGGGGGGAGCAAGGGTGGCGGCGGCCAGGCGCAGCGTCTTGACCGCCGGGAAGCGGGCATGGGGAACCGCCAGGCCACCGCCGATGGCGGTGCTCGTCTCCTGCTCTCGCCGCCGGATCTCCGCGGTGAGGCCCGCAGGGTCGCCGACCGCGCCGGCGGCGACCAGGACCTGGACGAGCCTGTCGATCACATCGTCGAGGTCCTTGCATTCCAGGCGGGGCAGGAATCCCGCAGGTGTTGTATAGTCGAGCAGCTCCATGGTTGGCAAACATTACGCGCTCGGATTCTCCCTGTCCAGGTCCCAGCAGGCGGAGTGGATGGTGAACAAGAGAGATCCCTTCCCGACCGTCGGCCGGCGCAAGAAGCTGGCCTACCAGATCCAAAAATGGCGCAGCATCTGCCTGCGCCCGGTGCGCCCGACGAGGATTCGCCCCGGCCGCCCCGGCCCGCCCAACCTGGTGGTGCTGGCCGTGGACACGCTGCGCTACGACCATCTAGGTCTCGCCGGCTATCCGCGCCCCGTCTCGCCATTCATCGACCGCCTGGCCGACGACGGCGTCTGCTTCGACGACGTCTTCGCGCCCGCCCCCTGGACCCTGCCCTCGTTCGGCAGCTCGCTGACGGGGGTGATGCCGACGTTCCACGGCGCCCGCCTGACCGGGCCGGTCAGGAACATGGACACCCAGGCTCCCGCCACTCTCGCCTCCGGCTTCCCCACCCTGGCGGAACACCTGCGCCACCACGGGTACCGGACGGCCGCCTTCTACTCCAACCCCTTCTTCGCCTTCGGACTGGCCGAGACCTTCGGCCGGCACGTTTACCGTAACCTGCCGGCGAGCGACCTGACCTGGCTGGCCCTGGAGTGGATTCGCCGGCACGGTGACCAGCCGTTCTTCTGCTTCGTCCTGCTGAACGATCCCCACGAACCGACCACGCCCCCGGGCCGTTTCCTGCGGCCGCTGCTCGCCGAGCTCGCCCGCCGGGGACTCAATCCAGAACCCGACAAGCTGCACGCCCTGACCCGCTGGGGGCAGGACGCCGATCCGGCCAGCGACCTCGGGCGCGCCACCCTGCCGCTGAACCGGGTTACCGCCGAGGCCCTGGCCCTGAAAATAGCCCTCTACGACGCGGCGATCGCCTACGTCGACCAGGTGGTTGCGGAGGTGGTCGGGAAGCTGCAGGCGTGGGGACTGGCCGAACGAACCCTGATGACCCTCTACTCCGACCACGGCGAGGAGTTTCTCGACCACGCGGACGCGGCGCACCGCTGGAACCACGACCCGCGCGAGATCCGGGCCATCGGCCACGGCCACACCCAGTTCCAGGAGCTGCTGCACGTACCCTGGCTCGCCTGGGGACCCGGTCTGCCGGCCGGCCGGCGAGTGAGCGAGCCCGTCTCCCTGTGCGACGTCGCCCCCACCCTGGCCGCCTGGCTGGGTCTGCCGCCGCTGCCGCTGCCTCCGGCGCCGCTGGCGGGGCTCACCGGACGGGTCTTGCCAACCGACCCCGACCCGGGCGACGATCCCCGCCCCCGCCTGCTGCTGGCCGAGGAGATGGCCTACGGTCCGGACCTGGTGGCCTTGCGCCAGGGGGAATGGAAACTAATCGCTACCCGGGCCGGTGAGGTACTCGGCCTGTTCGACCTGGCCCGGGATCCGGAGGAGAGAGAGGATCTGGCCCCGACCCGGCCGGAATTGGTCGTCACGTTGCAGGAGGCGCTGGCCTCCTGGCGAACCGGCGGCGGCGACCCGGGCGATCCGAGCCGCTCGGGAGACTGGCAGGAGGTTTCGGACACGGTGCGCCGGCGCCTGCGCGAGCTCGGCTATTCCGATTGAATGAGGCGGTCAACCGCCTCGGCCAGGCCGCTGAAGGCCGCCCGCGCCGGGCTGTCCGGGTTCTCGACCGCCGGCTTCCCGCTGTCGCCCCCCTGGCGAACAGTGGGATCGATCGGGATCTCTGCCAGCAGCGGCACTCCGAACTGGTCGGCGACGTTCCGGCCCCCTCCCTTGCCGAAGATGTCGTGGGTCTGGCCGCAGTCGGGGCAGACGAAAAAACTCATGTTCTCGACGACACCCAGGACGGGCACTTCCACGCCGGTGAACATCTTGATGCCGCGCCGGACGTCCGCCAGGGCGATCTCCTGGGGGGTGGTGACCATGACGACCCCCGACAGGGGGACCTGCTGGACGAGGGTCAGCTGGGCGTCCCCGGTGCCGGGCGGCATGTCCACGACCAGGAAATCGAGATCGCGCCACTGCACGTCCAGCAGGAACTGCTTGACCGCCGCGAAGACCATCGGACCGCGCCAGACGACCGGCTGGTCGGGCGGCAGCAACAGTCCCATGGAGATGACCTGGAGCGACCGCACCTGGAGCGGGATGATCGTCTTCTCGGCCGTGACTTCCGGAACGTCGGTTATGCCCAGCATGGTCGGGACCGACGGCCCGTAGATGTCGGCGTCGAGCAGGCCGGTGCGGTGTCCCTGGTCGCGCAGGGCCAGGGCCAGGTTCACCGCGACGGACGACTTGCCGACTCCCCCCTTGGCGCTGGCCACGGCCACGATGTGCTTGACCCCCGGCAGGGGACCCCGGTTGGCCCAGGGATCGGAGCCCTGCTTGGCCGCGGGCGCCCGGCTCGCGCCGTCGGGCCGCGTCACCGGCACCCGGACCACCTCCACCCCGTCCAGGGCGCCGACCTTCTCGGCCACCAGTTCCTGGACCTGGGCGATGAGCTCCGGCTTCTCGGTGGTATGAACGATTTCCACCGAGACCTCCGTGCCGTCGGTCTTGATCTCCCCGACGAGATCGATCGACACGATGTTGACCTTGGTCCCGGGGCAAAGAACCTCCCGCAAGGCAGCGGAGACAGCTTCGGTGGTTACCGGTTTTTCAGCCGACAATGGTTTCTCCTCATTTGAGCCCGCAGACTTCCAGGACCTCGGCCACGATCCGCTCGTGGTCGAAGGCAAGTTCGGGCAGATCGTCCACCGGGAACCAGGCAGCGCCGGCCGCGTCGTCGCCGCCGGCGACCTCAGGCGCCTCGCCGACGATCTCGGCCAGGAAGACCACCGAGACGGTGTGGCCGCGCGGGTCGCGGTGGGGAGCTCCGTAGGTCCGGAACTGGCGGAAGAGCAATCCGGTCAGACCGGTTTCCTCGGCCACCTCTCTGGCCACGGCGACGGGCAGGTCCTCCCCGTAGGAGACGAAACCACCGGGCAAGGCCCACTGGCCCCGGAAGGGTTCGCGTCCCCTTTCGACGAGAAGGATCGAGCAATCCGGACTGGGCTGGGAGGCGGGACTACGGAGCAGCACCACACCGTCGACGGTCAGGGCCGGGCCCGGCGGCTCCGGCGCTCGCTCCCTCTCACGCCGTGGCATCGGGCTATTCCTGGGTGAAGGAGGCGAGGGCTTCCTCGCAGCTTTCGAAGGTCTCGAAAACGAGCTTGAGCTGGGTAACGTTCAGGATGTTGTCGATGCGCTCGCTGACCTCGCAGATCTTCAACCGGCCACCGTTCTTCTTCAGCGTATGGAAGGAGGAGACCAGGACGCCAAGGCCGGTCGAATTGATCCAGCTGACCTTGGACATGTTCAGCAGGAGGTCGACATAGCCTTCCTTGATGAGGGTCTTGATCTCGGAATGGAATTTCTCGTGATCCGGTCCACCCATGATCTTGCCCGATAGCAGGAGGACCATGACGTCCCCCTCGGCCTTCTGCTTGATCTTCAAGTGCCCTGCCTCCCGGGTGATTCCACGTCTTGCCCTGAACTCGGCGTCGTGTGGGACGCTCCTGCTCAGAATGGGGGCCGCCCGGCGGAAAAGCAAGTGCTTCCTGGACCGAAACCTAGGACGGCCACTGGACCTGCGCACCTCAATTTTGGTACTGTGGCCTCGGTTTTCCCACCCCCCGGCCGCTCCGGCCAGACCTGCGGCCGGCGGGGCCGCCCCTTCCCCAAGGAGTACCCGCGATGGATCCGGTCCGTCCCGCCACCCTGAGCGGATCCTGGTATCCCGCCGATCCCGCTCAGCTGGCCGCCACCGTCCAGAAGTTCATGGTGCCGGCCGACCCTTCCCCGCTCCCCGCCGGCCGGCCAGTGCTGGCGGTGGTTCCGCACGCCGGCTACGCCTACAGCGGGCGGACCGCCGGCCTGCTCTACGGGCTGCTGACCGGCCTCGAGTTCGACCGGGTCCTGATCCTGGCCCCGAGCCACCGCGCCCTGATTCGCAACGTCGCCTTGCCGGCCGTCAGCGCCTTTGCGACCCCCCTGGGCGAGGTGCCGCTCGACGGTGACGCCGTTGCCTACCTGGCCGCTCAGGAAGGCTTCGGGGTCAACGACAGCGCCCATGCCGAGGAGCACGCGGTCGAGATCCAGCTACCCTTCCTGCAGGAAACCTTCGCCGGGAAGCTGCGCATCGTGCCCCTGCTGGTGCCCCCCCTGGCCGAACCGGAGCGCCTGGCGACCGCCTCCGCGTTAGAACCGTGGTGCGACGGCCGTACCCTTTTCGTGGTCTCCACCGATTTCACGCACTACGGGGCCGGCTACGGCTACCTGCCCTTCCGGGAACAAGCCGCCGAACGGTTGCGGGAACTCGACGGAGGCGCCATCGACAGGATCGTCGAGCGGGATCCGGCCGGGTTGCTGGCTTTCGGGAAAGAGACCGGAATCACCATGTGCGGCATCGACGCGACAGCCCTGGCCCTCAGCGCCCCCTGGCCACCGGGAGGGGAAGCCGCCCTGATCGACTATCGCCGCAGCGGCGACCGGGACCGGGACTACAACCTGTCGGTCAGCTACGCTGCGGTGCTGCTCACGCTCCCACCCGAGGCCGAAGCTGCCGCTCCGGCGGCGGCGGAAAAGTCCCGGCCGGCCGGCCGGGAAACCGGAGGCCGAACGGGAGATCGCCTCGCGCCGGCTGACCGGAGCTTCCTGCTCGAGCTGGCCCGCCAGGTGGTGATCGCCACCGCCGCCGGCCGGCAGCCGCCCGCGGCGGCGCAGGTGGCAGCCGACCAGGGAGGGCAGATCTCCGGCCCCCTCGCCCAGCGGCGGGGCGTGTTCGTCACCCTCACCCGGGTCGGACAGCTGCGGGGTTGCATCGGGTTCATCGAGGGCATCAAGCCCCTCGGCGAGGCGGTGGCGGACAACGCCGTGGCCGCTGCCAGCCGGGACCCTCGCTTCGCGCCGGTGACCGAGCCGGAGGTGCCGGAGCTACACATCGAGATCTCGGTCCTGACTCCCCTGCGCGAGATAGCCGGGCCGGAGGAGATCGAACTCGGGCAGCACGGCATCGTCCTGGAGAAGGGGCCCGCCCGGGCCCTGTTCCTGCCCCAGGTGGCCCCGGAGCAGGGCTGGGATCTGGAGACCACCTTGAAACATCTCGCCCTGAAGGCGGGACTCGACCCCGACGGCTGGCGCTCCGGGGCGCGGTGGCAGGTCTTTGAGGCCGAGGTTTTCGGGGAGGAAACGCCCGGCTAGCCGGCCCGGCCCGCGCGCCCGCCGGAATCTGCGAGGTGGCCCATGTCTGGATTTTTTTGTCGCCGCTGGCCGCCGCTGGTCTGCCTGCTGATCGTTTTCGCGTTTGCCGCCGCAGTCGTCGCGGCCATCACGCCCCGCGGGGATGCCGCCACCGCGGGCCGACCCGATCCCGTGACCGCGTTCCTGGCCGGCCGGCCGGCCGCTGTCCCCCGCCCCGCCCTCCTGACGAGCCCGGCCGACCTACCGGCGCGCTGGGATTGGCGCGAGCAGGGTGGGGTCACTCCCGCCAAGGACTTCTGGCCCTGCAACGCCACCTGGTGCTTCAGCGCCGTGGCCGCTGTCGAGGCAGCGGTGCTGATCAACGAGGGAATCACCCTGGACCTATCGGAGCAGCAGGTCCTGGCCTGCGCCACTCCGGGGGCCGGCTGCAGCGGTGCCTGGATGGAGGAGGCCTACCGGTACATCCGGGACCACGGCGTCACAACCGAGGCCTGCTTCCCCTATACCGGGAGCGAGACGACGACCTGCTGGGAGTACGACTGCACCTCCGTCGCCGGCATCGCCGGCTGGCTGGACATCCCCAACGACGTCGAGGCCCTCAAGACCGCGATCCTCAACGGGCCGGTTTCCTCGGTGCTGCTGATCCCGGCCGAGTTCCCCTGGTACGACGGTACCTATTGCCTCGAGGGTTCCCCCTCCACGTCGGTCTACGTCGCCGTGTTGATGGCCGGCTGGGACGACGCGCTGTGCGAGAACGGGGCCTGGATCTGCAAGGCGAACAACGGCCCCGACTGGGGCGACGAGGGCTTCTTTTACATCGGCTACGGCGAGAACGGCATCGGCGCCCACGCCCAGCGCCCGCTGTACAGCCCCGCCGACAGAGTTCACGCCTTCATCGAGAACTCCTTCGACGGCCTCGTCTACGGTGACGGCGACACCTTCGCCGAACCGGGCGAAACCTTCCTGATCTTCCTGGGGCTGCGCAACGGCTGGGTGGCGCCCACCCGCACCGACCTGACCGCGACGGCGAGCCTGGTCGGCGGGCCGGCCGACTGCCCGCCGGTGGAGATCTCCTTCGGCGGCCCGATCCCGCCCGGCACGATCCTCACCACCAGCACCGAGATCCCGGTGGCCGTGGACCGGACGGCCGTGCCCGGCAGCGAGTTCCAGCTGGAGATCCGCAGCCGGGACGCCGGCGTGACCGTCGGCGTCGACACCTTCACCGTCGCGGTGGGTCAGAAGACGGTCCTGGTCGTCGACGACGACGAGGGTGACTGGCTGGATCAGTGGTTCACCGAATCTCTCGCCCGGACCGACTACCCGTTTGACCGCTGGGACGAGAGCCACCGCGGCCCCGTGTCCCGCTTCGAGATGGAACGCTACGACGCCGTGATCTGGTTGACCGGCCTGCTGGGGCGGATCGAGAACGAGGACATGGTGGCGATCAACTACTTCACCGACGGCGGGGGAAACCTGTTCATCACCGGCCAGGACATCGGCTGGTACCTGAACGAGGACTTCGGCAACCGCACTACCCGCAACTTCTACCGCCGCGTGCTGCTGGCCGAGTACCTGGCCGACGACTCGGGTTACTCCTCGGTACAGGGAACCGCGGGCAGCGGCCTGGGCGAGGGGCTCACCTTCACCATCGGCGGCAGCGGCGGTTCCGGCAGCCAGAACTTCCCCAGCCTGGTCCTGCCGCGGGAAAATGCCTTCGCTCCCCTCGAGTACGCTCCCGGCCTGGCGGCCGCGGTCCAGGACTCCAGCCGCGGGAAGCTGCTCTACTGCGCCTTCGGCTTCGAGGCCATCGACCAGCAAGCGGCCCGCGACACCTTGCTGGCCAGGACCCTGAACTGGATGGCCGGCCCTGCGCCCGACCAGTCACCGCCGCAGCTGGAGCTGCTGGCGCCGGTCGGCGGCGAATCCTTCCTCGTCGGCAGCGAGGTGACGATCCACTGGCGAGGCCAGGACAACGTGGCAGTCCTCTACTACCAGGTCGAGCACTCCTTCGACAGCGGCGCCAGCTGGCCCGAGCAGATCGGGTTCGCCGCCGGCACCGACAGCCAGCTCGCCTGGACGGCCTGCGATTCGGTCGGCAACCAGCACCGCCTGCGGGTCCTGGCCACCGATGGGGCCGGACTGTGTACCCAGGCCGTCATGGCCGCCGACTTCAGCGTGATCGCGATGCCGGAGGTCCCACTCCCGTCAATCCCCCTGACGCTGCTGCCGAACGTGCCGAACCCATTCAACGGGGAAACCGAGATCCGTTTCGTGCTGGCCGCCGCCGCTCCGAGCGCCACCGTGAGCATCTTCGACCTGCGCGGCAAGCTGGTGTTCCGGCAGAAAACCGGCCCCCTCGACGCCGGCACCCGCTCCGTCTCCTGGGACGGCCGGGACCTGGCCGGCAGGCGATCGGCCAGCGGCACCTACGGCTACCGGGTGGAGATCCCGGGCGCCACCGCCACCGGCTGCCTGAGCCTGGTCAAGTGACCGGGCCGGCCCCGCCGGCCCTGGGCCCAATCTTCCCTGCACTACAAAAATCGTTAGTTGTGCCATTGAAATTGTGTCCAGGGCCGTGGGCATGACCACGGCTCACTTTCTCTCAGGCCGCATACTTCAGCTCGTGATGGCGGTTCTTCCCCAACGCAGGCGTCTGCACCTCTCCCCAGTAGTATTCATGCCAACGACCCGAAAGATCCGCCTGCGAAGGGAAGTACCTCTTCGCCAGGATCTCCTCCGAACGCAGCAGCCTGTCTGTGATACCAACCTCCATTGCCGGCGACTGCCGGCCCCGTTTCGCCCAACGCTTCTTCACGTAGTTCCGAAACACCAGGAACACCGCCAACCTCCAACATGAACTCTGACGACGCTTCGACCACGCAATCGTCTCACGCTTGTGATTGCTGCTGCAGTGACGGATCAGCAGATCAAGCAAGTTCACCTCCCACAACTCGTTCCGCTTGTCGCGCCGCTGCTTCGAGTTGGTCACCCGGTGCTCGATCTCCACGGGCAGATCTCGCATCGCCGGCGGGTAACTCCTGTGCTCGTCACTGCGGATCATGACCCGGTCCGCCCTGCTGGTCACCACTTCCAGCAGCTCCCGCATGTCCTTGCGCACAGCCTGTGGATCAGGGCGGCCATGACGCTGCTCCAGTTCCTGCCGTCGCTGGCGCTGATGTGAAGTCATCCGGCCTTTGCGGCGTAACGGACTGTCGGTGAACCACAACAAGAACCCGCTCTGGGTGTCGACGGCCAGGTGGTGATGGAAAGGGAAGTACTGGCTGAACTCGAAGCTCTCGAATCCGTCGACGGTGATGTCTCCCGGTGGAGACATGTCTGTGATCTTGTCCATGTGAAACAGCAGGCAGTGTCGCCCGAGGCGTGCTAGCTGGAGGTCGATCGTCTGCGGTGAGACGCGTAGCTCGTGTGCTATCTGTCGGTTAGCCATGCAGCCGCAGGTCAGGTCCATCAGCCTGGGCAGGATGTCTGGTCGTTTGAGCCAGTAGTCGGGGCTGAAGGTCTGACAACTGAAGGAGCGTCGGCAGTGCAGGCATAGAAACCGTTGGATACGGGTTGGGTGTGCTCGTCTGGAGTAGAAGCCGATTCTCTTGTAGCGCCACTTTTCTTTGAAGTTCAAGTGGAACTTGCAGTTAGGGTTTGGACAGAAGGGTGGAAGCCACTGCGGGTGATGTGGATTGGAGATGTGCATGGCTTCTGACAGGGCAAGTCAGAGGCCGGACACATTCTCCCTGGCACAACAAAAATCGTTGTTAAGTTCGCCTAATCCCGCTACTTTCAACAACTCGGATACCAATCCGCGCAGGAAGCTCCGCCCGGTGAGGCGGGCTTCGCCGGTAACTCCAAACGAAGTGCGGGAAAGCATGGGTCTGCTCGACAAAGTTACCAACTTCACGACCGCCAGGGATCTCCAGAAGAGCGGCCTCTACCACTACTTCCGCGTCATCGAGTCCGCCCAGGAGAACACGGTCAGGATCAACGGCCAGGAAGTCATCATGCTCGGCAGCAACAACTACCTGGGCCTGACGAATCATCCCCTGGTCAAGGAGGCGGCGCAAAAAGCGGTGGCGAAGTACGGATCCGGCTGCGCCGGCTCCCGCTTCCTGAACGGAACCCTGGACATCCACGTCGAGCTCGAGGAGAAGCTGGCCAAGCTGGTGGGCAAGGAGGCGGCCCTCGTCTTCTCCACCGGTTTCATGGTCAACCAGGGCGTGATCTTCTCCCTGGTCGGCCGCAACGACACCGTCCTGGTGGATCGCACCGACCATGCCTCGATCATCGACGGCACCCGCCTCTGCTTCGGCCACACCCGGAAGTACCTGCACAACGACATGGATTCGCTCGAGTACACCCTGAAGGCCTGCGAGGACAACGGCAAGCTGATCGTCGTCGATGGGGTCTTCTCCATGGAAGGCGACGTGGCCGATCTACCGGGGATCGTCAAGCTGGCCGACAAGTACGACGCCGCGGTCATGGTCGACGACGCCCACGGCATCGGGGTCATGGGCGGCCAGGGGCGCGGGACCTGCAACCATTTCGAGGTGACCGACCAGGTTCACCTGGTCATGGGTACCTTCAGCAAGTCGCTGGCCTCGGTGGGCGGTTTCATTGCCTCGGACGATGACACCATCCACTACATCAAGCACATCGCGCGCTCGATGATCTTCTCGGCCAGCATGCCGCCCGCCTCGGTCGCCTCGGTCTCGGCGGCGGTCGACGTCATGCTGGAGGAGCAGTGGCGCCGGGAATCGCTCTGGCGCAACACCGAGATCCTGATGGAGCGCTTGCAGGACGCCGGTTTCGACACCGGGCCCTCCGAGACCCCCATCATTCCCGCCGTGGTCGGGGATGACATGCTGGCCTTCCAGATGTGCCGGCGCCTCTTCGAGGAAGGTGTCTACGTCAACCCGATAATCTCCCCCGCCGTGGAAAAAGGCAACGCGCTGATCCGCTTGAGCCTAATGGCCACCCACACCGAGGACGAGATCCACCAGGCGATGGACAAGATGGTCCTGGTGGGGCGTGAGCTGGGCGTCATCTCCTGAGCGGCCCGCCGTCGGGAAAGGTACTGCCATGACCATGACCATCTCCCCCGTGCGGGGACGTGACGACCTCGAGGATTTCCTGCTGGTTCCCTACTTGATCTACGCCGACGACCCCAACTACGTCTTCCCCCTGCTCAGCGAACAGAGGCAGTTCCTGGACCGCGACCGGAATCCGTTCTTCAACCACGCCGAGGCCGAGCTCTGGGTCGCCCGCCGGCACGGGCAGGCCGTCGGGCGGGTGGCGAGCTGCGTGGATCGGTACCACAACGAGAATCACGGCGAGCAGACCGGCTTCTTCGGCTTCTACGAGGCGATCGAGGACAGCGAGGTGAGCCGGGGCCTGCTGGACGCCGCCAGCGCCTGGCTGCGGGAAAAGGGGCAGGACACCATGCGCGGCCCCTCCTGCTTCACCACGAACCACGATTTCCTGGGCCTGCAGGTCGACGGCGAGTTCTCCCAACCGGTCGTCGGTATGCCCTACACCCCGCCCTATTACCAGCAACAGCTCGAGGACTACGGGCTGACCAAGGCCATGGATCTCTGGGCCTGGCGACTGGAAACCGACGCCCGGGTCCCACCGAAGATCCAGGCCATGATCGACACCCTGCTGGCCAGCAACACCTTCTCGGTGCGCACCTTCCGCATGGACCGGTTCGACGAGGATGCCGAGATCGTGCGCTCCCTCTACAACCGGGCCTGGCACCGGAACTGGGGCTTCATCCCGATGGACGAGGAGGAGTTCGCCCACGCGGCGAAGGACATGAAGAAGATGGTCGACCCGGATTTCCTGCTGATCGCCGAGGCCAATGGCCAGCCGGTCGGCTTCTGCCTGACCCTCCCCGACTTCAACCAGGCCCTCAAGCCGTGCCGGGGCAAGCTCTTCCCCTTCGGCTGGCTGAAGTTCCTGCTCCGCAAGCGGCAGATCGACTACGCCCGCACGCCGCTGATGGGCGTGGTTCCCGAGTTTCGCCAGAAGGGCGTCGACGTGGCCATGGTCTACAAGACCATGCAGGGCGGTTTCGCCCGGGGAATCACCCGCGGAGAGTGTTCCTGGATTCTCGAGGATAACAAGCCCATGAACCTGATCCTGCAGGGGTACGGCGCTGATCGCTACAAGACCTACCGGATCTACGACCTCTCCTTTTCGCCATGAACCGACCCGCTGCGGTCGCTCCTCCCCTGGGCGCCCTGACGGGCGCGACCGGGTTTCTCGGCAGCCATCTGGCCGACCAGCTGCTGGGCAAGGGCTGGCGCGTCCGCGCCTCGGTGCGCCCCACCAGCGACCGGCGCTGGCTGCGAGGCAAACCGATCGAGACCCTGGTCCTGCCGCTCGCCCCCGCGGATACGGACGCCGATCCCGCCCTGGATCGCTTCCTCGCCTGCGCCGATGCCGTGGTCCACTGCGCGGGGGTGGTGAGAGCCGCCCGGGAGGACGGTTACCGTCACGGCAACGTGGAGACCACCCGCCGGCTGCTCGTCGCCGCGGCGCGCCAGGGATCCTGCCGGACCTTCCTGCTGGTCTCGAGCCTGGCCGCCGCCGGCCCGGCGCCTGCCGCCGAGCCCCGTCACGAGGACGGACCGTGCCAGCCGATCAGCCCCTACGGTCGCTCCAAGCTGGCAGCGGAGCAGCTGCTGGCCGGTTTCGCCTCCCGCTTCCGGACCGTGATCCTGCGCCCGCCGGCGCTGTACGGCCCGCGGGACCGGGCGTTTCTGCCCCTGTTCCGCCTGGCCCAGGCCGGCTGGACGGTTCGCCTGGGCCGCACCCTGCGCGAGCTGTCCCTGGTGGACGGCCGCGACGCGGCCGCCGCCGCCGTGGCCCTGCTGGAAACCGAAGCGGCGACGGGCCCCTTCTTCGTCGACGACGGCAGGTGCCATACCTGGCCGGACCTGGCGGCCGCCTTCGCCGCCGTCTGCCGACGCCGGATCCGGACCCTGACCGTGCCGCTGGGCCTGCTCCGCGCGGGCGCCGGCTTGCTGGGGCCTCGCCTGGCCAGCCGGACCTCCCTGCTGCATCCGGGAAGGCTGGCCGATCTGGCGGTTCCCGGCTGGGTCTGCTCCGGGGAGAGGCTGCGCCGCGAGACGGGTTTCCGTGCCGGGCGCGACCTCCGGCGCGGTTTCGCGGAAACTCTCGACTTCTACCACCGTAACGGGTGGCTCACATGAGAAGATGGCTGGCGCAGCTCTCCTTGCATCGTCTCGACCTGGACCGGTGGGCCGTGGTCTACCTGTCGGTCAGCGCCGGATACCCCCTGCTCCAGCCGTCGGTCCATCCCTCGCCGGTGGCCACCGCCGCCTTGCACGTGGTCCTGGCCCTGGCCATCTGGTTCCTGCCCCCCTTGCTCCGGCGCAGCCGGTTCTTCGCCGCCCGCCTGGCCGGCGAGATCTA
>CAZAHC010000074.1:0-13617 GCA_964484595.1 uncultured Fibrobacteraceae bacterium | reverse complement strand
GGTGAACGTCAGGCCCACCCTGCTCTTCTCCGAGGAGATGGACATGGGCAGCCTTGACGCCGCCACGAACATCACCGAGACCCGCGGCCAGACCAGGCAGGTGCCGGATTGGGAATACAGCAAAGTCGGGGAGGCCTTGTACCGCATCACCTTCGCCGCTGCCCTCGACGAGGAGACCCAGTTCACGATCACCATCGGCACTGGAGCCACGAACTTCGACGGCACGCGCAACCTGGCTAGCGAGACGACGATCACCTTCATCACCGGTATCCAGGTGGATTTCGTCCCGCCGGAGATCGTGTACGTCGACCCGCCGGTCGGCGCCGTGGTGAACGACGACCTGGACGAGATCACCGTTCGCTTCAGCGAGCCGATCATGGAGGACCTGGGGGCCTCCCGGATCGCCGGCCAGTTCCTGGGTTACATGGCCACCCAGCAGCCCATCTTCAACGCCGCGATGGACGAGTTCACCATGCCGCTGATCACTCCGCTGCCAGCGGGGGTGCGCTTCTTCGCCGTCCTGCCCGCGGGCGGTTTCTTCGACCTCGCCGGAAACCCGAATACCAAGGCGGATTCCCTCTCCTTCACCGTGAGCGGAGAGGCCGACTACTACCCGGTCCTGACCACCGTCGTCTACCAGATCTTCGGCTGGGAGATGTCCTCCTGGGACAGGGATCCTTCCCGGGACGAGGAATTCACCCTGTGGCGCCGGTTCGAGAACCTCAGCGGCTACGATTTCGACCGGGCGGAATACGAATCGGAAGACCTCGATCCCCTATCGGAACGGAATCGCAATTACATGCGAAAGACCTCTGCGGCGGTCCAGTTCCGGGGATTCAAGGACGGCAACGGTGAGGACATCACCTTCCAGCCATATGTCGATTACCTGCCCTTGCCGCCGTCTGCCAGCTGGGGCGCCAGCGCGGACTGGCTCGTGGACGGCCAGCCGCAAGGTTCCCTGGATTACGCTGGCCGGCTGCTGGGAACCATGACCTGGGCCATCCCGGAGTCCGAACCCCCCGTGGTCTGGGAGAATTGCTGGGTGGTGGAAGTGGAACACGAGCTCTACGACCAGCAGCAGCAGATGATGAACTCGGGCACCGACACCCTGTGGTACGCCCCCGGGATCGGCGAGATCCGCTACCAGGGCCTGCAATATGATTACGACGAGGACCCGCCGTCCTGGTGGCGCAGCATAACGGTCCTGACCGGGATATCCTGGGAATAGCGGTTCTTGGGAGCCCGGCCGGTTAGCGGAAGGAGTCTGTCATGGCTGATGCAGTACGGGCGATCGAATACTTCAACGCCATCGTCGGCGACCAGCCAGGGGAAGGTCGTCGCCTGCTGGAGCATCTCAGTGAGAAAGGGGTGAACCTGATCGCCTTCACCGCCTTTCCCATCAGTGCGAACCAGACGCAGCTCGACTTCATCCCCGAGAGCCCCGAGAAGCTGAAGAGTGCAGCCGTCGATGCCGGTATCACCTTGATCGGCCCCAAGAAGGCGTTCCTGGTTCAGGGACAGGACCGGGTGGGGGCTCTTCACGAACATCACCTGACGCTGGCCAATGCCGGAGTCAATGTCCACGCCGCCAACGGTGTCTGTGACGGCCAGGGCAGGTTCGGATTCGTCCTTTGGGTCAAGCCGGAAGAACACCTGGAGGCCGCCAAGGCCTTTGGCATCTAGCTAGCCCGGGAAGGCGACTTCCGGATGAACACACGTTACGGCTTGCTGTGGGCAAGCCTGGTGGGAGGTACCGGTCTCGGCCTGGTGGCCGGGCTCCTCTCCTTCTTGCACCAAGACAAGTTCCTGACCGCCAGGCTCTTCGGCCTCGCCTGGCTGCAGTTCCAGCAGGTCTTCAACCTGGTTGCGCTGGCGGGTATCCTGCTCGTCGCGCTCGTCCTTTTGGGCGCCCGGCTGTTCGCGAGATCGGGCGGCGGGTCCGGCCGGTTTCGCTGGCCGCGGGGGCGGCTCGTCCTGGCCGTGGCCGTTTTTTTCTGTCTGGGGATCAACGCCGCCGCTCTGGGCAGTCGCGCCCTCAGCCGCCGCTCGCTGGCGGACCTGCCCAGCGTGGTGCTCATCTCCATCGATACCATCCGGGCCGACCGTCTGGGTTGCTACGGCTACGACCTCGACACCACACCTTGCCTCGACTCGCTGGCCACCGCGGCGGTGCGCTTCGCCGACGTCGTGGTGCCGATGTCCCACACCCTGCCCGCCCACGCCTCGCTGCTCTCCGGGCTGGAACCCGGGTCGCACGGCGTGCTCATGAACGGGTGGGATCTCCCGCCCGGCACGGTCACCCTTGCCGAGGTTCTCAAGAACCGGGGCTACCTGACGGCCGCCTTCGTCGGCTCGGTCGTCCTCGATCGGGCCCGCGGCCTGGCGCGCGGGTTCGATCTCTATGACGACGCCCTCGGGGCTGAATCCTCTCGCCTCGCGCAGGATGTGCGCACCGCCGCACAGGAGTGGCTCGAGAAAAACGGACACCAGAAGTTCTTTCTTTTCATTCACTTCTGGGATCCGCACTCCCCGTACGATCCGCCGGCGCCGCTGGATACCATGTTCCAGCGCCCCCTGGCCGCTGCGCCCCCGGTCCCGCAGGATTCCCGCTTCGGCCACGCGAACCTGCGCGAGAGTCTGCCTGGACTGGCGGAGCCGGAACTGCCCGCGGCGATCCGGCGGGAGATCGCCGCTTACGACGGAGAAGTCCGCTACGTCGACCAGGAGATCGGCCTGCTGCTCGACGCCCTGCAACGCCCTGGCCTGTGGGACGAGACGCTGGTTATCGTCACCGGCGATCACGGCGAGGGGCTGGGCGAGCGGGGCTGGTGGGGGCACGAGCTCTTCTTCGAGGAACACATCCTGGTGCCGCTGCTGATCAAGCCGGCCGGAAAACCGATCACCGGTCGGGTGGTCGACCGGACCGTCGGCCTGATCGATCTCGCTCCCACGATCCTGGAGGTGCTGAACCTCGCTCCCCGGGAGCCCTGCGACGGCCAGAGCCTCCGCGCCCTCCTGCAGGGACCACCGCCGCCCGCCTCCCCCCCGCGGGCCGTTTTCCTGGAGCGACGTCACTACCCCGCAGTCATGCGGCAGCAGTCCCCGGAACGGTGGGGGCTGGGCAAGGAGTACGCCGTCCGGGCGGGCGGCTGGAAGCTGATCCACAAGGAGCTGGAGGAAGACGAGCTCTACCACCTGGTCACCGATCCCCGGGAACTCCACGATCTCGTTGCCGCCGAACCGGCAGTGGCTGACAGCCTCCGGGAGGTTCTCGGCGAGTGGCTCGACTCCCGCCCCCAACAGACCGAACCCCGCCAGGACGATCTGGATCCCCGGACGGTAGAGCAGCTGAAGTCCCTCGGTTACATCCGCTGAACCGTCCTCTCCTGGCTGGCAGCCGGGAAGGTGGCAAGGTACTTGAAAATGATTCTTATTTGTGATAAGCTCCAGGATGGCCCGTTTTTGGGTCCACACCTGGCCTGACGAGGCCGTAACTGCCGGTTCCTCAACGCCTTATCCTCACCTGGCGGCATGGCCTCGGCACGGAGGGACCGGGCCGGGTTCGGAGGACCCCAGCCCGCCAGTATCATCATTGCCGGTGTTATCCTCTTCCCTATGGCGGGCCCGGGGCCCGGGGGTATTTTCCTGTTCCCATGAAGGGGGAGGATCATGAAAAAACTGGCACTACTGATGGCGGCCCTGCTCGTTTTCTGCGGCGCCCGGGTTCTGGCCGTGGATTACTGGGGCGGCCCGCCCCCGGGGACGTGGCTCCGGGGCGACGTGGGCACCACCTACCAGCACTGGGACTTCGCAGGCGGCACGATGGACTATCCCGATGAATGGGACAACCCCTTCGGGACACCCTTCATCGAGACCGTGACCGGCCTGTGGGCCTGGGACACGCAGTGGGAGTGCCCGACCGAGATGGATCCGGACGGGTTCGTCGACGGCTGGCACTGCACCTCGCCCGAAGGCGGGGCGATCGACATCTGGGTTCCGAACAGCGAGGACCCGGACGGCATGAAGTTCATCTTCGTGCAGGTGACGAGCTCCAAGGCGCCGTCCGACGTCGGCGTGACGGGCTTCGGCGGCGGTGTCTACTCCTCGGGGACCTGGTCGACCGGCGTGCCGCACGTCCAGTGGGGATCGCCGGCTCCCTACGGGGGCTCGTGGTACACCTACAACTACGGCCTGTGGGTCTATCCCAACCCGTCGGGCGAGGTCGTCACGATCGAGGTGGTCGAGTGCACCGTGATCGACCAGATCGTGATCGACACCATCTGCACCAGGGAACCCATCGCCACCGAGTCCAGCACCTGGGGCGAGGTCAAGCACCTCTTCCGCTGATCCGGCAAGGACTCGCCAACCATCTTCAGGGACCCGGCTCGATTGGGGCCGGGTCCCTTTCGGTTTGGGAACCAGGGTGTTGATTCTGATCCGGGCCCGGAGTAGAATGGCTTGGTTCGAGGTGATAAAAAGGATTTAGACCTCACCTTCAAAGCCCAATAATGGAAACTGGGGGCCCGCTGGTGAGGGCTAGTGTTTTTTCGGTTCGCGGTATCATGAAACTACTTGGCGGCGTCAAATCCTCCTCGTTCCTCCATCTCGTGGGCTGCCTCTCTCTGGCGGTTTTCCTGACCTCCTGCACCCCCAGTCCGACCGAGCTGGAACCCGAATCCGTGCAAGAAACCTGGGTCTGGCACAACCCGCTTCCGTTCGGGTACGACCTGACGGACGTGTACGCTGCCTCGGAGCACGACATCTTCGCCATCGGTCCCCGGGGCAAGATCATCCACTGTGACGGTCTGAACGTGCGGGAAATCCCGGTGCCCGGCGGTTTTCGCCCCGAGGCCATCCACGGCTCCGGTTTGAATAACATCGTCGCCGTGGGCGGGAGTTCAGCCTTGCACTACGACGGGCTACACTGGCAGCTGTTACCTGTACCTGTCGATTACCTCGATAACTTGCGCGCTGTCTGGTGCCAGGGGATTGATGACGTTTTCGCTGTCAGTCCTGACGCGATTCTTCACTATGACGGGCAGCAGTGGCAAGCTGAGGAGAGCGGCCTTCTTTTCTGGTTCAACGACTTACATGGGTTTGCCGACGGATCCGTGGTCGCCGTGGGCGACGGTATCACCGCCTTCAGAACAGGGGGTGTTTGGACCTTTGTCCCCGTCGAGGGAGATTATTACCTGAAAGCGGTCTGGGGATCTTCACGGCATGATCTCTACGCGATTGGCCGGGGGGCGGACCGGATTGATATCATCCTCCACTTCAACGGATTGACCTGGAATCAGGTCAGTCAGCCATTGCCCGAAGGACCCCTGGCGATCACCGGGAATCCCAGAAGCGGGCCTATCATCTCAACCAGCTGTGGTATCCAATGGTGGTTTGACCAATACTATTGGGAGGAACTCTTGCTCTGGGCAGAGTCCGGGCGAACGGTCAATGCACTCTGTCCAATCCCCGGACCGGGGATTCGCTTCGCCGCCGTTGGAACATCCGGCACGTTCCTCGTTGGTGTCAGGCCCGATTTTTTCTTCTCAACTGATTGGGAGCTACGTGTAATCCACTCCGGTCCGACTCAGTCGCCGAAGAGGTTACACGGCCTTCAATGCGGGAACCTCTTCGCCACAACCACCATCGGCAAGGATATCCTGCACTGGAACGGTCAGGAGTGGGTGGCCCAGGAAACGGGGATTAGTTTCGGGTTCCAGCGCATTCATGCTTTGGCGCCCGACCTGGCTTTCCTGGTCGGCCCCATGGGGGAGATCTCCTGCTACGACGGAACAACCTGGACGGCTCAGGCAAGTGGCACCGAGAAAGACCTTTATGACGTCTGGGTCGCTGGGCCCTCTGACGCCTTCGCGGTGGGAGCGAAGGGTCTCATCCTGCACTTCGACGGGATTTCCTGGCAGGCAATGGAAAGTCCCACCCAGTCCTACTTGGTAACAGTTCATGGGCGCGCGTTCAACGATGTATTCGCGGCTAGCTGGGAGGGCCAGATTCTTCATTTTGACGGTGAGTCCTGGCAGATCTGGGAAGACAACGAGAAGAATTATCGTCGCATCTGGGTTTCCCCCGATACCGAAGACTTGGTGGTTGCAATTGGAGATCTATGCACACTGGAACACTTCGACGGTCTGGAATGGCACTGTTTAACCACAGGCTTGGCTATTCCGGTAATCCACGACCTGCAGGTCAACGGAATTGACAGTATCTGGCTCGCTACAAGATGGGGTATCTGGCACTTCGGTGGCACCGAATGGTCCTGCCTGGCAGGAACTGAGGATCAATCATGGAGTGGAATCTGGGCCAACCCCGAGTGCGGAATCTTCTTCTGCGACTACGAAGGGATCCGGTTCATGGCCTACGACCAAGCGAGGTAGGAATGCAAACTCACCGCGGGCGGACCGGAACGTTGGCCTTTTCCTTCCTGGCCCTCACTCTCCTGGCGACTTGGCCGGGAACCGCCGAGGCGACCAGGTCTCGCGTCATTGCCCTGGGTGGAACACCCGATTACCTCACCGACGAGGTCAATGTCCTGCGCTGGTATGCGAGCCTTCTTGACCACGGCGACCTCGTAGTGCTGGAGACGGGAGATTTCGATTTCGCCGCCGAGGAATCTCCCTGGTATGACAGCTTGCGCAACCAGGGGGGCGGAATACACCTCAGCCTCGATCCGGAGGGACGACTGGGCACGTTTGCCGCCGCTTTTGCCGCCAACCTGGCGGGTGGGGACCCCTGCAACAGCATCACGGTTCTCTACGGCAAGCAGATCGGACCGGTTGATGTAGGAACCTGCTATCGATCCGACCTCTCCCTTACCTCGACCGATACGCATGAGACCTTCTGGACCGATCGAAGCGAATTCCTCCACAACATAGGGCTCGGGGTGAGCTTGCCGATCCGGCACAACCTGCGGGCCGAACTCGCCGGCGAGATCATGAACGCCCAATTTACCTACCGCGACAACCAGCGACTCATCGATATTGGTGAAGTGAGTTCCTGGGCAAGCTACGGCCTGCGCACACGTGTCTTCTTCCAGCTCAGCCAGAAGATCACTCTGGTTCCGGTTCTCGATTACTTCCGGGACGATCGGACCACCTACACGACCATTCTGGAGGACGTGGCCCTGCGCGACGCCCGGCAGCTACGGGTGGGGCTAGGGGGCCAGTTTCGACCTTCAGCCAACAATCTCATCTTGCTCTCGACGGCATACAGGGACGGAATCGAGGACTTCTCCGGGATAGAGACCTACAACGCCAGGTTCCACAACAGCGAGCGCGATTACTGGTGTTTTCACTCCCGCATCGGCCTGGAGTCCCGGGCCAAGTCCTGGCTGACAATCCGGGGAAGTCTGGCGTACATCCGCTGCTGGGACGAGCAGATACGGAAAAAACCATTCCCTTGGTCCGAGGATATTGAATTCGATGCGAACCTGGTTTTCGAAAGCGAAGTCATCCTGGACCTCGGCCTGGGCCTCACCTGGCAAGACTTCACCCTCGACCTGGTGCTGGCCGACGGCAAGACCACCACCGCCACCTTCCTGCAGAGCCAGGTGAACTCCGACCCGGAACACTTCCTGTCCGCCAGCCTTCGCTACGACTTCTAGCCTGGCGCCGCATCGACGGCAGTTGTCCCGAAGTTGGATCTGGAGTAGATTGACCGGAGCCCGGCGCCAGCCAGATGCCGGCACAGATGGCCTCCTGCCAGGGGGACGCCCTTCCGATGACCTCGGCCACCCTGCTCCGGGACCTCCGGTCCTGCCTGGACCGGACCGAAAGCCACATCGAACGCGAGCGTTACCGCGGCTACGATCCCTACGACGGCCTCACCTCGCCGCTGTTCCGGCTTCCCCCCCTGGACCGGTGGCGGCTGGGACGCTGGGGCTTCCAGCAGGTCCTCAAACGGCTGCCGTTCCAGATCCGCCCCCTGCTCGGCATTCGCAAGGGATACAACCCGGTCACCCTGGCGCTGGTGATGCAGGCCTACGCCTACCTGCACCGATTGTGGCCCGACCGGCCACCGAAAACCGACTACCCCTCGCGGATCGATTTCCTGGTCGGCGAGCTGGCGCGGCTGGCCACGCCCGGGTTTGCCGGGATGTGCTGGGGTTACGACTTCGACTGGGAGGCCAGGTACGCCAGCATCCCCGCCTTCTACCCCACGGTCGTGGCCACCGGGTTCGTGACCAACGCCCTGTTCGAGGTCCACCGCTTGCTGGGCAGCACGCAGGCCGCGCGGATGGTCGAGGCGGCCGCGCACTTCGTCCTGGAGGATCTGAACCGCACCGGCGAGGGCGACACCTTCTGCTGGTCCTACTCCCCCGCCGACCGGCAGACCGTGCTGAACGCCACGATGAAGGGCGCCCGGCTCTGCGCCCAGGTCTTCTCGCTCAACGGCGACCGGTCCCTGCTCGAACCCGCTGCGGCCACCATCGCCTACGTCGCCAACCGGCAGCGCGAGGACGGGTGCTGGCCCTACGCGGTGAGCGACTCCCGCTCCTGGGCCGACAACTTCCACACCTGCTACAACCTGGATTGCCTGGACGAGTACGAGCGCCTGACCGGCGACCGGCAGTTCGCCGACACGAAACGGAAGGGCCGGCAATATTACCTCGACCACTTCTTCACCGCCGAGGGCGCGCCCAAATATTACGACCGGCACCCCTTCCCCATCGACGCCACCGCCTGTGGTCAATCACTGCTCACTCTGGTACGGTTCGGTGAGCTCGATCTGGCGGGACGGGTGGCCACCTGGTGCCTGGCCAACCTGCAGTGCGGCGACGGCGCCTTCAAGTACCAGATCCACCGCCGCTATCAGATCCGGATCCCCTACCTGCGGTGGTCGACAGCCTGGATGTTCCTGGGCCTGAGCCGCCTCGCTGCGGCCCTCGGCCTCGAGAAAGGCCCCCATGGCCCCGAAAGCAGCAAAAGCCCCGAAAGCCTGGATTGACATCGACAATCCACCGCAGGTCCAGTACCTGTGTCCCTTCGTCAGATACCTCGCCGAGGAGAAGGGATACGAGGTCGCCGTCACGGCGCGGGACTACGGCAGCACGGTGGCCCTGGTGCGTCAGCGTGGAATCGAGCCGCGGGTCTTTGGAAGCGTCGTCGGGGCGAGCAAGCTGCTGAAGCTGACGGCGACGGTCTGGCGGGGCCTGCGCCTGGCCCGCCTCTTCCTGGGCGGGGGCCAGCCGCGGTTCCTGATCGGGAGTTCCCGGTCGTCGGCCCTGGCCGCCTGGTTTTTGCGGATTCCCGCCTACATCGTCTGCGATTACGAGTTCGCCGAGCTGGGCACGTACCGGCAGCTGGGCGCCAGCATCCTCTACCCGGAGGTGATCGGCGCCGAGCACTTCCAGGCCCTCGGTTTCCCGGCCACCCGGCTGATCTCGTTTCCCGGCATCAAGGAGGACATCTCGTTCACCTACGCCGACGTCGACGCCGTCGAACCGCTGGACCTCGGCATCGCCGACCCGGACCTGGTGCGGGTCCTGCTGCGGCCCCCGGCCGAGAAGAGCCACTACTACAGCTCCGAGTCCGGCTCCCTGTACGGAGAGGTCCTGCGCACGCTGGCCGAGAACGACCAGGCCGTCCTCGTCTTCTCTCCCCGGTATCCGGAACAGGTGGCCGATCTCGAACCGCTCACCTGGCGGAACCCGCCGGTCGTCCTGGACAACAGGGCGAACTTCGTGGCCCTGCTGAAGGCGGTCGACGCGATCGTCTGCTCGGGCGGCACCATGCTCCGGGAGGCCGCTTGCCTCGGGGTTCCCGGCTTCAGCATCTTCCGCGGCCGGGAGTGCGCGGTCGATCGGTTCCTGGCCACGCAGGGGCTGCTGACCTTCGTGCGCGAGATCGAGACCTTCAAGGAGGCGAAGCTGGTCAGGAAGCAGGCCACGCCGGCGCTGGCCAAGACCCCGGCGGTCATCGATCACATCATCTCCCGGATCGAGAACCGGGCGGGTTGAGGGGATCGCGACCGTTGCACCAACTTCCGAACTTTCACGGGGTTGGGCCGGCCACGAGCCGACTGTTGTGGGTAAAGCCGGACCCGCGCCTGCCGAATCAAAACCGGGAACCGACGGACCGGAGCCTGGCCCGGAAAGCCAGCAGGAGGATAATCGATGTTAGTTAAGCAAAGCCGCCTGCCGATGCGACAGATCGTCACCGAGGGTATCCTGCCCTCACCCCTGAAGATCGCCCTGTACCGGTCACGGGGAGCCAGGATAGGCAAGAACGTCTCGATCGGTCTCGGCACGGTCCTCGTCGCCGAGCACCTCGAGATCGGTGACGACACTCACATCGGCTTCGGCACCGTGCTGCGCGGCCGGGAGATCAAGATCGGGCGCCACGTGAAGATCGGGTCCGCCTCCATCCTGGACGTCGAGAAGATCTTCATCGACGACGACGCCAAGATAAACGAGCAGGTGTTCGCCGGGGGGCCGACCCTGCCCGAATCCTCGCTGCACGTCGGCAAGCGCACCATCATCATGCAGTACACCTTCCTGAACACCACCATGCCGCTGGTCATCAAGGACGGCGCCGGGGTCGGCGGCAAGTGCAACATCTTCACGCACGGTTCCTGGCAGGACGTCCTGGACGGCTACCCGGTCAAGTTCGCGCCGGTGACGATCGGCGAGAACGTGTGGATCCCGTGGCAGGTCTTCATCATGCCGGGGGTCACGATCGGCGACGGCGCCACCATCGGGGCCGGTTCGCTGGTGGTCAAGGACATCCCCGCCGGCGCCCTGGCAGCCGGCGCGCCCGCGAAGGTCATGCGCACCGCCGAGGAATACCCGGTGGCCCTGCCGCCTGAGAAGCAGCAGCGGATCCTCCAGGACATCATGGACGAGTTCCGCAGCTACCTGCAGTACTTCCGCTTCGACCTCACCGAGACCGGCAACGTCGCCGGCTGGCGCACCTGGGAGCTGCGGGGCCGTGAATACGCCAAGGGCCTTACCTGGCGCCTGTACTTCGCCATGGACCAGTGTCCGGGCGAGCTGCCCCCCGCCGCGAACCGCCAGACCTTCATGTCGCTCCGGAAGCTGGATCCGTCGCTCAGAAGTCAGATGGACGCACGCGGAGCGGTGTGGTTTGATCTGGAGGCCAAGCAGCGGTCCGAGGCGGGCAACGACTGCGCCGAGGAGCTGGCCGGCTTCCTCGCCCGCTACGGCACCCGCTGCGAGCGCGTTGCGAGCGGCGGCGCCTGACCCGGCCGGTTTCCTGTCCGGTCGCCGGCGCGTCGGAACCCGAAACGAACCCCGGCCTCCGAAAGCTGCGATCACCCGTGCTACCGTTACGTCTCTTCTATCTGCTGAAACCCCTGATCCCCCGGAAGCTGCAGATCCTGTTGCGTCGGCTGCGGGCCCGGCGCATCTGGGCTCGCCTCGGGCGAAGCTGTCTGCCGGCGGCGGGCACCTACTCCGCCTCGTTCACCTGGCCCGCGCCGTACCGGGCGGCGGCGCTGGTGACGCACGACGTGGAGACGGCGGTCGGCCAGGCGAACATCCCCGCCCTGCGCCGGATCGAGGATGAGCTGGGGGTGAAATCGTGCTGGAACTTCGTCGTCGAGCGGTATGCTGTCGACGAGGCGCTGATCCACGAACTCGCCGCCGACGGCCACGAGATCGGCGTGCACGGCACCCGGCACGACGGAAAGCTGTTCTCCTCGCCGGAGACCTTCCGGCGCCGCTGGCGGAAGATCGAGGAGGCGGCCCGGCGCTGGGGCTCCTGCGGTTTCCGCAGCCCGGCCATGCTGTACGATGAGGCCTTGCTCGCGACGGTGAACTTGAGCTGGGATTCCACCCTGCCCGCCTGGGACCCGTTCCAGCCGATCCCCGGCGGTTGCGGCAAGTTCCACCCCTACCTGCTCAACGAGTCGTGCGTCGAGCTGCCGCTCACCCTCTGGCAGGATTTCACGCTGTTCGAGGAGCTGGGCTTCGATTCGATCGAGGTGTGGCGGCGCCAGATCGACTTCCTCCACGAGCAGGGCGGCCTGATCAACCTCGTCTTCCATCCGGATTACACGCTGAGCGAGAAGAGGCGGGAATACTACCGGCAGCTCCTGCAGTACCTGCTCGCCAAGCCGGACCTCTGGGTGGCAACCCCCTCGCAGATCGCCGCCTGGGTGCGCCGCATCCCCCAGCCAACAGTGTAGCTGGCAAACCGCCAAGAACCGACCGTATCTGGCCCGGGCATTGTCCGGTTCACTGGTGACAAGGTCTACCAAATCGGACAGTGAACGAACCGAAGACTCCACGGGTTGCCGGTACCAGGTCTCCTGAGACGGATTGGCGTAGATGCAATATGTTGGTCGATTATTGCCAAAAACAAGCAATTTGGCCGTTTTTAGCCAACAGATGGCATTTGGCTTTTCCTGGCCAACTTCCCTCTTGACATCCCGGAGAATTGGCCGAAAATAGCCAATCATGGAAGACTTGGCAGAAAACAGCCACCCAATGGCCCTTGTGATTCTCGGAGACGTTCGCCATTCGCGAATGATCGCAAGCCGGCCCCTGGTTCAGACCGGACTGCGGGGGGTGGCCGAAAGGATCAACAGCGAGAAGTCCGACCTCCTGGATATTCGGTTCAGTATATCTGGTGGGGACGAGATCCAGGGTCTCCTGTCCGATCCCGCGGCCATGGTCGAGGTAATCGATTGCATCGACCTGAATTCCTCTATTTTCGACTTCAGGTTCGGGGTTGGTTGGGGGGCAGTAGCCACTCCGCGGGCAGCACGCACGTGGGAGATGGATGGCGAATGCTTCCACCACGCCCGCGAAGCGATCACTCGAGGGAAAAAAGAGAACCGCTGGGTTTCGGTCGCCGGTTTCGGCAACGACGGTGACCGGATACTGGACGGGCTCTTTCGGGTTATGCAGGTGATCCGCGAGGGATGGACGAAGAGACAGCGTCTGGCCGTCGCCACGCGCAAAACGAACATCACCCAGGCGGCAACAGCCGAGGAGATGGGTCTGGACAGCTCGACCCTCAGCAAGATGCTCAAGGCGGCCGGTTTCAAGCAGCTACTTGAGATGGAGGAGACGATGCCCTTGCTCATTCGACGGCTTCTCCGGACTGACCGATGAACGACGGAGCAGCACTCGCCATATTGTTGGCCGCCGGCCATCTGGCGGGCGATTTCCTCGTACAGAAAACCGCCGTGGCGGACCGCAAGAACAAGTTCATCGTTCTCCTCCGCCATGGCATAGAATCTTACGTGACTCTGGTGGTGATTCTGTGGCCGTTTTGGTCATGGCGACTGCTAACGAGTCTGGCGGCGCTTATGGTCATCCACCTGGGGATCGATGCATGGAAGGCGAGGGCACGTTCCGGGATCGCGACTTTCCTTCTCGATCAGGGACTCCACTTCCTGGTCCTGGCGGGCTGCTGGGGATTCCTGGTTTCGGGTCCCCTGCCGAATCTTGTGGCCGGTAGGATGACAGATGCTGTCTATTGCTGGTACGTATGGGGGATTCTCTTGACGGGGCTGACGGCGTTCAACCTCAGGGCAGGTTGCACCCTAGTACGCCTCGCTTTAGCACCGAGGGACACGGAAGTCGGCTCCGATGAATGCGAGCCCGGTCAGGGCGAAAAAATCGGCTACCTTGAGCGG
>CAZAHC010000073.1:0-13785 GCA_964484595.1 uncultured Fibrobacteraceae bacterium | reverse complement strand
TGTGTACTGACTTGAGATCATTGAAGTTATGGCAATTTGTGCCACGTGGCAGAACTCCAAGCCGCCAGACACAATCTCCGGGCCACAACCAGGCCTTTTGGGGTTCGATTCGCTCCGGTCTTTATTGCAAAAAAAATCAGATTTTTTTCAAAAAAAGATTGTGGTCGCTGATATATTATGCGATAATATGACCTCTAGCCCGAATTAGAGACCCTGAGCGGACCACGTCCGGGAGGGACGGAAGGAACGAAGACGGTCCACCGGACCACCAGGGAGGAGAGGTTCACCATGAAGAAGCGAGAGTACAAGGCGCCGCACATCAAGACCGAGTACGTGAACATCGGTGTTTTCGGCTCCTATGACGACAACAGTGACGGCGAAGACGGCGGGAACAACGGCCCGATCAACTTCTTCAACCCGTTCTTCCACTTCTGCTGCAGCTAAACCCGGGGGACCTGGCCGGCCGGCGAGCGCGCGACCGCGCTGGCCGGCCCTTTTTATTTCTGGGTGGCGGTTTCGTAGGCGGCGGCGATTCCCCGGGCGCAGCTGCAGGCGCTCGGTGACCGGAGCCGGAGCTGCCCGGTCTCCAGGTAGGCCACCCCGGGACAGCGGCGGCAGGAGGCACGCAGTTCGCAGGCGTGGCACTCCGCCACGTCCTCCGACTTCAGCTCCCGGAGCTGGTCCAGGAAGGGATCCGGCCGGTCGTGCCAGATCTCTTGCAGGGATTGGTGCCGGAGGTTCCCCACCTTCCGTCGCATCAGGATGCAGGGGAAGACGTCGCCGCGAGGTGAGATCCCGGCCACCGTCCGTCCGGCGCGGCAGGTGAGGACGGCGCCGGCGCTGTGATCCTCGTCCGGGAGCGGCCCCCCGCCGAGGAGGGTGGGATCCAGGCGGGCCACCTCTTCCTCGTCGAGAGCCAGTTCCTGGGGACCTCGATCGCCGTCCACCCGGGGCGACACCGAGATGTTGGCCGAGAACATCGCCCCCAGCTTTTCCGCCAGCCGGGCCATGGCCGGCAGCTCCTGCCGGTTCGGTCGCAGGATGGTGGTCTTCAGGCACACCGTGATGCCGGCATCCCGCAGCAGCTTGACCGCCGCGACGGTTCGCTCGAACGCGCCGGGAAACCGCATGACGGCGTCGTGGGTCTCCGGCCCCGCGCCCAGCAGGGATATCTCGGTGAACCGGACGCCGCAGCGCTGCAGCAGCTCGACCTCGGGCTTGCCTACCAGGATGCCGGTCGTCAGCACCGAGACGAAGAACCGATCCCGGCGTACCAGCTCCAGGATACGGGGGAAGTCCTTGCGGAGGAACGGTTCCCCTCCGGTAAGGCCCAGGTTGAAGGTGCCTTCTTGGCGAAGCTGAGCCAGGAGGTCGGCGATCTCGTCGAGGGTCAGCTCGCTCCTTGGCTTGCGGACCAGCAGGCAATGTAGGCAGTTGCAGGGACAGGCGTGAGTCAGCTCCACCAGGACGGCGTGCAGGCGGTTTTCCGCCTCGTACTTCCGGTTCAGCCGATCCAGCAGGCCAGGCAAGACGATTACTCCTGCCAGCTCACCAGTTCGAGGGCGGCCAGCTCGTCCATGAAGCGCCGCAGGTCGGCCTCGGCCGTCTCGCGCGAGACATCGAACTCGGCGCAGACGCGATCGAGGATCTCCGCAAGGGATCGCTTCCCGTCCACTGCCTCCCAGATGAAGCTCCCCATCTCGTCCAGGGAGTGGATCACGTCACCCTTCTCGGCCAGGAAGATGGTCTCCTCGCCGAGCCGACGGACGCAGAAGGAATCGTTGCGCCGGGGGGTCGTTGCCAGTGTGGTCACGTTTCACCTCGCTCGCTGCAAGCTTTCCGCCGGGGGAAAGGCTTGGTCTATCACGGTCCAGAAACCAGGGTCGGGCCGGAAGGTGAGTCGCCGGACCGGCACCTGGGCGCTCAGCCGGTCGGCCAGCTCGAGCATCTGGGCGGGAACGGCGGCCGACATTTCCTCCTCGAGGCCGACCGGCGGTACGATCTGGCCGGTCAACGCCGCGACCGCCTCGGACCGGTTCACCTCGTCGAGTTGGTGCTCCGGCCCCTGCGCCAGCAGGAACACGGCCCGCAACGGCGCGCTGCCGGGCGACTTCTCCTTGAAGTACCCGTTGAAGGGCGTCCCGTGCAGCAGCACGCCGTCGTCGGCGAAGGCGACCAGATCGATCTCGTCGTTCACGACCTGCCGGTCGGTGCTCAACCCGGCAACGGTTGACTTGCCGGACTCCGCCGGGCCCACGAACAGGAAACCGTCCTCGTCGCGGATCACCCCGCTGGAGTGGATCAGGAACGCGTCGTACCCGGCTGCCTTGCGGGCCGAGTAGAAGGCCTGGTAGAGGAACTGCTCGAAGACTCGTGTCAGGTGGGCTTTGGTCAGGATGCCCTTGACCTGCAAGACACCCTCGCGCGCCACCGGATCGTAATGGCCGCGGATCAGATCCTCCGCCACCGAGAACCCCTCGGCCGTCAGTCGCTTGGTGGTGAACAGGGAGTTGGGGATCCGGGGTCGGTTCTCGTGGGGGACGATCTCGAGCCGCAGCCGCAGGTCCGGCTCGCCGGGGTCACCGGCGATTCCGAAGTACTGCTCCATCGAGATGGCGTACTCGGGGGACGGGCAGGTGAGGGCGAAGACAACCTTTCCTACCCTGATCCGGCATTCTTTTCCCGGTTCAATAGCCACTTCTTCACCTTTCGAGGGAGGTACAGGGCCCGGCCCAGCAGATCCCGGGCAAGTTGCCGTCGCGCTTCGTACCTGGCCGCGCACCGGGATCCGGCGGTGGTCAGGTCCAACCTCTCGCCACTGCTCGCGGTCCTGCCCACGACCACGCCCACCACCTGGCGGGCAGCGATCCAGCGGCCGAAGGGGTTCGTGTCCCCCTTCTGGTAGAACAAGGCCAGTCCGGCCAGGCGTAGCCGCCAGAGAAGGCGGTGGGCGGTCAGCTGGCCCGTCCGGCCGAAGACGATGATGTCTCCCGGGCGGCAGTCCCGCCACGAGGCGCCGCGGATGACGATCTCGCTGCCGGGCGCCAGCAGCGGCAGCATGCTCCCGCTCAGGACCGGCAAGGTGATCTCCTGTCCCGGTTCCAGGTTCCCCCGGCGGAGATCCAGCCACTCCAGAAGCTGGTCTTGCTTGGTTTGGGTGGTAGCCGTCACGGTCGGCGAGTTGCCAAAAGCGTGCCTGGACGTTTCAGTCGGCCCGAATTTTTCCGATTAGAACCGGAGGAGGAAACCGACACCTAGCCCGGATTATTCATGAATTATCCGGGCTAGCTCCCAGCGGAGGCGTACCTGGTGAAACCGGAATCCAGCTACCTGGCCGACCTGGTCCGAGCCTTCAGCGGCGGCCTCGGAACCTGCCCCCGGCCGCCGGCCGATCTCGACTGGGACGCCTTCGCGGCGCTGGCCCTGCGGCACGGGGTCTTCCTCACCCTCGCTCCCCAGATCGACGCCGGCGAGGCTCCGGAAGCGTTTCGCCAGAAGCTCCTCTGGGCGCTGCAGACCGGGGGCAAGCGGAACAGCGTCATGCTGCTCGAGCTGTCACGTTTCCTGCTCGCGCTGGAGGAGGCGGACTGCTGCCCGGTTGTCCTGAAGGGCGCTGCTCTCGCCCAGACCGTCTACTCCTCCCCGGAACAGCGGCTGTTCGCCGACCTGGACATCCTGGTGAAGAAGGCCAAGGTGGACGAGGCCTGCGAGATACTGGGCCGGTTCGGCTACGCTACCGGCAACACGGGACAGGATCCTCTCTTCTTCGACCGCCACCATTTCCACCGCATCCTGCGCAATCCTGCAGGCATCAGCGTCGAGATCCACTGGGCGCTCACCCTGCCCCGATCCTGCTACCGGTTCGACCTCGACGGCATCCGGTCCCGGGCGGGGGTTCACCGGACTGCGACGGTGCCGATGCGCCTGCCCGCTCCCGAGGACCAGCTCCTGCACGGGGTCATGCAGTGCATCGCCGACGGTTTCGGCGATCTGCGGCGGGTCCTGGACGCAGTCCTGCTGCTGCCCCATCTCGGCCCTCCGGTCGAACTGATCGAACGGGCTCGTGATCAGAACCTGGCCACCGGTCTCTGGATGTTGCTGGGCCTGGTGGAGGAGCTTACCGGCGCCGCGGTGCCGGCCGAACTGCGGTCCGCCCTGCGGCCGCGCCCGGCCGTGCGGCGCTGCCTGGAAAGTCTGGACCTGGCCCGGGTGTGCCTCGACCAGCTGGCCCGCCGGGACACCGGCTTGACCCCGCTGCTGCACTGGCTCTGCACCCCGGATTGGCGGACCGCGAGCCAGGAGGTCTGGCGCCACCTGCGGCCGCAGGAGTTCGATTTCCTGGATGCGGGGTGGCCCGCCGACGCGATGCCTGGACCGGCCAAGCGCCTGGAACTGGTCGCCCACCGGGCCAGGCTGATGTTCCGGGCGATGGCGTACCTGGGTCTGGGGCTGCTGAAGCGGCGAGGCAGTCCGGCCTGACCCGGCCGGTCGCAATCACTCTTCCCAGTCGATGCGATAGAGCGTGGCCACGTTGCCGGCGAGGACCGCCGTGAAGCGGGGATCGGCAGCGAAGGTTTCGCGCTGGAATACCTGCTGGGTGGTGTCCTGCCAGTGATCGTCGCTGACGTAGAGGTACCGGACGCCGAGGTCGGCCAGGGCCCGGGTGCGGGCGCTCCAGGAGGGTTCGGCCAGCCCGGCCAGGGCCGGCCGGGAGGATTCCCCGTCCAGGAAGAGCAGGGGCCAGGCGCAGGGCAGCAGGAAACGGGTCCCGGAAACGTGCGCCGCCCAGGTGCTGCCGTCGTCCCAGAAGTTGGCCACCACGGCATCCTCCTCGACCAGCGGCGCGATCCGGCGGGCGAACTCGTACTCGCCGGCGGAGAAGGGGACCGCCACGTACTGGTTCCGGTAAGATTTCACCACGGCGGGGAAACCCGGGAAGATCATCAGTAACATCAGAAGAGCCGAGACGAGAACCGCGGCCGACCGTTTCCACCAGACATCTAGCACCCGGAAGACCTTGAGCAGGGGAAAGGCCATCAGCGGCGGCAACACGAACATCTGCAGGTAGCTGATCCTGGCGGCCTGGCGGTAGAACGGCACCGAGAGCAGGCTCGTCACCGGATCCCGGACCGAGGCCAGCAAGAGGTAGAAGACGCCGGACAGGATCGAGACCACGGCCACGGTGCGGTACTTCCGGCTCAGGAGCGAGAAAGAGACTCCGGTGACACACAGCGGGATCAGACCCCCGGCGCTGCCGCCGGTCCTGATCAGCCGGGCCACGCTTTCCCGCAGGCTCAGCAGTTGAGCGTCCCCACCCTCCGTGCCGTGCCGGGCATAGGTCATGGCGAGGTTCCAGGCCGGAGGAACGGCCGCCGCCAGGAAACAGCCCACCGCCCCGAGGAAGGCCCGGCCGGGAAACCCGGGGGCTGCCTGGTTCACCGGGCGAGTACGGTCGGTCAACCAGCCGAACAGGAGAACCACCACGATCTCGCCGGCGTGGATCTGCATCAACCCGAAGAGAAGGAGGCCGAACAGAGCGCCGTGATGGAGTGAATTGGTCAGCCGGATCCCCCGCATCAGCAGCACGAGAAAAGAGACCAGGTACATGCCTACGATCTGGCCGAAGCCGCCCCAGCCGAGGATGGAAGCGGGAACGTACTGGTTCGCGACCACGAGCAAGGCGCCCAGGACGGCGCCGGGCACGGGGATACCGAGCGCGCGCCAGAGCAGCGTCAAGCTCAGCGGGAGCCAGACCAGGCAGAACAGGGGCGTGAACCAGCTGCTCACGTAAGGGGCGACGCCCCCGAGTTGGGCGATCTGGGCGGCGGCCGCGTGCCAGCCCACGAAGTAAGGCACCACGGGCCGCACCGGGAGCCCCTCCCATATCTCGTCGTGATCCATCACCCCCTGGCTGGCGATCCGCTCGACGAAGAAGGCGTGGTTGGCGGCATCATGGATGTGCGGCGGGGCAGGCGTGTTCTTGAAGCCAACCCAGAGCATCCCTGCCGAAAGCAGGCAGATGGCGACCAGCACGACCTGGCTCCGGCCGCCGAGCCGCGGTAATCCCACCTCGAGGCTCTTCATCGCCGCCCGATGGGCCTTCAGGAAACCCAGGCCACAGGGCAGGAGGACAGCCACCGGCAGGTAATACAGGGGGACGAGGGGGATACCCAGCAGGTGGAAGGCCCGCCCCAGCACCGGAGCCATCAGGAGACCGGCCGCAACGGAGAGCGCCCAGCGGCTCGGCAGGTCGAGCCGGCCCAGTAAGCGGCCGACCAGCAGGTGCCCGGGCAGCCACACGACCACCAGCCAGCCGAGCAGCCAGCGGAGCCAGAGCACCGGGTCGTCGACGGGAAAAACGGAGTGCATCGCCTCCACCTGAGGAACTTGGGCTCGGTCCGGGCTCACGAATCTTGACCACGTGCCCGGAGCCCTGTCAAGGCGGGAAGGAGACCTGATCCGGGCTGACGTTGACGGATTCAGGTGGACAACGGTACTCTGCCGGCCATGGGCAAGGGCCTGGAATGTAATGTTTCTCTGAGCCGGCCTCGCGTGAGAACCACGGTCGTGGTAGTGCTGATCCTCGGGGCGGTTTATCTTGGTGGGCAGGCGCTGGATCGGTCCTGCCGGCCCGGCGGGAACGACCTGAACAGCTTCCTGCTGTCGGCCCGGGCCCTGGTTGACGGGGGCGATCCCTACGCCACCGCCTCCCACTTCGGATACCTGTACCCGCTTTTCCTGACCTTCCTGCTGATCCCCCTGGCCGGCCTGCCCTGCGGTCTGGCGGCTGCGGTTTGGTATCTGGCGGGTCTGGCGGCTCTGGCCGCCTCGCTGATCCTGCTGGCGCGGCTGGCGTCCCCGGCCGGCGGCCGGGAGCGGAGCCCCCCGGTGGCTGCCTTCCTGCTTCTCTTGCTCATCTGCTTCGACGTGTTGCAGAACAACGTCGTCAACGGCCAGGTCAACTTCCTGGTCCTGCTCTGCTGTGTCGGTTACCTGGTGAGCCTGCAAAACGGGCGTCCTCTGCCGGCGGCGCTGTGCCTGGGAGCGGCGATCGCGATCAAGCTGGTGCCGGCGGTGTTGCTGGTTCACCTGCTGGTGCGGCGCCGACCGGGAACAGCACTCGGAGCGGTGATCGCGGCCGGCGTATTGTGCTTGCTGCCGGGCCTCTTGCCGGGGGTGGATGTCGGGGCCCTGTACGTGGAATATTACCGGTCCTTCCTGGCGGTCGAGGTAGTCCAGGCCGAAACCCCCCCGCGGACGATGGTGGTCTACTCGGTTTACGGGATGCTGGCCGAGCTGGCCCCGGACCTGCGCGGTCTGGCCTGGGGCAAGGTGACGGTCGCGCTGTTGATCCTGGCCGCGCTGGCTGTGCGCGATTTCCAGGTTGCCCGCCCGTGGGTTCACCGCCCTGCCGGCGCGGAAAGCGGCGAACCCGGTCCGGCCGCCGTCTTCTCCTTCGCCCACTACCTGCTGGTCATGCTGCTGATTTCCCCGATGTCCGAGGTTCATCACCTGGCCTTCGCCCTGCCGGCTCTGACCTGGTTTTTAATCCGATGGCTGGGTGCGGACGAGCGACGAGCCGGTTGGCTGCTGGCCGCGGGGCTCCTGCTCTACCTGATCGAGTCGTTCGAGCGAACGGGGCTGTTATACTTCTTCTTCCTCGTCCTGTTGTGGTCCCGTGTTTTCGTCGCCGCTCCCGCAACGCCGGCCGGCGAAACAAACTGAAAATTGATCCGGCGGTGGATATGGTCCATCATCCGCGGTGACAGATCCGAAACCGCCCTTCCTGAGTGATCCTAATTTGGACGGGGAGTACTCGCCGTGCTCGATTTCCTGCGCCGGGTGAAGGAGTTCCTGAACGATTTCAGCGAGATGCGCGTGCTGGGCGTCCCGATGGACTGGTTCTTCCACTTCGTGGGGGCCGGCATCGTTTTCCTGGTGGCGGCGAGGCTGCTGTCCCTGCGGCGGGCGCTGCTGCTGACCTGCGGCCTGCTGCTCGGCAAGGAACTCTTCGACGTCTTCGCCAAGACGCGGCTGGAGTACATCCGATCTCCCACGGCCGATCTCGCGGTCGACCTCTCCGCCGGAGCGGCCGGCATCGCCGCCGGGTACTTCCTGGCCCGGCGTATCCGGAGCAAGCGGTCGTGAGGGTCTGGACCCGGGTCCTCTTTGCCGCACTCGCGGTCGGGGCGGCAGGTTCGCTCGTCTGGTTCCTGGGGCCGGGCCGGGGGCCGGGGAACTACCAGCCGCTGATCCTGCTCGCCGTCGCCAGCCTGTGCTGGTTCCTCCGCCCGCGGGCGATGCTCTGGCTGGCGGTCCTGGTGCCGATCGGACCGGTCCTCGATTTCCCCTTTCTCACTCCCGACCGGGCCATCTACGCCACCGAGGTCCTGCTACTGGTGATGCTGGTCGGCTGGGCGGCGCGGCGAGCCCGGTCCGGAGTCGGCCCTGGCGATTCCCGGCCGGCTCCCGGCTGGCCCGTGATCCTGGTCGGCGGGTATGCGCTGGTCGGCCTGGTGGCCCTGGTCGCCGGGCACCCCGAGACCGCTGGCACTCCGGCCGGCCTGCGGGCGCTGCGAATCCTGGTCCTCGGCTTTGCCGTTTGCGCCCTGTTCAGCGCCGGCGGACGTGGGGTGGGCTGGCGGGGGTTGCTCGTGAGGCGCTGGACCGGCGCCGCACTGGTGGGTCTGGGGGTGATCGCGCTGGGCGGAATCGTCGAGTTCGTCCTGGCGGTCGGGGACGGCGGGGGCAGGCCCGAGCCCGGCTCATTCTACCGGAGCTCGGTGGCGGTCGGAGTACACGTGGCGTTCCTGTCGCCCCTGGCGTTGAGCTGCTGGCTCGCTCCGATCGGCCGGCGCTGGCGGCTGCTCGGGGGCATCGCCTGGCTCGCCGGTTTTGCCTGCCTGCCGCTGACCGCCTCGCGCGGGGCAACCGCCAGCGTGCTGGTGACCTCGACGGTGCTCGTCCTGCTGACCGCGCGGCGGTGGCCGAAGGCCCGGCGGCGCAGCGTCTGGCTGGTCTTGGTGGTGCTGGCGGTGGGCCTGGCGGGCCTGGCGGCGCGGCCCGAGATCGCCGGCGAGTCCTTCGCGTACAAGTTCCGGGCGACGGTGGCCGGGGATTTCTTCTCCACCCGCGCCGACGCCTGGGCCGAGGCGCTCACCGCGATCGCTGCCGAGCCGCTGGCCGGGGAAGACCCCGGCGCCTGGGCGCCGAGTTTGCCGCTGGAACTCGCCCGTCGGCACGGCGTGCCGGCCGCCCTGCTGCTCCTGGCCGCGCTGGTGGCGGCGATGTCACAGGCAATCCGGGCCGGACGCGCCGGGGCCGATCCTTTCCAGGGGGCAGTGGCATTGGGTCTGGGGATGGGCCTGGCCGGCCTGCTGCTGGTGGGACTGGCCGAGACCGGCCTGGGGGCGCGGACGACGCCGCTGGTCGCCTCGGCAGTCGGCCTGACGTGCGCCCTGGCCGGAGCGCGGGCTACTTCAGAAGAGTCATCTTGTTGACGATCGTCTCGCCGAAAACCCTCGTCTCGTAGAAGTAGAGACCGGAGGAGACGGCCCGGCCGCGGTCGTCCCGTCCCAGCCATTCCAGCGTGCCCGGGCCGGCCGGAACCGGCTCGTCGATCAGCGTCCGGATCAGCCTTCCCCGCACATCGAAGATCCTGAGCATCAGGTGGCCGGATCGGGGCATGTGGTACCGGATCGTAGTCTTCGGGTTGAACGGGTTGGGGGAGTGCCTGATCGAGAACAAGTCCTCCAGCTCCGGTACATCCACCGGGCCGCCGTGACCGATGTGACCGAACCAGGCCAGGATGTCCATCAGGAGCAAGGTTCGAGCGGCAACACTACCGTCAGGAGGCGGCATGGCGTAGTCGTTGCAGCCGCCGGTGTAGATGAAACAGAAATCGTACGGCAGGTAGACGATGTCGGCGTCGTACGTCACGTCGTGGTTGTACAAGCCCGCAGCGTGGGGGTACTGGCCGGGCAGGCACAGACTCTGGCTGTTGTCCATGAACTCGGCGATGGCAACCGAGGTGCCCTCGGGCTCGACCGCGTCGAACGTGTTGAAGCCAAGGCAACTGCCGTAAGCGATCCACTGTGGAATGCTGAAAGTGACCGGGCCGGACAGCGGCATCACCGTCGGCGCCGACTGGTTGCCGATCAACGGCCGCAGATCCCGGTCGATGAAGTTCGCCTTAATCCACGTGTTCTCGAAGTTGAGAGTCGCCGCGCCGCCGT
Source organism: uncultured Fibrobacteraceae bacterium (assembly GCA_964484595.1). Taxonomy (GTDB): domain Bacteria; phylum Krumholzibacteriota; class Krumholzibacteriia; order LZORAL124-64-63; family LZORAL124-64-63; genus CAZAHC01. The sequence continues at coordinate 3,550 of CAZAHC010000073.1, read as the reverse complement.
TCTCGTTCAGATCAAAGACGAGATCGTCACCGGTCAGGAGGATGTTCTTGCCGCCCTGCTGCAACCAGCTGTCCAGAACGCCCACGTCGTCACCCGGATCGTTCGTGAAATCACCGTTGCTGATCGTGAAGGCGCTCAGGTCGCCGCAGGTGTACAGGATCGTCTCGTAGCCGCTCAGAAGTTCTGTCGTGGCGCGGCCGCCGAGCCCGTTGCCCACCCCCGAGGAAGGCCCGTTGGTGTAGTAGGTGTCGTAGTCCAGACCTTCCCAGTACACGTTGTGGTGCAGGGCGTAGTTCCACTCCTCCTCGCCGCCGCGATTGGCGAAGTCGTTCCAGAACAGGATCGGCGGATGGTCGCCGGGCGTCTGGGACTTGATCGACGGCAGGGCATGCACGATGAACGAGCTGTTGTACCACGGAAAGCCGAAGAAGTTGTCGAAGCCGGTGGTGTCGGCCGGCAGCAAGGTGGTGCCGATGTCGCCGCCCACGTTGTCCTGGCCCTCGAAGTAGTAGTGCATCTTGTCGCCGGGGAACAGCGAGCTGGAGTCGGGCAGGTCGAAGTTGTACCGGTCTGAGATCGGGGTGCTGCCTCCGGTGTAGGTGGTATCTCCGTAGATCCAACCTTGCAGCGGAATGGTCCGGTAGGCCGCGAACAGGTCAGGATTCCTGCCCGGGCTGATCTTGTAGTACATCTTCGGCAGGTCGTTCAGCACCGCGCCGGTCCGCACCGGCTGGACGTCGCAGAAGATCGAGTCGCCGGGGTCGTTCCGCAGGTGCGCGGCCAGGCTGATGTTGCGGGCCATGTCGAAGCGGACGTGGTTCCGGCCCAGGTTGGCGTAGTCGACCTCACCGATCTCCGGGAAGTTGTCCTGGGCGATGTCGATCTCCCGGGTCGAGACAGTCGGCCCCGGAAAGTCGAACACCTTGAAGGTGACGTTGTCGAAGTAGGGCGCCGGGGTGCCGTCGGTGCCGATCCAGCCCCAGACCCAGCCGTACTCGACAACCATCAGGGCCAGCTGGACCCACTGGCGGTCGGGCACCAGGAAAGATGTCACATTGATTCCGAATCGGAGGTATTCAGCCCAACCGTAGTTGACGAAAGCATGATCCCGCCAAAAGGCGTTCTCGAGGTCCGCCGGATCGGCACTCTCGGTCGAGCGAACGTGGTAAAAGTAGAAGATGCCCGGCGAATCGGCATCGAGGGGGAGGTGGGGCCAGATATCGAACTCCAGGTGCGCCCCCTCATATTCCCCTTCCGGCCAGGCGATCGGTGACGACCAGACCTCGTTATGAATATGAGCCTCCGGCCCGATCAGGCCGCCCTCGGGGTTGACGATGTAGCCGCCGGGACCGTAGCACCAGCTGGTGCAGGAGTAACCGCCGGTGCCCGGGACAACGTTGCCGTCGTCGATGAAGGCGACCAGAGGCGTTGAGTTCGACTTGCAGCGATCGATCTCGTTCAGTCGCGGCCAGACGTGAGAGAAGTCGCCGACGGCCGGCGCCAGAGAAACGAACCACTGCAACGGGTTGTCGTCACAGTCTTCCTCGGTGCCCTGCAGGACCGGCCCCTCGCCTTGGTCGAAGTACACCGAGATCAGATCGATCTGGGCCGCGCCCTGGGAGGGGTACAGGCAATCCTCGTCCGACCAGCCGCTGTCGGAGGTCACCCGCCAGTGCAGGTGGATCTCGTTTTCGCCAGGGCCCAGGTAGTCGTCGGGGTCCAGGACGAACGATTCGTTGACCACGACGTCATCGGTGGCCCCGTTGTAGACAACCAGATCCTGAGCGCCGAGGTCGTTCTCATACTGCAGGTACAGGTAATCGTAACCCGGCTCGACGTCGTGGTTCAGGACCGCGTTGATGGTGACGGTGGTGCTCAGCTGGTTGTCCGCAACCTGGCCGACCCAGGCCACCCGCTCGTCCCAGTCGTTGCCGTAGCCCTGGAAGTCGCCGGTACCGCAATCATAGGTGAAGAACGACCCGCACCACCAGGCGTGGTTGGGAATCGTGGGCGGATCGAGGTTGGCGCAGTGGTAGTCGGAGACGCTCCAGAAGGTGTCTGTGCGAGCTGTCAGGTCAACCCCGTACCAGCCGTCCCAGCTCGGCAGGCCGTTCTCGTCCTCGAAGTCACCGTAGTTGGGATAGGCGTCGCCGCCCATCAGGTAGACCGTGTCCGCCCTGGCCTTGTCCGCAAGGACAGGCTCGCCGGTCAGGAGCTGGCTGTACCTGCTGTCGGCAAGGACGGGCAGCCGAGAACCGGCCGGCAGTTCGGCGGCGGGTGCGGGAGTTAAAGAGCCAAGAACAAGGAGAAAAATGGAAAAAACGAATAGTGATTTCATGGAATCCCCCGATCCCGAACCGGAATACCTCCATTCGCTGACGCCCCAGCCGAGGATAGCATTAATCGCGGGCCGAAACCCGGACATTATCTCAGGAGGGTCATTTTCCTGACCTGCGTGGTCCAGCCGGCCTGCAGGCGGCAGAAGTAGGTGCCGCTGCCCACCGGGACTCCCCTGGCGTCCGACCCCTGCCAGCGGACCGAGTGACGGTCGGCTTCCTGAAAGGCGTCGACAAGCGAGGTGATCCGTCGGCCCGCCGCGTCGTGGATCGTCAGTCGGACCCGCCCGGCGGCGAACAGCCGGTACTCGATACAGGTGGCGGGATTGAAGGGGTTGGGAACATTCTGGGCGAGGAAAGCGACCGGGGCGGGAAGGCCAGGGCCGGGACCGGCGGCCGCGGGGTGGCACGGAATGGTGTCGGTGACCGCCCCGCCGCTGACAAACGCTTGCCACCTCTCGCCGACGCTGCGGGTGGCGAACCAGCAGGCCGAGTCGACGGCGGCGTCGTAGCAGTCGTGGGCTCCGATGGCGAAGGTGTCGCGGTTGCCCAGCCAGCCCGTGTCGGCGGGGATGAGCTGCAGCGTCACCGGCCCCTGCGGCGGGATCTCCGCCGGCAGTCGCAGCCCGCTCACCGCCTGGAAGTAGCCGTCCAGCAGGACGCGGTCGGTGATCCGCTCGTGGCCAGCATCCGGTTGCACGGCCAGGATCCAGCGGGCGCCCAGCGGCCGGTGCTCCTCGAAGATCCCGGTCAGGTTCTCGATGCGATAGGGCAGGTCGTTCTCGCCGATGAACAGGTAACCCGGCACGAGGATGGCGTCGCCGGCGGGGTCGGTCTCGTGGTAGCCGCCCTTCTGGGTGACGAAACCGATGACCCTCTCGGGTAGCCACCTGGTGAAGTGATAGGAGAACTGCCCGCCCCAGGAGTAGCCCTCGAAGAAAATGGTGGTCCAGGCGATCTCCGCGTGTCCGCTCAGGTCGGCAAAGGCGGCGAGCGCGCGCAGGACGGCGTTGCCCACTCCCGAGTCCATGTGCGAGCGGTCGAGCCGGGCGCCCAGCAGGGAAAAATCGTTCTTCGCGACCAGAGTGCGAAAGGCGGGATCGTCGACGATGTAGCGGGAGTCGGCCTGGTACGGATCCACGTAGAAGTAGACGCCCCGGGCCAGCGGCAGGCCAGGGGGGACATAGATCCGGAAATCCGCCATGGTGAAGGTC
>CAZAHC010000072.1:0-13920 GCA_964484595.1 uncultured Fibrobacteraceae bacterium | reverse complement strand
AGGGGCGCACCTCCCCGCCCGACAGCGTGGAATCCCGGCTGGCGACGAAGAACTCCTCGAGGCCCTCGACCAGCAGGGTGGTCAGCCCCGGGCGCTCGACGCTCAGGGTGACCCAGAAAAGGCGGCGGCGGGTGTCGGGGAAATCCGGGTGCCAGGAGTCGGTCCAGTCCTCGAGGGGATCCCAGGCGTCGAAGGAGATGGACGCGATCACGCCGCCGGTGAACATGTCCTCGGCGACGATGATCTCCTCTGTGCGCGAAAAACGATCGGACGGCAGGTCGAACCGCTCGACGTCGAAGCCCTGGAAGATGAAGGTGAAGTTGGCGTGCAGGAGCTGGGCGTAACCCTCCGGATCCAGGTTGCCGTAACTCTGCCGGAAGTTGGCCATCAGCTTGTCCTCGGTGTCCGGGAAGATGAAGTCGACCGCAACCATCTCGCTGGCGAGGTCGGTCCGATTCCAGCGGTCGCGGACCTGTAGCCGGACGTTCAGCTCGCCCGCCTGTTCGGGATCGAACAGGGCCACCGGATCGGCGGACCAGGCGGTGAACTCGGCATCGCTCCCGAACTGCCAGCGGAACGGTTCGGCGTGCAGGCCGCTATCCGGGTCGTAGGAGCCGCTGGCGTCGAAACGGATGGTCCCTGCCGGGTCACCGGCAGGTTCGTAGACCAGCACGGCAACCGGCGCGTCGGTGGTAAGGTAGGATCTCTTGAACTGGCCCCAGGTGGCCGAGTTGGCCGCCTTCGTGACCGTGGTCAGATCGCGTTGCCCGACGAGCTGGCAGAAGGTCCGGGTGGATCCGTCGGGCAAGACCGAGTCCCGGCTCGCGACGAAGAACTCCTGCTGCCCCTGGATTGAGAGATCTTCGTTGCCCGGCCTGGTGATGGTGAGGCCGACGCTGTAAGGACGGCGCCGGCTGCCGGGAAAGCCGGAACCTGGGTCGGCGTCGGACCAATCCCCCTCTACCGGCTGCAGGACGTGGAAATCGATGGCGGATATGGCGGCCGAGATGGTTCCGTCCCACTGTCCGATCGGTTGCCCGCTGAACATGTTCAGGGCGACCTGAAGCTCCTCGGCTTGAACGAGGTGGTCGGTGGGGAAAGTGTCCGGCCAGTTGCCCGTGTCGTCGGTCGAGAAGAGAAAGCGGAAGTCGGGGTGCAGCACGGCCGCGAAGGCTGTCGAATCGCGGTCGCCGTAGGCGTTCTGGAAGCTGGCCAACAGCTGATCCGGGCTGGTCGGGAAGGAGCCTGGGGTCGAGATGGAGGGCCCGGTGAGGCGAGATTCCTTGTCGCAGCCGGTCAGGGCCAGCAGCACCGCGGCGAGCGCGACGAAAGCGAGGGGGACGAGCCTGACCTGGGCGGTGGACGTTCCCACCGGCCGCCGCTGGTTACCGGTTCCGGGTTTCATCGGAAGCCTTTCGCTGTGTGGGGCCCGGGTCAGCAGGCAACGGGCACGTCACCAGTATAGCGCCTTGGCGATGCCCCAGGTAGCATCCTCGGTGGCCCCGGCGCGGGAGCTCGACAGGTCCACCTGGCCGGTCAGCTGCCAGAATGGCCGGACCGTGCCGCCCTCGAGCACGGAATCGCGGCAGGTGGCGAAGAACCGCTGCAGGCCGCCGACCAGGATCGTGCTGGCTCCGGGGCGAGAGAAACGGACATCGATAAAGAAAAGGCCCTCCTGGGCACCGGGAAAGTCCGGATGCGTGGATTCCGCCCATTCGTCCATCGGCCCGAGAACCGGCATGGAGATCCGGGAGATGCCGGGCGCCAGGCCGTGCTGACCCTCGTAGGGCTGGCCCGAGAACATGTGCTCGGCGACCAGCAGCTCGTCCGGCAGGTCCAGAAAATCGATCGGCAGGTCCAGGTTCTCGATGTCGAACTCCTGGAAGCGGAACCGGAAGTCCGGGTGCAGGAGCTGCCCGTAGGCGGCGAGATCCCGACCGGTGTAGGCGGTGCGGAAGCTCGCCAGCAACAGGTCGGGCGAGACCGGGAAGGTGCCCGGCCCGACCTCCACCGTGACGGTGGTCGTGTCCGCTGCCAGCCAGCGGTCGCGGACCTCGAGCTGGACCTCGTAGGTGCCGGGAACGTCGAAGTAGTGGTCCAGGGTGGGTGCGGCCAGCCACGAATCGGGCCCCGGCGGCGATTCGACCTGCCAGCGGAAGGGTTCGGCGTGCAGCCCGCCGTCGGGGTCACTCGAGCTGGAGGCATCGAACCGGAACCGGGTGTCGGTGGTGCCCTGCTCGGGCGCAGCGGTGAAGCTGGCGGTGGGCTCCTCGTTGGTGAGATAGGCGTGCTTGATGCCGCCCAGCGTGGGCAGGATTTCCCGGCTGGCCGGCGCGTTCCCGCCCTGGCCGCCCGGGTGGCGCTGGCTGGGCGCCATACCCGACAGCAGCCAGTAGCTGGCCGAATTGGTCTGCTCCCCGCGAGTGAAACACTCGGTGGCATAGAGTTCCCATTCTCCGGTGAGCGCAACGGTCGATTGACCGGGCCAGTAGAAGTGGATCTCCAGCAGGTGGACCCGTCGCCTGGCCCCAGGGAAGTCCGGATGCTGGCTCTCTTCCCAGGGAGTCAGCGGCTGGTTGACCTGGATGCTGATCCCGGCGAGCGGGGGTTGCAGGCCCTGGGGCCCCTCGACCGACTGGCCGGAGAACAGGTTCTCGATGCAGATGAGCTCCTCGGGCCGGTTCAGGTAAGTCACCGGCAGGTCCAGCTCGGTGATCTCGAACTCCTGGAAGTGGAAGCGAAAATCGGCGTGGATGAGCTGGCGGTAGGTGTCGAGGTCCAGGCCGCTGAAGGCCTGGAAATAGAGGGTAGCCAGCGAGTCCGGGGAATCCGGGGTCAGGCCGGCAGGGGACGACCGGTCCAGCGGTCGGGTGGCGCACTCCTCGCAACCGGCGCCCAGCAGTGCCAGCAGAGGAAGCAAGAGAAGTCCCAGGGAACGGGGACTGGATCCGCCGGCAGGGAAAATCTTCATGATCAGTCCTTGTCTTCAGGGTGGGCGGCGCTACGCCCGCCATGATGATCTGAAGGTATCGGAGTCGATATGGGGTGGCGGTACCGTGGGCGGGTTCTTCCACGGTGGCGCCTCATTATAGCCTGGCGCGCGGCCCGGGATCAATACCCTTGGGCCTGATCCCCGGGTGCTGACGCTTCCCAGCCGGTGTGGTAGGGTTGCCGCGCCGGGCGATCACCCCGGCCGTGTTAAGGCGATGGCGGGGGAATATCCCGTCAGAGGTGGCGAAGGAGATCTCCATGGAAACCGGCCCTCCTCCTGGTGACCGGCCCGCGATCGGCCTCTCCTCCGAGAAGCGCGAGGACATCTGGGCCCTGCTGATCGCGGCGGTGGTGCTGCTGATTTCCCTGTGGACCCCCGCCGGGGTCCACAACCTCTTCAAGAAGGTCCTGTTGATCTTCTGAGAGCCTGCAGGAGGCCCCAGCCATGACGATATTGCGCTCGATGGTCGCGCCCGACTGGCCCCGGTATATCCCGGGCCTCGTCCTCTGCTTGGTCTTCGCCTTCGTGGTCATGAACGTCGACCACCTGCTGGGCAAGTACCACAAGGCCGATGTCGCCTCGACCAGGATCCCGCCCCTTGAAGTCCGGCTGGCCGAACTCCAGGCGGCAGCGGGCGGGGTGCCGGCCGTCGAGGCCGAGGCCGTGGCGGAGCTGGAAAAGAAGATCGCGAAGGAACGCCAGGCCCTGACCAAGGTGGGCGGCCAGGTGGGTGACCGCTGGGCCTGGGCGACCTTCCTCTACCAGACGCTGCAGTTCAAGTACGTCGCCATGCTCCTGGTCGGCGGCATCCTTATCCGCAACCTCTTCGGGGTGGCCAGGATATTCCAGCCCGGCGTCGGCATCGCCCGCCCGCTGATCAAGCCGGGCATCATCATCCTCGGGGTGCACTACGTCTGGTCGGACGTCCTGACGGTGGGCGGCACCGGCCTCGTCCTGGCGGCGGTGTTCATCTTCGGCACCGCCATCGTGGTGATGACCCTGAGCCGGCGCTTCGGGGTCAACGACGGCCTCGGCGGCATCATGGGCGCCGGCACGGGCGTCTGCGGGGTGTCGGCCATCATCGCCACCTCGCCGGTCGTGGGCGCCAAGCCGCGGGACATGGCCTACGCCATCGGCACCATCCTCCTGTTCGGCACCCTGATGCTCTTCGTGATGCCGTACCTGGGACAGGCCCTCGGGGTAAGCGAGCCGCAGTTCGGCGCCTGGGTCGCCATCGCCATCCTGAACACGGCCCAGCTCATCGCGGCCGCCGAGTGGTACGGCGAGGAGGCGCGCAACACGGCGGTGCTGATCAACGCGGCGCGTATCATGCTGATCCCGTTCATCGTGATCTTCGCGGTCTGGTTCTACGGCCTGAAGGGCAAGAAGGGAGGCCAGGTCGGTTTCTGGACCACCGTCCGGGACAAGTTTCCGGTCTTCATTCTCGGCTTCTTCGCCTTGATCCTGCTGAACAGCCTGGATCTGACGGTGTTCGGCGGGCCCAAGGAGACCGGCTCTCCGTTCTGGGCGATGAACGCCGTCTACAAGTGGTTCTTCGCCGTCGGGTTCGCCGGGATAGGCCTGTCGATCTCCATCGACGACATGAAGAAGGCGGGCGGCTCGGCTTTCCTGATCGGCTCCGGGGCCGCGACGGGCAAGATGATCCTCGGCTTCATCGCCGTGATCCTGATCGGCACCGAGCTGCTGCGAGTGACCGGTGGCCGGTAATCCTGCTTCTCCGGGAGGCGGCCACAGGCCGGGCCGGAGGGTGGATTTCCCGCCCGGGAAGATCCTCGTCGCGGTCGACGGGGAGCCTCACACCGAGGCGGCGGTGAAGTGGGCGATCGCTCTGGCGGCCGGACTCGAGCGCCCGCTCGTAGCCCTGCACGTCAAGGATCCCTACCTCAAGCAGTTCGCCGGCGAGATCTACGCCCAGGGTCGACGGGAGTACCTGGAACACGTCGACTCCTGCCTGCAGGAGCAGGCGGAAAAGGCAGCCGCGGGCCTCGCCGCCGCGGTCGGTGCCGCCGACCGGCCAGTCGCCTGGACGATCAAGGTGCGCCAGGGAGACCCCGCCGAGGAGCTGCTCGCCGAGGCGCGCGGGGGCGGTTACTGCCTGCTGGTGCTCGGTGGCAAGGAGCTGCCGGACCGGATCGGGACGGCCGGGCGCCTGCAGAAGTGGCGGTCCGGGAAGCTCGCCCGCGGCCTGCCTCCCGACCTGGAACCGGAGATGCCGGTCCTGGTCTTTCGCTCCCGGGTGGTGGCCGGCCCCGGTCAGCGGGGTCGGGCGCGGTCGAACAGGGCACCGAATCTAGGGTCGTCCGCGGGCGGCGGCACGGGTCCGTAGGCGCCGAGCAGGACCAGGCAGTCCCTCTCCTGAACCGCCTGTTCGAACCACCGGCAGGCCGCGTCGTTGTCGCCGCGAGCGAGGTCGATCCAGGCGAAGCAGGTGGGCGAGACGAAATCCTGCCGGTCCCTCTCCTGCAACTTCTCCAGCTGCTGCCGGGCCGCGCTCTGGTTGCCGGCCAGGAAGTTGGCGCCGCAGAGCGCTGTCAGGGCGAGAGAGGCGTCTGCGGACAGGTCGGCCGCCCGGGCGGCCGCTGCCACGGCGGCGTCGGCCTCTCCCTGCCGGGCCAGGGCAACGCTCAGGAGGCAGTGCGCGAGCCAGCCGGCGGGGTCCAGGGCGATTGCCTCTTCGAGCAGGCGGATCGTTTCGTCTGGTCCGTCGGCGAGAACGCGGGCGGTCAGGGTGGAAACCAGGCCGGAGAGGGGGTCGAGCTCCCGGGCCCGCCGGGCGGCGGCCCGGGCCGGTTCTGTCCTGCCCAGCCAGGACAGGGAAACTGCGTGGCTCGCCTGACCGATCGCGCTCGCAGGACCCAGGTCGAAGCACCGCGCGAACTCGCGCTCGGCCGCCGACCAGTCCCGATCGTGGCCGAACAGCACGGCGGCCAGGCCGAGATGGGCCCCGGCGAGCGAGTCGTCGACCTGGAGAGCCTGATCGATGGCTGCTCGGGCCCCCGCGAAGGCCGGAGCGGGACGGGCCTCGCCAAGGTAGGCCCGGCTCAAGTGGTGAGCGGTAATACCAAGCTGCGCAGGGGCGAGGGCGGGGTCGATCGCCACGGCCTCCTGCCAGCAGGCGAAACCGGTGGCCCGGCCCTCCGCGGTGGCCTGGTGCCAGTGAAAATCACCCTTCAGGAAGAGACCGTAGGCGGCCAGGTTCTCGGAGTAGAACTTCAGGGGAGATTCTCCCGCGGGGGGTGGAGGGACCTTCAGGCGGAGCAGGACGGCCTGCCCGATCTCGTCCAGGATGAAAAAGATGTCCTGCACCTGCCGGTCGAACCGTTCCGACCAGTGACCGTAACCGTCCACGGCGTTGACTAGCCGGACGGTCATCTGCAGGCGGCTGGTCGGATCGGCGAAGTCGCCTTCCAGCCGGACGCTGCCCTCGAGCACGGTCTGGACACCCAGGATCCGGCCCATTTCCCGGAGATCGATCTCCTCGGCGCCGAAGCCGCAGGTGGAGGTGCGGGCGGCCACGCTCAGTCCTTTCATCCTGGCCAGCGCCCGGCGGAGTTCTGCGGCCAGGCCGTCGCCCAGGAAACGGTTCTGCGGATCGGGGCTCTGGTCCAGAAGCGTCCGCACGGCGAGCGAGGGGGTGGCCGGCGGCCGGGCGTCTCCCGCCCCGGCGGCGGTTTCCCGGGCGTCAACCTTGTCGGCGCCGCTTTGCCCGGAGGCCGCCTCGCGGGTGCCGACCGGCGGTGAGCCCTGGGCGCTCGTGCTCGGCTTCCCGCTCTCGCCCGCCCCACCGAACTGGCTGCCTGTCCGGTTGAACCACGGAACCTGGCAGCCGAGGGGCTTGAGCAGCAGGAGGACCACGACCACCAGGGCGAGGGCGAACAGGGGCCGCCACAGACCACGCCAGGGAAAGGGCTTCCTGGGCCGGGCGGCCGCGATCTCCCGCCCCGCCTCGGATTCCTGCACCCACTCGTCGAGTCCGAGCTGCAGGGTATCCAGGTCGGCCGCCAGCTCGGCGGCGGTCTGGTACCGGTCCTCCGGCTTCCTGGCCAGGCAGTGGCCTAGGATCCGCTCCAGCTCGTAGGGAAAGCTCGCCTGGAAGTCCCGCAGGGACCTGGATTCCCCGTTCAGGATCGCCTCCCGGATCGCCTGCTCGTCCTTCCCCGAGAAGGGCGTCTGGCCGCAAACCATCTCGAAGAGCATCACCCCGCAGGACCAGAGGTCGGTGCGAGGATCGACATCGCCGCCGCCGACCTGCTCCGGGGACAGGTACGCGACCGATTCCGGGGAGGTGGCAGCACCGGACGATGCCGGCGGCCCGGCGGTTGCCGCGAGGCCGAAACCCGTGATCTTGGCGCGGCCGCGAGGGTTGACCTGCACGCAGGCGGGCCCGAGGCCACGGTGGACGATTCCGTTCTCGTGCGCCACGGCGAGCCCGTGCGCCACCTGGATGGCGATGTCCACCGCCTCGCGAATCGACAGAGCCCCACTGGCGACCTTGTCCTGCAGGCTGTCGCCCTCGACGTGCTCCCGGGCGAGGAGGATCTGCCCCTCCACCTCATCGATCTCGTGAACGGAACAGAGGTTGGGATGAGACAGGGCGGCGGCCGCCCGGATCTCGTCCAGGAGACGGGCGCGCTGCTCGTCGTCGCCGGTCGCCTCGGCCGGAACCAGCAGCAGGGCCACGGTGCGCTGGGCCTTGGTGTCCTCGGCCTGGTAGACCACTCCCGGCCCTTCCTCGCCGAGCCTGGCGGTGATCTGGTAATGGGAGATGGTCTTGCCGATCATCGTTCCGGTCCGGTTGGGGCCGCCGTCGGGGAGAGACGGCCGCATTGTATCGCCGGACAGACCGGAGGGCAATGAGCGCTCGCGGGGAGGACCAGCTCTAGAGGGAGGCTCTCGGCTCCGACCGCTCGGTCTGGTTCGCCCACACCAGGGCCAGGCCCCGGTAGATCATGTGGGCGAACTTGCTGTACGGCATGTACCACAGCAGGAAGAACACGAGGCACAGGTGGATGAAGTAGATCGGGTACGCCAGGACCGGAACCGCCGCCAGGCGCAGCAGCCAGGTCAGCATGCCGGTTCCTGCCACCAGGAGGATCATCCACAAAAACAGCCGGTCGGCGTAACCCTCGGCGCCGACCGCCTCGGGATCGGCGGCCCGACGCTGCAGCATCATCACGCAGCCGACGATCATGGCGACGCCGCTGCCGACGCCCAGCCACTTGATGGGATTGGTGAGGCCGAGGCCGTCGAAGGGAGCGCCGCCGTGCTGAGCCTGCCAGATGATCATGTAGATCAACGCCAGGCCGGCCGTCGCCGCCGCGCCGAAGAAGCCGAAGAGCACCAGCAGGTGGGCCGTGGCCCGCGGCCGGTTCTCGCCGCAGGTCCGGAACCGTCCGTGACCGATGATCTCCCTGACGGTGGCAATGGCAGCCTGGATGAAGCCGATCTTCACGGCGGGGCCGCTGCCGGCCTTCAGGTTGTTGAAGAAGCGCACGAAACCGACGGCGGCGAGCAGGAAGATCAGCAGGTTGCCGGCGATGAACAGCATCTCCAGCAGGCCGTGGGTCAGGAAGTGGTGGTAGGTCACCTCGCCGGCGCCGAAAAGGTGGCTCAGGCTGGCGCCGAGGCCGCTGGCGCCATGCTCTCCCTCGTAGGAGCCGTGCTGGACCAGGAGCAGGCCCAGCAAGACGAGAACCGGCAGCAGGAACAGCGGCAGCAGGCCGCCAGGGCTGGCCAGCGCCCGGCCCATGAAAGAGGGGAAGGCGTTGGCCCGGTAGACCATCGCCCTGATCGCCGCCAGGACGTCACCCGGTCTGGCGCCGCGCGGGCAGCGGGTCGAGCAGTCGTTGCACTGGTAGCAGAGGAAGACGTCGGGATCGGCCAGCAACCGGTCCTTCAGGCCCCACTGCGCCCAGAGCATCTCCTTGCGCGGGAAGGGACGGTCGGTGGGCGAGAGCTCGCAGGTCACCGAGCAGGTCGCGCACTGGTAACATTTCTTCAGGGATTCGCCGCCGGCCGCCTGCAGGTCGCGGATGAAGGCCAGGTCGGGACTGATGACCTCGGCGGGCGGGCGTGATTTTTCCGGGACGGGAGCGGCCTGGTCCAAATCGGCGGCCTGTGCTTCTGCCATGAGGGGTCTCCTTGAGCAGGCCGGGTTATCCCGGGGAATCCGCGCGAAAAACGGCTTTTGGCGGGTCCAAATTTGGGAAGGGCCCGGGCTGATGTCAAGGTCGAAACCCGGGCCGCCCCGGGGTCCGATCAGCCAGGAATTCCCTTGCAATACAAGGTGATGGGCAGCCCCGCCTGGCGCCCCGCCCCGCCTTGATTTGACCAATCCCATTGACTACCTTGCCCCGGTGGTATCGGGCGACTCCGGCCTGGTCCACCGCAAATCGACCGCAACAGATGAGAATCTTTTAACAGGAGGGCGCCATGGTGGCAGCCGAACTGACACGCGGTTCCCCGCAAACGATGCTGGTCGTCGGCGGCGGGATCGCCGGCCTGACCGCGGCCATCGAGGCCGCCGAGGTCGGCCATGAGGTGATTCTCGTGGAGAAGAGGCCTTTCCTGGGCGGGCGCGTCGCCCAGTTCTACCACTACTTCCCGAAGCTCTGCCCTCCGACTTGCGGTCTGGAGATCAACTTCCGCCGGATCAAGCAGAACGAGCGGATCACGGTCCTGACCCAGGCCACGGTCGACCAGATAGACGGCGGTCCCGGCAACTACCAGGTCACCATCACCGAGAAGCCGCGGTTCGTGAACGAGAAGTGCACCGCCTGCGGCGACTGCGAGAAGGTGTGCGAGATCGAGGTCGAGGACCGGTTCAACTACGGATTGCAGAAGCACAAGGCAATCCACCTGCCGCACGAGATGGCCTTTCCCTTCCGTCACGTCGTCGACCCCGCTCACGCCGGCGACGAGCGGATGAAGGCCTGCGTCGATGCCTGCCAGTACGGGGCGATCGACCTGGCGATGGAGCCGGTTCAGCACGAGCTCTCGGTCGGGGCGATCGTTTACGCCACCGGCTGGAGGCCGTACGACGCGACCAGGCTCGACAACCTGGGCTACGGCCTGGACGACGACGTCATCACCAACGTGCAGATGGAACGGCTGGCTGCCCCGAACGGGCCCACGGGCGGCAAGATCCTCCGGCCCTCGGACGGCCAGGAGGTCGGCAGCGTCGCCTTCGTGCAGTGCGCCGGCAGCCGCGACGAGAACCACCTGCCGTACTGCTCGGCCGTCTGCTGCCTTGCCTCGCTCAAGCAGGCCTCCTACGTGCGCGAGAAGTACCCCGAGGCCGACGTTCACATCTTCTACATCGACATCCGCTCGCCGGGCCGCCTGGAGGACTTCTACACGAAGGTCGAGCAGGACGAGAAGGTGCACCTCCACCGCGGCAAGGTCGCCAAGCTGGGCCGGAAGAACGGCCGGCTGGCGCTGGAGGCCGAGGACACCATGACCGGCCGGATCACCACCGCCGAGGCCGACCTGGTGGTCCTGGCCACGGGCATGGTGCCCCAGACGGACGGCCTGCCGGCGGGGGCGCCGGTGAGGCTGGACGAGATGGGATTCATCTGCACCGACGACAGCGCCGACGGGATCATCGGCTGCGGCACCGTGACGCAACCGCTGGAGGTCTCGGCCACCATCCAGGATGCGACCGGGGCGGCCCTGAAGGGCATCCTCCAGCTCGGGAAGGAGTGAGCAATGGATACCAAGGTTGGTCTTTACATCTGCTCGGGCTGCGGGATCGGTGACGTGGTCGAGGTCGAGGAGCTGAAGTCGGTGGCCGAGGAGGCCGGCGCGGCCGTCGTCAAGGTAAACGGCTGTCTCTGCGCTCCGGAGGCCGTGGCCGAGATCAAGGCCGACATCGAGAGCGAGGAGCTGAATCGCCTGTCGCTCTGCGCCTGTAGTGCTCGCGTGATGACTGACGTGTTCGATTTCGGTCCCGGGATGCACCTCGACCGGGCCAGCCTGCGCGAGCAGGTGGCCTGGTGCACGAAGGTGGAGGACGACGAGGACAAGGAAGACCTCCAGATGGTGGCCCAGGATTACGTTCGCATGAGCGTGGTCAGGGTCCAGAACAGCGAGGCGCCGGTTCCCGAGCCCCCCGAGATCAGCAAGACGGTGCTGGTCGTCGGCGGCGGCGTCGCGGGGATGACCGCGGCCAGCAAGGCCGCCGACGCCGGCTACGAGGTCGTCCTGGTGGAGAAGGAGGCGCAGCTGGGCGGCTGGGCCGCCAAGTTCACCCGGAGCTTCCCGCGCCGGGCGCCGTGGACCGATCTCGAGGACGGTGGCGTCGACGAGCTGATCGCCGCCGTCGAGGTTCACGACCGGATCACGGTCCACAAATCCACCACCGTGGCCAGGATCAGCGGCGCCCCGGGACTATTCGACGTCAAGCTGCGGAACGGCGCCGCCACCGAGCTGCGCGTCGGCTCGATCGTACAGGCCAGCGGCTGGCGGCCCTACGACCCGGCCAACCTGGGTCACCTCGGCTACGGCTCCTCGCCGGACGTGGTCACCAACGTCCAGCTCGAGGAGATGCTCGGCAACGGCGGCCTGAAGCGGCCCTCGACCGGCCAGGTGCCGGGCAGCGTGGCCTTCATCCAGTGCGCCGGGTCGCGCGACGAGGATCACCTGCCGTACTGCTCGGCGGTCTGCTGCCGGGCGAGCCTGAAGCACGCCGCCCAGATCCGCGAGCAGTTCCCCGATACCCGGGTCTACGTCCTGTACAAGGACCTGCGCTCCCCGGGCCAGTTCGAGCTGTTCTACCAGCAGGCCCAGGACGACGAGGGCATCTTCCTGACCAAGGGCGAGGTCTACGAGGTCGCCGCCGACGGCTCCGAGATCGCGGTGAAGCTGGAGGACACGCTGCTCGGCGAGTCGATCCAGGTCAACGCGGACCTGGTCGTCCTGGCGGCCGGCATGGTGCCCACCACCAAGGTCGAGGACGGGGTGCTGGAGAAGGTCGAGGACGAGGCGGCCGAGACTGCCGAGGGTGAGGAGAACCCGGGCGAGGCGGCGGCCGAGGCCGACGCCTCCGAAGACGAAGGCGCCGGCGGCGATGCCGCGGGAGCCGAGGTCGGCGCGCGGATCCTGAACCTCACCTACCGCCAGGGCACGGACCTGCCGACGCTGAAGTACGGCTTCCCGGACAGCCACTTCGTCTGCTTCCCCTACGAGACCCGGCGGACGGCCGTGTACGCCGCCGGCTGCGTGCGGGCGCCGATGGACCTCCTGCAGTCCGGCAAGGACGCCCACGGGGCTGCGCTGAAGGCGATCCAGGCGGTCGAGCTGATCAGCCGCGGCGAGGCCGTTCACCCGCGAGCCCGCGACACCTCAACGCCCAACTTCTTCATGCAGCGCTGCACCCAGTGCAAGCGGTGCACCGAGGAGTGTCCGTTCGGCACCCTTGACGAGGACGAGAAGGGCACGCCGCTGGAGAACCCCACCCGCTGCCGTCGCTGCGGGATCTGCATGGGCGCCTGCCCCGAGCGGATCGTCAGCTTCCAGAACTACTCCCCGAACATGATCAGCCAGGTGATCAAGGCGATCGAGATCCCGGACGAGGAGGACGAGAAACCCCGGTACCTGGTCTTCGTCTGCGAGAACGACGCCCTGCCGGCCGTCGACATGGCCGCGATCCGGCGTTTGAAGTACAGCTCCTTCGTCCGGCTCATCCCGGTGCGCTGTCTCGGCTCGATCAACACCGTCTGGATCGGAGACGCCCTGTCCGCCGGCTTCGACGGGATCATGCTGTTCGGCTGCAAGTACGGTGACGATTACCAGTGCCACTTCGTCCGCGGCAGCGAGCTGGCCGACCGCCGGATGGAGAACGTGCAGGACAAGCTGGAACAGCTCGCCCTGGAGCAGGAGCGGGTGCAGATCCACACCGTCTCCGCCGACGAGTGGCGCCGGGTGCCCGAGATCATCAATGGCTTCGTCGAGGAGATGGAAGAGATCGGCATGAACCCGTTCAAGGGGTTCTAGCCCGCATCACTTGACGATGGTGTACGAGAGATGAGCCTCGACCCTTCGGTCGGCGGGGATGTGCAGCAACCAGCGGTTCATCCGGTCGAAGGCGGTCTTGTACTGGGGGATGTTCCCGCCGGGGAGGAGTACTTTTTCCTCCGACCGGAAGGGATATTCATCCAGGGTGGCCACTATCACGAAGGACTCGAGGCAGCTCTTCCGTCCCGGTGGGATGCTGACCGGAAGCTCCACTGACCGCTGTCTGTCCTCGGCGCTGGGGAACTCGTGGCGGCGCCCGGCGGTGACGAAGTTGACGGGCATCTCCTCGTTCGGCACCACCTGGAGCACAGAACCCTCCTCGTAGACGTTGAAGACGGTCAGGTAGCAGTCCCTGGATACCTCTACTGCCAGGACCACCCTTTCGCCGTTCCGGAAAACTCCTGCCGTGTTGGGGACGATTTCCTTTTCCGTGACCTGGGTGTAAAGCCCGACATCGTTGAAGATGAAGCCGGGGTCCCGTTCCTGGTGTTCCTCTATCACCTTGGCCGTCAAGGTACATACGCAGACCAGACCCCCCGAATCACCGGCGACGAACTGGAAGATCGGCTCCTTCTCCGCCACGATCCGCCCTGATACCTCGCAGTGCACCAGCCTTGAGTACCGCTCGATGATCTCGTCGCCTTCCTCACCCTTCCACAGGTCATCGACAACCTTGACCCTGATTCCGGCAACCGCCTTCTCGACCACGTCTCGCCGGGCAAGTTCCAGCGCTTTCTCTCGTGCCTGGGCCGGCGTGATCTCCGTGAAGGGAACCTCTGCCCGGCCGGTGGTCCAGGGAAGATCGCTGGTGTCGATTTCGCCCGGGCTCTCTCCATCTTGGCCGGGCTCGTTCGGTTCCGCAGCCGCCGGCAGGCTGGCAAGACATCGCTGGG
>CAZAHC010000071.1:0-14012 GCA_964484595.1 uncultured Fibrobacteraceae bacterium | reverse complement strand
AGCGTAAACCCAAGGGGGCGCTTCGGAGTTTCAACTAGCAATGGGCTTGACTCTGCTGAAAACGCGGGAAATGTTTTCATTTCTAATTGCACTCTGATTGGCGATGGTTCTAGCTCTGTTGGAATTACCTATGCCTCAAGCTCAAGTGGGCTGGTTGAAAATTGCGTTATCCAAGACATGTACAATGTGGGGATTGGTGTTACAATCTATTCTGCCGTTACCGTCAATGGGAACAGGATAAGCGGCGGTCGATGCAATCTGCAAGTGAACAGCGACAGCTTCGTTGGAGGTTCTGGCAACATCCTGTATGGAGGCACATTTGCCACAATTTTGATTTATGGGAGCAACATCGGCCTTAACGGCAGCCACATTTTGAACAATGGCGGATCATCGGTTTTTCTCAATTACTTCAATCCCCCCGACATCCATCTCGACATGATCGGTAACTACTGGGGCACCGCCGACAGCACCCAGATATCCGAGTGGATCATCGATGGGTACGACGATCCCTCGACCCACGCGTTCGTTGACTTCGCGCCTTTTTCGGGCCAGCCTCAGCCCGCCGACCGGAAATCCTGGGGCGAACTGAAGAACCTCTACCGGTGACCCGCGCTGACGAGCCGCCCCGGCGCTCCCCCGGCCAACCCGTTGAAAACGCCCCACCAATAACGGTGGACAGCCCCGCCCCCACCCTCTAGCATGACCTGGCAACCTGTATCCTCTTCCTCTTGAGCTTCAGCAAGATATTTTGGTGAGCGGTTCGGCAATGCCGTGTCGGAGGTTCAACATGTTCAGGAACCGGATTTCCATCGAGGCCGTGTTCTGTTTCGCCGTCCTGATCGCGATCGGGGTTGGCCTGGCGGCAGTTCCGGCCCTGGCCCAGGAAACCGATCTGGTGAGGGAGCAGGTTTTCCGGGAGGCTGACCGGCTGGTCGCCGAGGCGGAGGCCGCCGACGCTCACATGCTGGCGCCGAAGAACTTTGCCAAGGGGATGGAATACTACCGCAAGGCCCTGCGCCGGTACGAGCGGCAGGGCAAGCTGAAGGACATCCACCGGGACCTGGAACGGGCCAAGGAGTACCTGTACCTGAGCGTGGACTCGGCCAAGATCACCAGGATGGCGCTGGCGCGGCCCCTCGCGATGAGGGCCCTGCTCGAGGACCGGCAGCTCGACGAGCAGGCGCCCCGGCAGTTCTCCCGGGCGGAGGATGAGCTGCAGGACGTCATCAAGGGCGCCGAGGACGGCGACCTGCGGTCGCTGCACGCCCGGATCGCGAAGCTTGAGGACCTGTACCGCAAGGTGGCCACTGCGGCCTACCAGGGCGAGGTGCTCGACCAGGCGCGCGCCGGGCTGGACAAGCAGCGCGGGCAGCTCGGCCGCCAGAAGCACCGCGCCTCGGTGAAGGAGCTGGACGGCATCAAGGACTGGGTCCGGGACCAGGAGCGGACCGGGTTCGAGCTCGCCGATTTCCTCGCCCTCGCCGACGCCAGGATCGCCGCCGTCGTCGACATCCTCCTGCCCGAGTTTTACCGGAACCTGCCGGACAGCCTGACCCTCGGCGACTTCGTCCTGAGGGTCATCTCCTACCAGGACAAGGGTCACTGGAGCTTCGCCGAGGAGGCGGCCATCGGCGTCAGCGGCCTGGCCGAGGTCCGCTTCCACTGCGGGCTCACGCTGATGCCGGTGTTTCCGTCCGGCCTGCAGGTGATCCAGCAGAACTTCGTCGTCGTCGAGACGGTGAGCGATCCAACGACCGAGATCTCGACCATCGAGGCGCAGCGGCTCGATCTCGACCTGGTGGTGGGGGACGAGGTGACCCTGCCCCTGGCGGTCGAGAAGGTGGCGCGGGACGACATCCTCGCCGCCCGGGACGACGTGCTCGGGCTGCTCGAGCCCTTGATCGGTCCCGGCGGAATCATGGTGCGGTTCGCCGACGCCACCATCCGGCCCAGCGGCCGGCCCACCATGGGCCTGATGACCGCCGGCAGCGCCGCCTATCCCACCGATCCCCCCTGGCCCGATATCCCGGCCGAGATCCACGTGGCCGGCTTCACGGTGCAGATGGACAGCCTGTACATCACGCCCAACGAGGCGATCACCTGGGCGAGGATCGCTCTGCCGCGCTCGATCGTGGACGGCGCCGGCTGCGGTCCCGCCGTGCTGGAGATCGGCGAGGTGGCGATCACCGCAGATTGCCAGCTCTACAAGGAGATGCCCCACGCTGAGTTCGGGCCGTTCATCATCGACAAGACCGGCATGGTGTTCCGCGGCCGCGGCTACGTCGTCGATCTCGATCTCTCGGTCTCGCCGCCCGGTCTGGGGCTGGCCGCCTCCTGGAGGGGCGTGGTCCTGGAGCGCGGCGCCACCATTCCGCTGGCCTCCGGGACCGTGACCGCCAACTCCGGCTACCTGGCGGCCGACTACCGCTTCACTGACGGCCTGGTGACCGCGCCTGGGCTGCAGGCCCGCTTCGTCCTGAACGACCGGTACGAGTTCGCCAGCATGATCCCGTACGGCTACGAGATCCGTCTCGGGTCCGGCTACGTGGACGTGGACAGCAGCGCGGTCGCGGGCGGCCAGTTCGCCGACGGGACGATCGAGCTGCCGGTGCGGGCGGCCTGCGACGGGGCGGCCGGCGGCGTGCTCAAGGCCGCGTTCACCAGCCTGGCCGTCCAGGACGACATGGACCTCGCCGGGCAGGTGACCTTCGTCAACCAGATCTTCTGGGGCGAGCTGACCCGGAACGGACGCGAGACGATCCACTTCGCCGCCCGGCCCGATCCCTCGCACCCCGACCACGCCTACTTCTACCTGTCGGGGAAGGCGTCGGAGCGGCACGTGCCCAAGAGCACGGCCGATTTCACCTCGGTGAGCTGGTGGGGGGACATCCCGACCAAGCTCGAGCAGCACAACCTGCCGGGCGTGACCCTGCTGCGGATCAGGGAGTTCACCGCGTTCACGCCCGATGTGCCCGGCGGTCCGCCCAAGGAGATGGTCTTCAAGCACGGCAGCGGGGTGTCGCTCGTCGGGACCTGGCTGAACGTCGAGACGCTGGGCATCAACGGCACCATTTTCATCCGGCCCGAGCCGTCGCGGCATCAGGAGCTGGGCGACCCGACCGTCACCTATTACAAGGGCGGCATTCCGTTCCAGGCCGAGCTGCAGTGCGTCCGGGACAAGCAGAGCTGCCTCGGCGTGCGGTTCTCCAGCAGCGCCGTCTTCGACTCCGGCCTGCAGGGTATCCTGAAGCTGGGCGGTCCCTGCAACGCCCAGATCCCGTTCGAGGAACTCGAGTTCACCTCGACCGCCAGCCTGGTCGGCGGCGACATCGACCTGAGCGGCGGGCCCGTGACCCTGGAGTACTGGGGGGTGGAGCTGGTCGAGGCGATCCCGGGCGAGCCGGCGGGCGTGCTCAGCGTCAAGACCGGCCAGATCATCCTGACCCAGGCCGGCATCCAGGAGCCGCGCCACTTCGGGCAGCCCTTCAAGCTGATCTGGGGCGAGATGCTGGCCGACGGCAACCTCGGCGAGCTGTTCTTCGACTACAACACCGGCACCCAGAAGTTCGACGGCTTCTCCTTCACGCCGCACCACATCGCCCTGTCGAAGTGGCCGGACGGCCCGGACGGCTACCTGCAGGTCTGCGGCGACAACCACTTCAACTTCTTCGGCTCCAGCTACCTGCACATCCGCGATTACCGGTACACCGGCCCCGATCCGAACGGCTTCTACGGCGGCCGCAACATCGACCTGGTCGAACCGGCGGCCGAGAGCTGCGACCCCAGCGACCTGAACCTGCACAAGACCTGGGGGAGTGCGCTGTCGACCTTCGACTTCGACATCGTCTACGACGAGGACGACCAGGACGGCTTCCTCGGCGAGGGGACGGTCGCGCTGCCCGAGCACTTCGGCAACACGGTCGACGCCTCGATCCAGATCGATCACTCGTACATGTGCATCGGCCTGATGGGCAGCGCCAGCAACAGCTTCCTGCTCGCGGGCGTGAACATGGGACAGTCCGCCGAGCTGTGGGGCTGCATCACCATCGACGGCAACACCCTGAGCTGCATCACCGTCGGCTTCACCCTCGCCCAGACCGCCGACGCGGGCCTGGGCATCCTGGGCGGGGCCGGGACCATGATCGAGGCCAAGCTGGTCATCACGCCCACCGTGACGACCTTCTCCGCGGCCGGCATGATGTACATGGACCTGTCCCTGGGCGGGAACGTCACGGTGGACGGCTCGATCCTGCTGCAGGCTGACCGGGCCGCCATGAGCATCTACGGCGACTTCCAGGGGAACTTCGACTTCGGCAGCCTGGCGGCGGGCCTGAAGGCGAACGGCCCCGTCAACTGGTACCTCTCCCCGGTCACCCAGTACCTGCAGGGGCGCGCCGGCATCGAGCTGTGGGGCCGGTCGCTCGGCAGCGGGGGCGTCGCCGGCGGCATCTTCGTCGGCCACAACGTGCCCAAGGACGAGGTCTGGGTCTTCACCGACACCAGCAACAAGTACGCCCTGAACACCATTTCCATGCCCGATGACATCACCGGGGTCTACGGCTTCGGCCAGATCAGCTACGGGCAGGACTTCGGCATCTTCAGCGGCGGGATCGAGATCTACGGGGCCATCGGCGCCTTCATAAACATGACCGGGATTCCGTTCGACGAGGTCGGTGGCCTGCCCCTGCCGTACATCGTGGGCAACTTCGGGGTCTCCCTGCACGGTGAGATCCTCTGGGGCGTCGTGTCGGCCTCGGCCTGGGTGAACCTCCAGTTCGGGGTCGGCAACCCCTTCTTCTTCCAGGGCACCGCCGGCCTGGAGGGCTGTGTCCTGTGGGTGATCTGCGCCAGTGTCGACGTGACGGTGCGTCTCGACGAAACCGGCTTCCATATCTACTAGGAGGATGAGTCGATGTCTGTCGGGTTCAAGACGATCCTCGAGCCGGCGCCGCTGACGGTGACGCTGGTGCTGGCGGCCGTCGTCCTGGGGGCCGCCGGGCCGGCCGGCACCGCGCCCCCGGACCGGGCGATACTCCCGGCCGCGGACCTGGCGGCCGGGGAGTTCCGGGTCTTCGCCCAGAGCTGCGTCGAGAGCGACGAGGGCGAGAACGTCGTGCTGCTGCGGTGGAACGACCTCTTCGCGGCCGACGGCCTGAACATCTACCGCAAGACCGATCCGGAGGCCGCCTACCCCGATCTGCCGCTGAACGTGCAGCCCATCCGGGCGGTCACCGATCCGGCCGCCTTCCAGCAGGTGGTCGGCCCGGACTCGGAGGAGTGGCAGGCCCTGTCCCAGGTCATGGCCGCCCGCAAGGTCGCCGGGCCGGGGCGCGAGCTCGCCGAGCGGGCGCCGATCGAGGGCTTCCAGCCCGCCCGGGCGCTCACCCTCATGCGGGCCGAGGAAGCGGCGCCGCAGATCGAGTTCCTCGCCCGGCGCTACCACAAGGTGGCCCAGGTGGCCGGGCGCGCGTTTGCCGACGAGACCGCCACCCCGGGCACCGACTACTGGTACGAGATCCGGGCGGTCAGGGACGGAGTGGAGAGCATCCTGGCCAGCGACATCCACGTCGCGGCGGGCCTGACGATCCCCCTGCCGCCGCCGGCCAGCGTCCAGGCCGTCGCGGGCGACAGCCGGATCCTGGTGACCTGGGACGCGGTGGACAACGCCTCCGGTTACGAGGTCTACCGGCGCAAGCTGCCGGGCGGGACGCCGGTCAAGGTGAACGACGCGCCGGTGATCTCGATGGTCACCCACGATCTCGACAACAACGAGATCGTGCCGGTGTTCGGCCTGGTCGATTTCCGCCGCTGGGACGAGTCGACCGGCTGGCCGACCACCCACGACGTGGACGGCAGCCCGGTGAGCGGCCCCGCCAACGGCAGCACCTACCAGTACCGGGTGACCACCCTGAACAGCATGTGCGTCGAGGGGGACCCGAGCGCGTACTCGGCGTCCGCCACCCCGCAGGACGTCACCCCCCCGGGGCTGCCGGGCGATCTGGCCGTGGAGGCGGTCGGCCAGACCCTGAAGGTCACCTGGACCAAGGTGGTCAAGGACGAGGTGGGCCACCGGGAGATGGACGGGATCGACGGCTACAACATCTACCGGGCGGAGACACAGGCCGACACCGCCGGGGTGAAGCTCAACGTGGCGCTCCTGCCCCAGCCCGGGCCGTCGCAGGTCGAGTACGTCGACAGCGATCCCGCGATCCAGTCCAAGTACGGCGAGAAGGAGTTCTACTACCGGATCAGGGTGGTGGACGATCATGGCAACATCAGCGTCAAGTCGTCGGCCGCCTCGGGCCACGTGCCCGACATCTTCCCGCCGGAGATCCCGCTCGACACGGAGGCGGAGGGACACCAGCAGTACATCCGGGTGCTCTGGAAGCCGAACGGCGATCCGGACATCGGCTCGTACGTCATCTACCGCAGCCTCTGCCATCTGGGCGAGTGGCCGCCGCTGGAGATCCAGAAGCGGTACCGGCTCGAGACGGGGCCGTTCGTGATGATCGGCGAGGTCACTCACCCCGACGCCGTCGATTCGGCCGCCGTTTACGGCAGGGCGGTGTACGACGACTACGCGCTGCCCGCGGAATCGCCCCTCTGCTACGCCTACTGGGTCAAGGCGCGCGACAACAGCCAGAACCTCAGCGGCAACTGGCCGTGGCCCAGCCCGAGCGAGCTGCCCCTGATCGTCTGCATGCGGCTGCGGGACGAGACGCCGCCGCCGCCGCCGATCCCGAGCGCCGTCCAGGCCCAGGACGAGGCGGTGCTGCTGGAGTGGGTGGCCGCGCCGAGCCAGGACCTGCACGCCTTCCACGTCTACCGGTCCGACGACGAGAACGGCACCTACAGCTGGCTGGGCGGGAAAACGGTCGAGGAACCGCCCACGCTGCCGGTGGACTTGCCGGCCCCCTACGCACCCGCGGCGCCGTGCAGCTGCGACGCGATCCCGCTGGTGCCGCACGAGGGGATGAACGCCGGGACCTTCCTGGACAAGAACGCCGATCCGAAGCACGTGTACTGGTACCGGATCACGGCGGTGGACAAGGACGGCAACGAGAACAAGCCCGGCGATTCGGTCCCCTACAGCACCTTCACCTTCAAGTCGTCCGGACCGCCGACGCCGCTCATCACCTCGATCCAGCCGCTGATCGACGAGTGCGGGTTGCGGATCTCGTGGGCGCCCGCTTACGACCCGGCGCAGCACATGGGGTTCGTCATCTACCGCGGACCGTCGGCGGGGGGCGAATTCCGTCAGGTCGGCCGGATGGTGACGGGCGGCTCCTGGGTCGACGACACCGTCAACGTGAACGTGAACTACTGGTACCGGGTGCAGGCCCTCGACATCGACGGCCGGCCCTCGACGCTCTCACCGGCGGTCAAGGGATCCTATACCGAGTGAGGCGGCCGCTTGCGGCCCGCAGAGCCAGAAGAGGGGTTGCGGAGATGAAAGCCAGAACGACCGTGGTATCACACGTGGCGCTGCTCGCGATGCTGCTCGCGATGACGATTTTCACGTCCCCGGCCTCCGGCGCCTACCAGCCGGATCACGACGGCTGGAACTTCTACAACTACCTGATGACGGACGACCTGGACGAGCTGTGGGACATCTACAGCATGGCGTTCCTGGGCGTGGCGGGCGAGCGGGGCGACGCCATGCCCAACGACATCACCTTCTTCGACCTGGTCGTCGCCAACTACGCCGGCCACGCGAGCTGCTTCGGGATGTCGCTGCTGAGCCTGATCTGCTACCACGAGGGCGGCCACCTGGGCGTCTGCAGCCCGGTGTACAACTACGAGGGCAGCCTCGACCCGGGCAACCGGATCGGGCCGAACCTGGACATCGTCCGCGAGTCGATCAGCGTCATGCATCTGCGCCAGCTCACGCAGCCGATGATCACCAAGCTCATCGACCAGTTCAACGATCACAACTGGAGCAACCCCCAGTACGCCTACAACGAGATCCAGACCGCCCTGGCCAGCCACGACTACCCGTTGCTGTCGTTCATGCCATCGAGTTTCGCGGCGATCGAGGCGATGGGTGAGGGAGCCGAGGCGCACACCGTCGTGCCCTACGAGGTCCAGGACGTCGGCGGCCACTGGCGGATCTACATCTGGGATCCGAACTACCCGTACGGCAACGAGTCGGCCTTCTACGTCGGCGCCGGGGCGACGAACTACATCGACATCGACAAGTCCAGCGTCACCAAGGACTGGAAGTACCCCGCCGACTACGACTTCGCTCCGGACAGCTACGGCTGGAACGGCGGCACCGCCGGCCCGTGGTGCTTCCTCGCGACCAACGTGTCGGATGCGAAGTACAAGCACAACCACCCGCTGACCGTCGGTTACATCACCGAGTCGCTCGGCACGTTGATCTTCGCCGGTGGCGGCGGCGCCGGCGGCGGCGGGGTGACCCAGATCGAGGACGAGCAGGGCCGCAGCTTCTACAAGACGGTGCCCGGGGGTATCGAGCTGGAGAAGGACCCCGCCCGGAAAACCGACAACATCATCCGCTGGCCCTTCTTCCACGGTAACGACCAGGAGGCCGAGGTCTACTTCATGAAGGGGATCGACGGCAAGTCGTACGACCTCCAGATCGAGTCGCGCGGCCGGGCCTACGCCTGCCACCTGCTGATGGACGGCAACATGGTCAGCCTCGAGGTTGGCGGGGGCCGGCCCGGGGTGGACCGGTTCCAGCTCGGGTCGGTGAACATGGTCGAGCAGACGGTCGCCGTCTCCTCGACCCGGAAGCTGGCGGGGGTGTCGCTGGAGCTGTACCGCCGGCTGCCGGACCAGCGGGCCACCCGGACCTTCAAGGTCAGCGACCTGGCGATCAGCGAGGGGCCGCCGGTGAAGTTCGAGCTGGTCGACCGGCTGAGCAGCCTGCAGGTGGCGAACCCCGGCGCCGAGATCAGTTACAAGCTGGAGCTGAGCCAGGAGGTCCAGGGCAAGATCCAGAAGCTGGCGCCCGAGACGGTCATCGTGCCGGCGGGCGAGATCCGGAAGCTGCGGCCGACGAGCTGGCGGGAGCTCAAGAAGGGCAAGATCGAGATCGACCAGAAGGAGCGGTCCGCAAAGGAACGTTAGTTATCGTCCGGCCGGGCCGGTTTCCCCTCCGCTCAACCCCGGAAAGCCGGAATCCCCGTGAACTCCGCCCCGATGATCAGGGTGTGGATGTCGTGCGTCCCCTCGTAGGTCTTCACCGACTCGAGGTTGGCCAGGTGACGGCCGGGTGAGTACTCGCTGGTGATGCCGGCCGCACCCAGGACCTCGCGCGCCATGCGGGCGCACTCGAGGGCCATGGCCACGTTGTTGCGCTTGGCCAGCGATACCAGGGCCACCGGGTCGATCCCCCGATCCTTCAGGCGCGCCAGCTGGTGCACCAGGCCCTGGGCCTTGGTGATCTCGGTAAGCATGCGCACCAGCTTGCGCTGGACCAGCTGGAACGAGGCGATGGGCTTGCCGAACTGCTCGCGCTCCAGGGCGTACTCCCGGGCGGCGTGCAGGCAGTCGCAGGCCGCCCCCACCACGCCCCAGGCGATCCCGTACCGGGCCTGGTTCAGGCACGACAGCGGCGCCCGCAGGCCGACCGCGCCCGGCAGTCGGCTGGCGTCGGGCACGCGCACCTGGTCCAGGACCAGCTCGCCGGTGTCCGAGGCGCGCAGGCTGAACTTGCCCCTGGTCTCCTGGGCCGAGAAGCCGGGCATACCCCGCTCGACCAGGAAGCCGTTGATGCCGCCCCCGGGTTCCCGGGCCCAGATCACCGCCACGTCGGCGATGTCGGCGTTGGTGATCCACATCTTGTTGCCGTGCAGGATCCAGTCGTTGCCGTCGCGGGTGGCGGTGGTCTCCATCGCTCCCGGATCCGAACCGTGCCCCGGTTCGGTCAGGCCGAAGCAGCCGATCGCGCGGCCCGCGGCCAGCTCCGGCAGCCACTGGTTCTTCTGCTCCTCGGTGCCGTAGACGGAGATCGGCCACATCACCAGGCTGCCCTGCACCGAGGCGAAGCTCCGCAGCCCGGAGTCGCCCCTTTCGAGTTCCTGGCAGATCAGGCCGTAAACCAGGTAGGAGAGGCCGGGGCAGCCGGGGCCCTGGATGGCCGAGCCCAGCAGACCCAGCTCGCCCAGCTCGGGCACGATCTCCACCGGGAAGGTGCCGGCGGAGAAGTGATGCTTGATCAGGGGCAGGAAGCTGCGGTCGACGAAACGACGCACCGTGTCGCGCACGGACCGTTCCTCGTCCAGGAGCGTGTCCTCGAACCGGTAGAAATCGATTCCCTGGTAGCTCTTCATGGTTCCTCCGGGCCGGGCGGGCGAGCCCCGCCGTCGCAGTTCCGGTCCTGGTCTTCCGAAAACGTCAGCCCCAAATATAACGCGGTTTGTCTTGTTTGCAGGGGAAGAGATCCAGAAGGTGGGGGAGGCGGGCTGAGGGAGCTCGGGGCGGGCCTGTCCGGGCTGGAAACGAAACCAACGGCACGAGGCGCCTTTTTTGAGCTTTTGTCGTCGGGTTCATGTACCAGCCTGAAATAACTGAGGTTATGGCAATCCGTGCCACGTGTACTTCTATCGAAAAAACAAAACCTGCTGGGCTGGGCCGTGCCACGTGGCACGCCTTCGAAAATGGCCGGGAGGGGGCGAGTGACAGGTGGTTACCGTCACTAATCAACCAGTGGTTAGCGCACGAGGACGATCTTCCGCACGGCCTGCTCCCCGTCGGCCACCAGGTTGACGAGGTACACCCCCGAGGCCAGGGGACGTCCCTGCTGGTCTTTCCCGTCCCAGCTCATCTGGTGGCGGCCGGCGGGCCGGAAGCCGTCCAGCAGGGTGCGTACCCGGCGCCCCGCCGCGTCGTGCACCGTCACCGTGACCTGTCCGGAGCGAGGCAGGTCGAAGCCGATGGTGGTCCGGGGGTTGAACGGGTTGGGGTGGTTGGTCAAGCGGGCCACCGCCTGTGGCATCGCGACCCCGGTCTGGACGTCGTGCCGGAACACGAGGACGCCATCCCACTCGCAGCCGACGGCGACCAGCGGACCCTCCACGGCCACGGCGACGACCTCGCCTTGCAGGTCGTTGCTGGCAACCAGCACCGGGGCGCTGGGCTGGGAGATGTCCAGGACGTGGAGGCCGCCCATCTCGTCCAGGAACTCGGCGGCCGCGACGTAGGTGAAGGGCCAGCGGCAGGCGACGCTGCGGGCGTAGCCGGGCAGCTGGTACCCGCCGGCGAGCTGGGGCTGGGTCGGGTCCCCGACATCCACCACCGTCAGGCCGCTCAGGCCATCGGCCACATAGAGATGATGACCGGCCAGGGCCGCCTCCTGGCCGGCGCCGGGAAGTTCCTGGGTGCCGATCAGTTCCGGCGCCGTGGGGTCACCCACGTCGAACACCCGCAGGCCGGGCAGGCCGCTCACCGAGTAGACCAGGTCGCCGGCCGCGAAGAGGCTGCCGTAGTACTGGGTGGGACACGATCCCACCTCGACCGGCTGCGTGGGATCGCTCACGTCGAAGACCGTGAAGTCCCCGCCGCGGAACGCGTACGCGAAGTCGCCGGCCACGGCCGGGTCGTAGCCCTCCGCCGTCATGGGGAACGAGCCCACTTCCTCGGGCGCGTACGGGTCGCTCACATCCTGGATGCGCACGCCGCCATATATGGAAGAGAGATAGGCGTGCTGTCCGGACACCGCCACGCTGAGCGGTTGCAGGCCGGTGCTGCAGTAACCGATCACCTCCAGCGCGGCCGGGTCCGCCGCGTCGGTGACGAACAGACCGGCCCAGGTCTGGTAGCGCGCCGTCTTCTCCTCGGGCAGGGAAAGGCCGCCGGCCGCCCAGAGCTTGCCGTCAGCGGCGGCGAGATCGAGCACGTCGCCCAGGAGCCAGAACTGGTCCAGGTCGACCGGGGCCGCCGGCAGGGCGAGGTCCAGGGTCAGCAGGCCGCCGTGGTTCGCGGCCACATACCCGAGGTCGCCGTGGATCTCGAGGGCGTAGGCGTTGCCGGGTACGTCGTGGCGCACGACCTCGGCCGGCACCCTGGGATTGCTCACGTCAACCACGCCGAGACCCCAGAGGTTGAGCGACAGAAAGGCGTGGTGGCCGCTCGCGGTAACGCTGCGCGCCCAGGCCTCATAACCGATGTCGTACTCCAGAAAGAGCTGGCCGAGCTGCGCGGGATGGCCGGGGTCGCCCACGTCGAGGATGCGCAGGCCCTGGGTCCCGCAGGCCAGGTAGGCGAGCTTGCCGTGGACGGTGACGTCCCGCACCTGGCCGGGGTAGGGGGTCACGCCGACCAGGGAGGGCACCAGGGGATCGGTGATATCGATCACGCGCAGGCCTTCGTAGTTCGCGGCCACGAAGGCCACGTCGCCGGCGAGGTCGAGGTTGAAGAACTCGCCCCCCGGCGGCAGGCTGGTCACCAGGTGCGGATCGGCGGGATCGCTGATGTCGATCACGCAGAAGCCGTCGACCATGTCCGGCACGAAGGCGAGGTCGCCGGCGAGGGCCAGGTCGCAGGAGCTGGCCGGATCGGAGCACAGACCCACCACCTGCGGCGCCGCCGGATCGCCGATGTCGATCACGTGGAGCCCCGTCTCCCAGCACAGCAGGTAGGCGAGATCGTTCCGGACCTCGATGGCGGTTCCCCAGCCCGGCAAGGGCAGGAGGGTGACCTGGACGATGTGGGCCGGATCGGCCACGTCCAGCACCAGCAGGCCGCTGGAAGTGGCGCAGTACGTGTAGCCGCCCGCTGTGGTCGACTTCTCGAGCCCGCCAGGCAGGCCGCCGGCGAGCGGTAACGATTCCGGAGGTGTGGCCGAGGCGAGACCGGCCGTCAGCAAGAGCAGGCAAAGGAAAGATGTTTTCATCCCGGATCCCCCTTTCGCCGCCGGGTATTCTACCACAAACAGGAGGCAGCCGGGAGAGCTAGGAGGGAGTGACGAACCTGGCAAAGAACTCGCTCACCTGCTCCTTTGACAGCTTCCCGCCGGCTACACCCAGCGTGAGCTCTTCGATCTCATCGTCACTAGCTGTGAGCTCGTGCCCGTTGATCAACAGGAACACTTCGGCGGCAGTGACTGCCACCCGCTTGTTGCCGTCGATGAAGGGATGATTTGCGCAGAGATGGAAATGGTAGGCGGCAGCCATCTCGGCCAGCCCTGCGTGCAGATAACCGCCGCCGAATCGTGATTGTGGCATTGAAACCGCGGACTCGAGCAGCCCGCGGTCGCGCAGACCTGGATCCCCACCGAATTCCGCGATGACCCGGCGATGAATCTCCAGCACAGCCTCTACCGAGAGGAAGGATACCGGCGGCATTACTGGGCCAGCCGCTTCAAAACGTCCTTACGTTTCTTGATGACGTAGTCCAGTTGTTCTTCCATCTCCTCGGCCCTGACGAGCTTCGGCTGGGCAGGGGTGACGATCAGGTTCCCGTCCTGGATCGTGAGCAGGACCTGGCCGTTCTCCTCAAGTCCCAGGAGTTCAAGGATGGGCTTGTCGAGAATCAAGGCGTTGCTGTTACCGACTTTACGGAGTTGCTTGATCATTTCGGCCTCCAGGTTATAACTATATTATAACCCTGGTGACCTACCTGGTCAACCAATCATTTCCCGAAGAGCTGGCGGAAGAGTTCGGCCGCCTTCTCCTTGCCTTCGTCGGAGAAAACCACGGATTTGGCCTTGCCCACGGGATCGTGAATCATCCCCTTGTCAAACAGACGATTGAGAGCATCCCAGTCGTGCCCCTTCCAGGCGCGAGAGACACCTTGGTTCTCGAACCTGGAAAGATGGAGAAGAGCGAGCACGGCCTCATCGACCTTTTCAGTGTCGTATTCCACGTTCCTCCTCCTCTTCGAGAAAAGACCTGTTTGGAAGATAACACATTCCGCTGGGTGTTTTGCCACGTGCAAAACACCTCCCTCCCTGCCGGGACCAGACCACCGGCTCGCTCGAGGATCGTGGGCCCAAGTAGACCAGGGGGCCCCCCCCCCCCCACCAGACCCACAGGCCCCCCGCCCAC
>CAZAHC010000070.1:11917-14027 GCA_964484595.1 uncultured Fibrobacteraceae bacterium | reverse complement strand
GTTACCCAGGATTGCCGTCCCGGCGACTTCCATCTGGACCGACACCGACTCCTGGCCGCCGTTCGAGAACACCTCCACCGCTCCGCTGTAGGAACCCGTCGGCAAACCGGACCGGGTCACGGCAATCGAAACCTGGGCCGTGCCGCCCGTGAGGTCGCCGTCGGCCGGGCCGGCGCTGAGCCAGCTCTCGCCACAGGCCACCGACCAGGACAAGGTACCGGTGCCACTGTTGGTGATGGTGAATTCCCGGCTCGTTTGCTCGCTCCCGAAGTCAAGGTGGTCCGGGGCCACCGCCAGGACCGGCTGGGGCGCCACCGCCATCAGGACGGGGACGGTCACGTCGCCGACCGAGGTGAGAACGGCCACTTCCCCCTCGTGACTTCCCGGGGCCAGACCGGAGCGGTCCACGACGACCGTGATCAGGTCGGTCTCGGTGGTGGTGGTGCCGGCGGCGGGATCCACCGTGAGCCAGTCCTGGCCAGGGGCAGCCGACCAGGACAGGGTGTCCGCACCCAGGTAGCTGAGGCCGATCTGGAGGGCAAGCACCTCCGCTCCGAAATCCAGGGAGACCGGGTCGATGATCAGTTCCGGCGGCAGGACGGTCACCTCGACCTGATCCGCCACCGAAGCGTGGCCGTCGCTGACCTGCACGCTGATGGCGAAGGGGCCGGAGACCGGCGGTGCCGTCCACTCCACGAGCGGATCCTCCGCGCCGGCGGGGAAGCTGCCGGCGCCGGCGTCCCACTGGTACTGGATCCGGTCCCCGTCATCGTCGACCGCCGAGACCGAAAGATGGGCGATGCTCCCGGGCGCAACCGTGCCCGGGTCCGCCGAGAGCGCGGTGATCCGAGGCGGGTTGTTCTGCAGGGCCGCCGGCTGCTGCTGGGCGCAGGCGGTCAGGAAAAAGATCCCCAGGAATATCACTAATTGCCGGTGCTTCAAGATGCTTCGCCTCTCGGTGGGGCAAGACGGGGTCAGGGAATCGCGGGCCCCGGGAGACAGCGCTCCCGGCTGTCCGGTAACCTAGCGCCGAAGGGGCGCGATTTTATCATCTCGGTGATCGGAATGCAGCTGGCATTTTAGGACATCAGGTCGCCCGCGCATCACGACGGTCCCGGGAAAATACGAAAAATGCCGGGGCTGCACCAGGTAGAGGTTCCGCAGGGGGGGCAAAACGAGGGGGCGCCCGTCGGGCGCCCCCCCTTGAACCGGTCATCCTTTATTCAGGTCCTTCTCTCGATCCGGTGTCAGGGACAGGCGGCGCCAAAACCGCTGGCCAGGTAAACGATATCGGACAGGTTGATGACACCGTCCCAGAAGAAGTCGGCGGCGTAGTCGTAGGCGCCGGTGAATATCCCGACAAAGATCACGACATCGGTCAGGTTCACCTGCAGATCACGGTTCATGTCCGGGCTGTTGAACTGGATGTCCAGACCTTCGAGAGGACAGACCACTCCGTTGACGACCACCAGGCATTGCTCACCAGCGTCTGGATCGGTGGCCCCACCGCCGGAGACGGGGTTGGAGAAGGTGGTCCTGCCCTGCTCGTCGGTGTTGCTGTCGGCGATGCTGCCGCCGGGACAGAGCACCAGACCGCCCAGGGAGGATTCGAGCCACATGTCCTCCCGGGGGTAGCCGTAAACCGGATCGCCGAAATAGAGGACGGTGTAGTGGATGGTCGCGTCCACCCGGCTGGGGGGATTGCCCGGTACGCCGTCCCACTGGAAGGCGTTGTTCAGCGGATCCCCCTGGCCGTTCGGCAGGGTGAAGACCGACACGCGGCCGCTCCGGATCGGATCGAGATTGCAGGTCAACTCCTCGGTCCAGGCCGGGGAAACCATCATGGAGAGAAGAAGGAGCGATAGCAGAACCGGCGGAAGGTATGTTTGCCTTTTCATCAGGGACCTCCAAACTCGCGCCCAGGAGATTCTCCGGACGCCGTCTTCTGAGCTAGCTGGCGGGGGTTCCTGGCATGTTGCCGACCGGACCGACACCACCGAGGATCCTTTCCCCCAAAAAAACGCGGATCTTGGCAAGGCAGTGCCGGTGCAACCCAATTGCGGGGTAATTATACCATTGAAAGCGGTGGGGGAATCGGCTGCTTGAAATC
>CAZAHC010000070.1:0-11907 GCA_964484595.1 uncultured Fibrobacteraceae bacterium | reverse complement strand
CAGATCGGCTCCGGGAGCTACTCGTGCTTCCGACCGGGCACCAGCCCCAGGATCAGCCCCCAGCAGGCAACCGCCAGGAAAGCCCCGCCGAAGAAAGGCCAGCGCAACCCTCCCAGCCCGTATGCCAGGCCCATGATGAGCGGCCCTAGGGTCTGGCCCAGACGCAGGACCATCCCGTTCAGCGACATGAAGATCCCCCTCCTCTCCGGGGGCGCCAGGCCGGCCAGCAGGAGCTGCAGGCTCGGGATGTTCAGGCCCATGGCCACCCCGAACAGGACCGCCGGCAGGAAGAGGGCGCCCCAGGCGGGCAGGGCGGGGATCAGGACCAGCGCCACGGCATAGAGCCCGAAGGCGGCCAGGATCAGGTCACGGGGCAGGAAGCGGCGGGTCAGCTTGCCCAGCCAGGCGGAGGTCAGACCGGTGGCGACGCTGGCGCTGGACATCACGAGGCCGATCAGGGCGGCCGGCGCGCCGAAGATCCGGTCCTGGTGAAGGGGGAAGTAGGTCAGCAACGAGCCGTAGAGCAGGATGAAGGTCATCGCGCTGACGGTGAACAGCCCCAGCACCTCGCGCCGGGCCACGCTCTTCCACACTCCCCCGAGGTACTCGCGCAGGGTCTGGGCCTGTTTCGGTTCGGGGTTTCGCAGCCAGAACAGGACGGCCAGGCCCACCGGGATCGCCAGCAGCGACAGCAGGAAGGGATACCGCCAGCCGAGCTGGGCCAGGAAGCCGCCCAGGGCGGGATAGCTGGCCGTGCCGACGCTCAGGACACTGGCGTTGTAGCCCATGGCGGCGGCCCGCCGGGGCGGGGCGTAGAGATCTCCCAGCAGGGTGACGTTGAGCGAACCCAGGGCGGCCGCGCCCATTCCTTGCAGGAAGCGCAGGAACAGCAGCAGGCCGAAGTCCTGGGCCAGGGTACAGGCGGAACCGGCGGCGGCGAACAGGAACAGTGAGGGCGCGAGGATGCGCCTACGGCCGTACCGATCGGCCAGGAGGCCCAGGATCGGCGTCAGGATCACCCCCGGCACCGTGAACACGGTCACCAGCAGGCCGACCGCCTGCGGGGAGAGGTCCAGGTCCCGGGCGATCAGGGGCAGGGCGGGCGCGAGGCTGGAGACGCCCAGGACCGCCATCAGGGTGATCCCGAAGACGACATGGAGGTTTCGATCGGTAAGGAGGTCCCTCGTCACCTCCGGCTCCCTCCCGGCTCCGGCTGGCCCAGCGATCACTTCACAACGACCAGCTTGCGGACCGCGCTGCGGCCTCCTTGCTCCAGCCGGGCGAGGTAAACCCCGGCGGCGACCGGGGCGCCGGAGCCGTCGCGGCCGTCCCACCGCTCGGTGAAGGTGCCGGCCGGCCGCTCCTGGTCCACCAGCCTCCGGACCAGGCGGCCCCCGATATCGAAGATCGCCAGCCGCACCTTGCCGGGAGCGGGCAGCGTGAAGGTAAATCTAGTGCCGGGGTTGAAGGGGTTGGGGAAGTTCTGGCTCAGGTCGAATTCGCGGGCCGCGATCGGCGGGACGTCCTCGCTCCCGGTCATCGTGCAGCCGACGCCGTAGGCACCCATCTGCTCGCCGAAGGAAATCATGCATTCCTCCATGTCGGTGCAGGGGGAGCCCTCGGTCAGATGGTAATCCCCGCCCGGAAAATCGCAGAACTGCGGGTCGGCGCAGATGTTGCCGTCTACCCCGAGGAATCCGGTCAGGCAGTCGATCCAGTCGCCACCCTCGTTGCCGTACACGTCCGAGCAGTAGCAGTTGACCGAGACATCCGTCCCCCGCACCGCCGAGTCGCCGCTGCCGAAGGCGAGGATACTCTGCGCCAGGGTCAGCGAGCCGCCGCTGACGCAGACGCCGCTGCCGGTGTCGGCAAGGTTGGCCACGACGGTGCAGCCGCTCAGCGAGACCCCGAGGGCGCCGCTGCCGTGGACACCTCCGCCGAACGCGGCGCTGTTGAGGGAGATCTCGGACAGGCTGAGGCTCAGGCCGGCGCCCGTGTCCACCGCGAGCGCGCCCCCCCGGCCGGCGGCGTTGCCAGTGAGCCGGCAACCATGGACCTGCAACATGCCGTCGCCGCTGCAGAGCACGGCACCGCCGTCCTCGCCCGGCACGTTCCCGCCCGTGATCGTGAGGTACTGCAGGCGGCAGGTCCCGCTGCCGCCGGCAAACACGAAGGCGCGGTGAGGCGAGGCGGGGCTGCCCTCGCAATCGATCACGCAGGCGCCGGCGTCCTCGCTGACCGAACGCACGGTGAACACCTTGCCCCGCGAGTCGATGTCGCGGTTGCCGGGGCCGGTGTACGTGCCGTCGGCGAGCAGGATGTCGGCACCGTCCACCGCGGAGTCGACCGCCGCCTGGATGGTGGGGAAGAAGCCCGAGCCGTCGGGATAGACCAGGTAGTCGCTGCACCCCTGGCCGAGGGCGCCGATGAGCACCCCGCAGGAGTTGTTCTCGGGCAGGCAGCAGGAGGGCGCGCTCAGGGTGAGGATGGTCTCGTCCCAGGGATCGCAGAAGAGAGGATCGAGGCAGAGATTGCCGTTGATCCCGAGCTGACCGGCGATGCACTCGGTCCAGTCGCCCTCGGGATTGCCCCAGATGTCGCAGCAGGATAGCAAGGGATAGCCGCCGTCCTGGCAGAGAACGGCGGCCAGGCCGGTGTTGCCGTGGAAAATCGTGTTCTGGACCAGGGGCTGATACGACACCACCAGCAGACCTCCGCCTGTGTTGCCGGCGATGGTGCAGCCACGGATGGAGCCCGGTAACACCGGCACGGTGACCGCACAGGCGATCCCGCCCCCGCCGGCGGGGGACTCGTTTCCTGTGATGAGGCAACCGCTGATGGTGGGCGTGGCATCGAGACAGACGATCCCGCCCCCGCCCTCGGCCGCCCAGCCGCCGGTGACCCAGACATCCTCCAGCACCGACGCCGGTCCTTCCCCCTGGCCGAACACGAAGCAACGGTGGGGAGCGAGCGGGCTACCCTGGGCGTCGATAATGCAGGTGCTGGGATCACGGCTCTGCGAGCGCACCGTCAGCGCCTTGCCCTGGAACCCGACGTCGCGATTGCCCGGGCCGGTGTAGGTGCCGTCCTGCAGCTTGATCACCTCGCCGGGAGAAGCCGCGGCGACCGCGGCCTGGATGGTGGGGTAGTCTCCCGTGCCCTCGGCGTTGATGATGATGGCCGGGTCCGGAAAGACGTTCCGGACCAGGCGCTCGCTCTCGTGCCCGCCGCTGTGGCCGTAGATGTCGTCCATTGCGTACCAGCCGTCGTGGCCGCCGCCCCAGCCGTAGTTGAGGTGGATCTGCTTCTCGCTGCCGACGATCCGCCAGCCGTCGCAGACGATGGCGTGGCCGGGATAGGCGTACAGGATGGGGCGCGAGGAATCGATCTCGACCTGGATCATCGCGAACCAGTCGTCGCTGCTGTACTGGGAGCCGTACTCGTAGCAGATGCTGTCGTCGTACCGGAAGTGACGCGGCAGGACGGTCACCGCCTTGCTTACCGAGGAGTAGGAGCCGCACCGGCCGTAACTCATCTGATAGGCCACTCCCACCTCGTAGCACAGCTCGGCCACCGCGGCGTCCTCCCGGCCGCCGCCGGCCCCGGGCATGCCCTGCCAGTCGTAGGGATCCCAGAAGACGGCCTCGAGGGTGTCGCCGGGAGTGGAGCCGCCGCAGGACTGGTCGCCGTTCCACCAGTAGGAATGTTCGCCGAAACCGTAGGCGGGCCACTGGTGATAGTTCAGGACCTGGGCGGCGGCGGTGGCGACGCAGCCCACCACGCAGCGGCCGCCGTCGCCCAGGGGGCAATAGTCGTTGAAGGGCGACTGCTGGTGCCAGGCTGTGGAAAGGAGCGGCCCGGCGTCCCTGGTCCGGGGCCACTGCCCACCAATCAGGGAGGCGGTCATCTGCTCCGGATCGACCAGGAGCCGCTGCCAGGTCAGGCGATGCCGGCGCGGGAAGGGAACGTGACCGGTGGCCGGCTGCCGGGCGTCGAGGCCGCCGTGGATCTCGGCGAAGTGGTTCACCTGCAGCTCCAGGCGCTCGCGCACCAGCTGCACGAAACCCTGTTCCCGGGCGACGTCGAAGTCGTAAGCCTCGGAATAGGCCTTCACCGGCGGCAGCTCCTTGAGCACCGGCACGACGACGTAGCCGGCCGGGGAGACGGCGCAGCAATAGGCCAGCAGAGTGCCCTGGGAGCTGGTGAGCCGGTCGGTCCGGGCGATCCGCGGCGCGGGTTCGCCCGCCCAGGTCCCCTGCTCGTGGACGAGGTACGCGAGCCAGTTGCCGGCGACCAGCTCGGCCTCGGTCCGGGAAGCCAGCTCGGCGATGGCGATCGACGGGAGGAAAAGCAAGGCGGCGAGGGCGGCGACGAGTAACCGGCGGCACGTTCCCATGGCGACCTCCGGTGGTTTCCGTTCCCGGTGGAGCGAAAGGGCCGGGCTCACGGCAACGGAGAGGGAGCCGGGCCGAAGACCTTTGTTCGCTGGGATTATATCACCTTTCGCGGGGGAAACGCCGGTCGATAGCGGCTGCCAGCCCGGAATCCCTGCCCCGGCGGGCCGCTTCCCGGGCCTGGTTCGCTGCCGCGGACGCTTCCTCGGTCCGCCCCGCCGAGGCGTAGGCGATGGCCAGGGCGAAGAGGGCCAGCGGGTCCTGTCCCTGCGTGGTCGCCGCCATCTGCTCGGCGAGCCGAACCGCCTCCTGCTCGGCGCGCAGGGCGGGATCCGGACCCTCGGCGAGCAGCTGGATCAACGGCAGGATCACGTTCCAGTCGCCAGGGGCGGCCGCCTGCCCGGCCCGCAGGATCCGCACCGCCTCGCCCAAACGTCCCCGGGCAACCAGCGAATCCGCCGCCAGGGCGTACATCCCCACCTGGGCAGGATCCTGGGCCACGGCCAGGGCCAGCTGTCGCTCTCCCTCCTCCGGCCGACCGGCCAGGACCAGGGCGACTCCCCCTCGCCCCAGAAAAAAGGCCCCGCCGGGTTCTTGCCGGGCAGCTGCCAGGAAATGACCGGCTGCGTCCTCGTAGCGGTGCAAGGAGAAAAGGACTTCCGCCAGGGCAACGCGTGCGTCCACCAGTTCCGGATTGATTTCCAGGACGCGAGCGAAGGAACTCGCCGCGGCCTCCCGCTTACCCTGCTTCACCTGCGAGATGCCGAGGGCATGCCACACTTCCGACCGCGGGGACCAGCCGGATTCCCTCTCCCGGGCCAGCGCCTGGCCGAGCATCTCCTCGGCCTCGGCGAAGCGACCCTGGCTCACCAGGGTGAACCCCGCATGCCGGGCTCCCTGAACCCCGGCGACGTCCACGCCAGGAGGAACCTGTCCCGTGACCAGGCCCATGCCTGCCATGATCACCGCCGCCAGGCCGACCGACCGCCACCGACGTGCCCGCAGCGCCCGCCAGAGCCAGGATCCAGCCTGCGCGGCGAACAGGATAAGTAACATCACGGCAAAGACGCGGAACCGGGCGTTGACGAAAAAAGCGATTCCCACCAGGTAATAAACCAGCACGAGGCCCCAGAGCGGCAACAGGTCGCGCCACCGGGGCAGGCAGAGAAGCAGGCCCAGGAAACCGAGCGGGCCAACGAGCCAGAAGCCGAGCGGAAGCAGTCGTACGATCGGGGTGTACTGACCGGTAATGAAGTGGATGTCCTGGTTGTTGGGAATCTCCCAGCGGCTCCAGAAGTAGCGGGCCTTCTTCGCCAGCAGGTCCAGCTCGGCGCCGGGTTGCGAGGTGATGAACTCCCAGGCCTGGCGCCAGTAGTACCGGGAAACCTCCGACGGTTTCAGCTCACGCCCCGCCGCCGTTTCCGCCCGGGCGATATGGGCCTCGTACCAGGGCAGCCAGGAGTTCGGCATGCCGCGGATGCCGGCCGTGAAGCCGTCAGCGTGCGGATTGTTGCCCATGTAGAAGTTCACGCCCCCGTAGGTCCCGATCAGCACCTTGTCGTTACCGGCGAGGTAATTGTGCAGGGTGAGGGGCAGGATCGGAATCAGGCAGCCGGCGACGAAACAGAGGATGAGCCTGGTCTTGCGCAGCCACCGCCGCCAGTGGAGACAGGCGATCCACCCGACCAGCACCGGCACGAAGAGCAGGACGTCGGGACGGGTGATGGCCGACAGGCCCAGCAGCACGCCGTTGGCCAGCCACAGCCACGGTTGCGGCCTGGCTCCCGTCAGGCACAACCCGCCGATCAGCAACAGGTTGAGGAAAGCGACGAGGACCGGACTGAGGAGCGCGGCGTCGAAGAAGAGGAACACCCAGTACCCGGCGGCCGCGAACCCGGCCACCAGGCCCACCGGCCGGCTGAAGATGATCCGCCCGACCAGGAAGAGCAGCCCACAATTGACCGCACCCAGCGCGACCTGCAGGAGGCGCGCCGCCAGGATGTCCGGACCGAAGAGGCGGTAAATTCCCCCCAGGAACCAGCAGTAGAGAGGCGCCCGGAAGAAGGGTGGCTCGAGGAAAGTCTTGCCCGCAGCCAGCGCCTTGGCCCATTCGTGATGGAACCACTGATCCACCGTCGGATCCGCGAAGGAAGGACTGTCCCGCAGCTGCCAGACGTAGACGAAACGGACCACAAGGGCTACCAGGAAAACAGCGAGAAACCAGGGGCCTTCACCTCGGAATGTTACTCTGGAGTCTTGCATGCCGCGTCTGTCCGGTCGGGGCGACGGAATATTACTCCCAGACAAATCACACCGGATCATCGAATATATCCCAGGGACCGGAGCTGATTTCGGGTCTTGTCATCCAGTTCCACCGGTCCGGCCGTGGGCCTTTGCTCGGGCAGCGAATCCTCGAGCAATCTCAGCAGGCTGGCGACATCCTCACCTCTGACGGAAGCCAGGTTGTGTTCCTGGGCGGGGTCTGCCGCGAGATCGTGCAGCGCGACCGCTCCGTCGTCCGCCACCGTGAGACGCAGGTCGCCTCGCCGGATCGTCACCAGACCCCGGGCCAGCGAGGTAATGTCCCTCTCGGGGTTCTTGCGGAGGATCTCGTCGAGCATGGCCTGGTTGGGGCTCATGTACTCCGCGATTACGGGGCGTTGCGGGTCGGCGACCGGCCCCAGGAGCGATCGGCTCGTCTCGGGAACCGTCACCTCGTCGATCCGGGCGAGGTCGACGATCGTGGCGAACAGATCCGAGAGCATCACCGGATCGTCGCGTACGCCCTGCGGCAGGCGATCCGGCGCCCGGATTATCAGCGGCACCGCAAGCAGGGTCTCGTGCACGGAGAACTGGTGCTCCACGAGACCGTGATCACCCAGGTTCTCGCCGTGATCAGACACGATGATCAGGACGGTGTCCTCTAACCGGCCGTGTCTCTCCAGGGTGGCGATCAAGTTTGCCAGCAAGCGGTCCACCGAACGAACGTCGCCGCCGTACAGCCGTCTCACCCTGTTCCAGTCGACGGTTGCCGGAGGATGCAGACCCGCGTTGAACTCCATGGCCCAGCGGATCGAAACCTCCTCCGGCGCGGGAATGTCGGCCAGCAGCCGGCGCCGGATATCCGGAGGCGGGTGATAGGGCAGGTGGGCCTCCAGGAAGTTCACGAACAGGAAAAAGGGCGCCTCGCCCGTCAGCGTGTCCAGCCACCGGGAAACAGAGAGATTGGAAGCCCGCCCGCCCTGGTCGCCGGGATAACGACCGGGGTCGCCCTCCAGGCCCCCGATCATCGGTGCTTCCCCCTGGTAAGCGAACCCCCGCAGCAGGCCGGTGGCGCTGTCGGTCAGCCAGGGATTGCTGTAGAAGGCGGCGGTCTGGTAACCCCCGGTCCCGAGGATCTCCGCCAGGGTGGGCACGGCCGCCGGGAGACGCAGGTTCCGATGGTGACAGCCGTGAGCGGAGGAGAGCAGGCCGGTGAAGAAGGAGGCGTGGGAGGGCACGGTCCAGGGGGAGGTGGCCCAGGCATTCCGGAAGATGGTCCCCTCGGCCGCCAGGCGGTCCAGCTCCGGGGTGAGATCGACCCGGTCGTCCCCGACGCCGGTGAAGTCCTCCCGCACCGTGTCGAGACAGACGAAAACGATGTTCGGCGGGGAGGATTCACGCTCGCAGCCAGCCAGGAGGAAAACCGTCCCCCAGATCGCCAGGCGAAAAAGCGCCACCGCCACCCGGAGGGTTCGGCGACCAGCGGCACCGGCCGGGAATCTCCGGCAGCGATCCGGCGAGCCAGCAGAGCAGCGGGGAGAGCCGGGTGGGACCGGGATCATAGCCACCTTTCCGATCAAGGTCGTGGAAAACCTCCAGCAACCTCAAGATTATCACCACCATCAATACTCGACCAGAACCAGACTCCTATCTCCGGTGACGACAGGCATCTGCGGCCTCTGGAACTCCCGGTTCGACCAGTAAGGGATCCCCTCGTTCTCATCGGTCAGATACACCTCCAGTTCGCCGACCGTGAGCTTGCCGTCCTGGTTTGCATCCGCAGTCCCCTGCAATCCCTTCAAAAGAAAATAGGTGAAGAGGCCGTGCTTCTTGGCAGGATACCAGTTGCTCACCTGCTCCGGAGCAGAGGAGGAAAAGACCACTGCGTTCGCTATGGACTGTACCGGGTTCTTCACCCTCACCAGGACCGGGCCCACGTTGTCCAGGAGGGCCTGTCCGTTTCCGGCGTGCCCGCTGAAACAGGCATCGAGGACGACGACCAGGCTTCTGGCCTTCAGGTCGGCCAGGTCGGTGAAAAACTCCTTCATCCGGTAGGCGTTGTCCGGGTTGACCGAGTTGGGATCACAATCGTACGGCACCAGGAAAGCTTCCTGGGTACCGGTGCTGGGTGCGCCATGCCCCGAAAAGTAGACGAAAACGTCTGAACGGCCCGCTTTCAGGTAGCTGGGTAAAACATTCCGGACGAGGTTCTTCATGATGCCGGCGGTTAACACGGTGTTTGGATCACTGGGGAGGATGTTTTCCGGGCGGTAGCCGAGTGTTTTCACGAGGTAATTGCGAACCGCTTGCGCATCCCGCCTGGCATACTTCACCCGCGGGATCTGGGGACTGGCATAATCGAAGACCCCCATGACGACCGCCACGGCATCAGGGTTGTCCATCTTGGTCTGGGGAACCTCGGCGTCGACATCGACGCTCAGCCCCGTGGCGGCCTCGATGTCCTGGAGCTTCTTCTCGGCTTTGCCGGCCACGTAAACCTTAGCGATGCTCTGCATCGGCTTGTCGAAAGCCAGTGGCAACTCATTGTCCGGCCGGCCGAAACGGCCGGTTCCCTCGCTGAGGTCCACGAAGATGGGAACGCCGGTCGCCTCGAGGTTGGTGTAGACCTGGAATTCGAAATCACGGTACTGCCCGGGTTCCAACCGGCCGAGAACGTGCTTGTGATCGCTTCCTTCGGCCAGGAACACGTTATCCCCCCGGCGCACCACGGCCTTGACATCCCGGGCATTCCCGTACCCCGCGTTCTGGACGCGCACCTTGATGGAGACCACTTCTCCCGGCTCGATGATGCCGTTCTGACTGCCGTCGTCCACCCCCACATCGGCCACGATGATGTCAGGCGGCCGGACCGCCCGGGTGGGGAAGGTCACCACGGTGGTTGGGGCCCGGAAACCCTCGGCGGCGGGGACATCGACGGTCAAGGTGTGCTCGCCATCCTCGACATCTAGGCCGGCGAAGATGGGGATCTTGACCCGCCGGGTCTCTCCCGGCCGGACCTCCCCGACCGACTGAGCATAATATTTCAGCTGGGGAAGGCTCCGCGGCGTCAGGTCAATCCTGACATCGAAGGCGCTCCCGGAGCCGGTGTTGCTCACGTTGATCCAGAGGTTCCCTTCCTCCTCCGCGTCAAGAATGTCGTTCCCGGACGGATCCTCGAAGGTCACTGTTGCCTGGAGATTCGGCGGCAGGCCGGCACTGTACATTTTTGCCACGACCACGGGAGATTCCGCCAGGAGATCGAGGGCGTAATAGTTGTTGCTAGCCTTGTCCCGCAAGGCGACCTCAGCGAGCCGGCACCGATCGGAAAGGAGTGCCCTTCCCTGTCCGCGGCGCGGGGGCGGGGAACCGATCCTGGTCTTCAGCTTGACCTGGGCCAGGAATTCGACCTGGTCCCAGTTTTCCTTGAGCTGCCTGGCCTGGGCACGAGCGATCTTGAACTGGGTGTTCTTGGTCAGGGGCTGCCCGAGGAAATGGGTCTGGATGTTGATGGGAAACTGCTCGGCGTCGGCATTGTACTGGCCGAGCGTTACCTGGACGTTGCCGCAGG
Source organism: uncultured Fibrobacteraceae bacterium (assembly GCA_964484595.1). GTDB lineage: Bacteria > Krumholzibacteriota > Krumholzibacteriia > LZORAL124-64-63 > LZORAL124-64-63 > CAZAHC01. Next base: position 1,683 of record CAZAHC010000070.1, on the reverse strand, counting down.
AGTACGTCTTCTGGCAAATGCTGTTCGCTTGCGCCAGGAATTCATTGTGCCGCGACGCCTTCAGAAGGCCGTATTGATCGGTCAGCTCCCGTTTCAGTCGCTCGGCTGCCTCGATTCTGGCCTGGAACTCCCCCTGACTTTCGAATTCGCCCTTCGGGCCGGTGTTCAGTTCGCTGGCCATTCGTTGGGCCAACTCCTTGTCCAGGCCCGCCAATCGTTGCCCGTATTGATTCTCCAGCCTGATCAAATCACGCAGGTCGAGCGCGGCCCTGACCAGGTCCGGCTTGGGGGTACCCGAGAGGGAGGGATTCTCGCGCCAGGCGGCGATCGCGTCGGACACCCCGTTGACTGCCATCAGATCAATCCGGTACACATGATCGTCGTCGTCGGCCAGGGCGAGATCGTCCCCGAGGGGATGGAATTGCAGGTGCTTGGCCTCGTCCGAGGTTTTGACTTCACCGATCAGGTTCCCGGTCTCGAATTCGTAGAGACGGACCCACTTGTCGCTGGTGGAGACCGCGAAGAAGAAGCCGTCGGGACTGGCGCCGAGGTTGCGCACCTTGGCCGGCAGTTGGATCCGCGATCGTTCCCCGTGCTGTTCCGTGTCCCAGACGATCACCTGCTTGTCCTCGCCCCCGGTGATCAGCCACTTTCCGCTCGGGTGGTAGGCCAGGCCGCCGATTGCCTTCTTGTGTCCTTCGTACTGCTGTTGCAGGTCCCAGCTGGGAAGGGAATAGATCCTGACCCGGCCGCTTTTCAGTCCGACGGCCAGCTTGCTCCCGTCCGGGCTGAATGTCAGGCGACGACCCTCGTCCTTTTTCAACCGTACACCCGTGGGATCAGGGCCGGCGGGCCCACCGTCCTCCCTTACCTGGGAAAGGTACTGATGGTAAGCCCGGGGAGACTCGAAGAAATCATACTCGACCGACAGGAGGTGGCCCTTGTTGTCAGCCAGGATGAGTCGCCTGCCGTCGGGCTGGTGTATCAGCGAACGTATCTGGTTGCGCTGGTGGTTGTTGGTTCCGCCGTGCACTTGGATCTTCGCGCGAGGCGCCAAGGGGTCGAGGTATACCAGGCGGCACCGATAATCGGCGTTGTCCCCGCGCAGCACCCACTCCTGATAGATCTGAACCGCTCGAAAGGTGACCGGATTGATCGAAGTGACCGTCCCCCAGTCCCAGTGCCCATCCCGAAAGATGATAGGCTGGGCAAAATCCCTGAACTCCCACTTCGCAGCGCCCGGTTCGGCGCCGGCGAAGAGCGGATGGAAATATGTTCTGGCCAACAAATTTCGTTCCGGCCCGCTGGCAGAATAGGAATCGTATTCTCCGTAATACACCAGAAAACTGCCTAGGAGGGGCTCATAGGCCAGACTCTCGATACTGTGCCATTCCTGATCTGAGTTGATCCTGGTCAAGGGCAGTTCCGCCGCCCCGGTTTCCGGCGAGTTCAACGCAAGCATCAGGCCCAGGCAGCAGAACACCAGGCCGAGATTCATTCTTTTCAGCGACTCCCGTAACATCTCGAATCTCCCTTTGAGAAAAACCTGCCTATCAAACCAGACCGGGCCCAGCATAACCCCCCGCCGGTGATCCGAAAAAGCGAAAAGGGCAGTCTCCTGGCTCCGGAAAGAGGAAGTGCCATTCTTAGTTGAAACTTGAAGCGGCCTCGATATCTGGTAGA
>CAZAHC010000069.1:0-14066 GCA_964484595.1 uncultured Fibrobacteraceae bacterium | reverse complement strand
TTGTCTCCATTAGTTTTTGGCTAGGCGTGTCGCAATGAGTCAGACGACACACAATCAGAATTCGCCAGAAAGAAACCCACTTATGACGAATTCCATCCTGCCACAAGCGGAGATAGCTTGCAAGGAGAATCCAGGATTACGGATAAGAGCTGCGAGTATCGGCTCGGGTCCGCCCCTCAATCCCTGTGCAGGAGCACTGGCTCATTCAGGTTGCACTCCCAATCCATCACACTCGCCCTCACGTTGCCCCCGGATTTGCAGCACCGAAAGCCCTGACCGAAGATAGGTTGCCCCCACCAGCCCTTCCCGCTACCATTTCCCCCTCGACGCGGCACTCGGGGTCCCGGCGGCCACAAAAAGCCGGATTTTGCCACGTGGCACACAGGGCAATCCGGCTCCCGGGCCCAGCGCCAGAACGCCCCAAGCGGGCGGAATGACGCTGAGATCACGCATCCAGGTGCAACCCACCTCCCCGATTCCACGTCTTGGGGCAGGTTGCACCACCGGTCCGGCCGACAATCGGCCACGGCCCCCGCCCAGGGCGCCGCCCCGGGCCCCTTAACCACCCCGGCCCCCCGCCGGCCGGGACACCCGCCCGGCCCTCGCGAGGCCCGGCAACCGCGACCAGGCAGTACCACCCCGGCCCCGCCGGGCAAACAAGGAAGATCTCCTTGATCAAGGTAGAAGGCCTCTCCAAGCACTACGGCGACCTGGTCGCCGTGGACGATGTCAGCTTCACCGCCGAGCCCGGGGCCATCTTCGGCCTGCTGGGGCCCAACGGTGCGGGCAAGTCCACCACCATCGGCTGCATCAGCGGCCTCCTCAAGCCCGGTGCCGGGAAGATCAGCGTGCTCGGGCACGACGCCGTCACGGACGGCCCCGCCTCGCGCTCCCGGCTTGGCGTGGTGCCGCAGGAGCTGGCGCTATATGAAGACCTATCCGCCCGGGAGAACCTGGCCTACTGGGGGTCCGCGTACCGGCTGCACGGGGCTCACCTCAAGCAGAGAATCGATGAGGTGCTCGAGCTGTCCGGCCTGACCGACCGGGCCAAGGAGCCGGTCAAGAAGTTCAGCGGCGGCATGAAGCGGCGCCTCAACTTCGCCTGCGGCCTCGTGCACGAGCCCGAGGTCCTGCTGCTGGACGAGCCCACCGTCGGCGTCGATCCGCAGAGCCGGGTCCTGCTGCTCGACCTCGTTGTCCAGCTCGCCAGAAACGGCGCCTGCGTCCTCTACACCACCCATTACATGGAAGAGGCCGAGAGCCTCTGCGACCGGCTGGCCATCATCGATCACGGCAAGATCATCGCCGAGGGCACCCTCGAACAGCTGCGCGGCATCCTGGGCGAGCGCGACCTGCTGCGCCTGACCGGCACCTTCGACACCGCCGCCTCCCGGACCGCCCTGACCGGCGTGGACGATGTCGAGCTGGTGCAGGCCGAGCCGGAGATGCTGACCCTCGCCGCGCCGCAGGCCTCGAAGAAGCTGTCCGCCATCTTCAAGGCGCTCGCCGGCGCCGGGGCCGAGGTGCGCGAGACCACGTTGACCAGGCCCAACCTCGAGACCCTGTTCATCAAGCTGACCGGCCGGGAACTCAGGGAGTAGCAGGAAGTAACGATGAGCTTCATCTGGAGCACCGCCCTGAAGGACTGGCGCCGCCACCGGCGCAACCCGGCCGAGTTCGCCATCTGGCTGGGCATCCCCCTGCTCATCGGCGCGCTGATCATCCTGGCCTTCGGTGGGCGGGGCGGCCCCGCGCCCCAGATCCACCTGCTGGTGACCGACGAGGACGACAGCTTCATCAGCCGCTTCCTGGTCGGCGCCCTGAGCCAGGAGGCCCTCGGCGGGATGATCCGCGCCGAGGAGGTTGCGCGTGAGGACGGCACCAAGCGCATGACCGGCGGCGAGGCGACCGCCCTCCTGATCATCCCCGACGGCTTCGCCGAGGCCGCGCTCCGCGAGGAGCCGGTCGTACTGCGCCTGCTCACCAATCCGGCGCAGCGGATCTGGCCCGGCATCGTCGAGGAGTCCCTGAGCATCCTCGTCGATTCCCACTTCTACCTGAGCCGGCTGATCGGGGACGACCTGCGCCTGATCGCCGAGGGCCCGCCGGCGGGCCGCAACACCATGGTCGACTCCTTCGTCTCCGAGTTCGGCGTGCGCATTAATCACATCACCGAAAGGCTGAGCCGGTACCTGGACCCGATGGTCATCCAGCTCGAGACGCACTCCGGGGAGGACCTGGAAGCCGAGGAGGAGACCAGCCCCAGCCTGGGCTTTCTCTTCCTGCCCAGCATCCTCTTCATGTCGCTGATGTTCGTCGCGCAGAGTCTGAGCGCCGAGCTGTGGACCGAGCGGATGGAACACACGCTGCGCCGGGTGGTTGTCTCGCCTCGCGGCGTTCTTTCTTTTTTGGCCGGCAAACTGCTCGCGGGCCTCGGGGTGATGCTGCTGATCTGCGTCCTCGCCATGTTGATCGGCTTCGGCTATTTCCATTTAAACCCGGCCGGCCTGCCCCTGGCAATCGCCTGGGCCGGCGGCACCGGCCTGATGCTGCTGGCTCTGATGACGCTCCTGCAGCTCTGGTCACCCAGCCAGCGAGGCGGCAACGTTATCACTACCGCTCTCCTGTTCCCGTTGATGATGATCGGCGGCAGCTTCTTCCCGTTCGAGGCCATGCCCGCCTGGATGGCCACCGTCGGCGGTTACACGCCCAACGGCTGGGCGCTGCAGCGGCTCAAGGCGATCCTCCTGGAGACGGCCGAGCCTGGTTCGGTGCTCACTGGTTTCGTGGTCCTGGCCGCGGTCACTTTGCTTTTGACCCTGCTCGGCGTGCTGCGCCTGCGGCGCGGCTTCGCCCAAGGATGATGATGATCCGGGACGCAATTTTCATCGCCCGCAAGGACGTTTTGTACATGCTGAAGGGCAAGGAGACCCTGCTGTGGCTCTTCGTCATGCCCATCGTCTTCTTCTACTTCATCGGCACGGTGACCGGCGGCTGGGGCGACAGCGGCCCCGCCCCTGAGCGGCTGGCCCTGAAGGTCGGCGAGAACCCGGGCTTCTTGGTCGACCAGCTCGAGCACCGGCTGACCGAGCGTGACTACGTGGTCGTCCGGCCGGAGACCGACGAGATCTTCAACCAGTACGCACGGCGGCTCACGGTCCCCGCCGCGTTCACCGACTCGGTCCTGGCCGGCAACCAGGTCACCCTGGAGTACCGGCACAAGGCGGAGGGCTTCGGCAGCGATTACGAGTCGGTCAGGGTCGGCCGGGCGGTCTACACCGTGCTGGCGGATCTATTGGTAACCGGCGAGCTGGGCCGACCGCCCACGCCGGAGAACCTCGCCAGCCTGAACGAGTTGCCCCGCGCCATGACCCTCGAGGTCGCCCCCGCCGGCGAGCGCAAGCGCATCCCCATCGGCTTTGAGCAGACGGTGCCGGGCGTGATGGTCATGTTCACGCTCTTGATCATGGCCACGAGCGGCGCCATCTTGCTCGTGATAGAACGGCGGCAGGGACTGCTGCGCCGGCTGGCCTCCTCGCCGATCAGCCGGCTCGGCGTGGTGCTCGGCAAGCTGGGCGGCAAGCTGTGCCTGGGCCTGGTCCAGATCGGCTTCGCGATGCTGGCCGGCACGCTGCTCTTCCGGATGGACTGGGGGCCGAACCTGGGCTGGGTGATCCTGGTCATGGTGTTCTACGGCGGCCTGATGGCCGCGGTGGGCATGCTGCTGGGCAGCCTGGCCCGGACCGAGGGCATGGCCACGGCCATCGGCGTGGTCGCCGCCAACGTGCTGGCGGCCCTGGGCGGCTGCTGGTGGCCCATCGAGGTCGCCCCGGCCTGGATGCAGAAGCTCCAGCTCTTCCTGCCGACCGGCTGGGCAATGGACGCCCTGCACAAGCTGATCAGCTTCGGCCTCGGCCCCGAGACCGTCGTGCCGCACCTGCTGGGCATGAGCCTGGCCGGCATGGTGCTGGTGGCGTGCTCGGTGCGGGTCTTCAGGTTCGAGTAACATTCCGTGTGGCAACCCACCCCGCGTGGTAACAAAGGAGAACCCCGATGAGGAAAGTCTGCATTCTTGCCTGCCTGGCACTGATGGCCGGGCTGCCCGCCCTGGCCGCGGCCGAGACCGCCGAGGAGATCGTGGCCAAGTACGCCGAGGCGCTCGGCGGCCGGGAGAAGGTCGAGTCGATCCAGACCTGGAAGGCCACCGGCAAGAGCCTGCGCATGGGGATGGAGTTTCCCTTCATCAGGTACCAGAAGGCCCCCAACCTGATGCGGACCGAGGTCGACATCCAGGGCGCGCAGATGATCGTCGCCTTCGACGGCAGCAAGGGCTGGATGATCAACCCGATGACCGGCTCGCAGGACCCCATCCAGATGCCCGAGGTCGAGTCCAAGATGACCGAGATCGAGTCCTGCATCATGGATCCTCTCCTGGACTACAAGAACAAGGGTTACACCATCGAGCTGGTGGGCGAGGACGATGTCGAGGGCACCGCAGTCCTTCATGTTCGCGTGGAAACCAAGCAGGACCTGATCATGGATTATTACCTCGACGCCGAGTATTACCTCCCGATCAAGCAGACCCAGAAGATCACCCAGGAAGGTAACGTGATCGAGATGGACAACTACTTCAGCGATTACAAGGACGTCGGCGGCGTGCTCCAGTTCCACGCCATCGAGACGCGGATGGGCGGGCAGACGCTCAGCCAGGTCCAGATCGAGACGCTGGAGTTCAACGTCGAGGTCGACGAGTCCATCTTTGTGATGCCGGCCCCGGCGGCAGAGGCCGGCGAAGGTTAGGCAAATCGGTTGCGACCCGGAATCGTGCCACGTGGCACAAATCCCGGCTCAGGTCTTGGGTTTTGACCCGGCAATTGTGTCCGGGCATGTGGTTACCGGGCGACGCCCTTTGCCCCTGTCTGGCCGTTTCCGGGGCGTCAGGAGGGCCCCGAGAGACAGGGAGGTCGGAGGGGCCCGGATGCCGAGCGACCCGGCCACAGGAGGTGGCCGGGGAGCGTCCCCGGAAACGGCCAGACAGGGGCAAAGGGCGTTGCCTGGGCTCCGACAGGCCCGGAGACAATCTCCGGGCCAACCCCGACGACATCGAGAGGGAAAACCGTGCGAGTCTCGCTGCTGATTCTCCTGCTGGCCTGCGGCCTTGCCTGTAGCCCCGCGGCGGCCGAGGAAGCGATCCCGGAACCGGCCGACGAGGGGATCGAGATCGGGCCACACGTCTTCGGTTCGGTGCGCGCCCGGTCGATCGGGCCCGCCGTCACCAGCGGCCGTGTCGCCGCTCTGGACGCCGTCATCGCCAACCCGCGGATCATCTACGTGGGCGCGGCCGGGGGCGGGGTGTGGCGGTCGCGCAACGGCGGGGTCAACTTCAGTCCCGTCTTCGACGACCACAACCAGTGCATCGGCGCCGTCGCCATCGACCAGGCCCACCCCGACACCGTCTGGGTCGGTACCGGCGAGCCCTGGGTTCGCAACAGCGTTTCGGTGGGCGACGGGATCTACAAGACCACCGACGGCGGCGACAAGTGGGAGAACATGGGCCTCGCCGAGACCGAGCGGATCGGCAAGATCATCGTCCATCCCACCGAGCCGGACGTCGTCTACGTCGCCGCCCTGGGTCACCTGTGGGACGCCAACGAGCAGCGCGGCCTGTTCCGCACCCGGGACGGGGGCGAGACGTGGGAGAGAATCCTCTACGTGGACGAGAACACCGGCTGCACCGACATCGCCGTCGACCCGCAGGAACCGGACATCCTGTACGCCGCGATGTGGCAGTTCCGGCGCAGTCCGGACTTCTTCACCTCCGGCGGCCCCGGCAGCGGTCTGTACAAGAGCACGGACGGCGGCGAGACCTGGCGCGAGCTGACCGAGGGCCTGCCCACCGGCGAGCTGGGCCGTATCGCGCTGGGCCTGGCCCCCTCGCGGCCCAGCGTGATCTACGCGGTCGTCGAGTCGGAGAAGACGGCGCTCTTCCGGTCGGACGACCTGGGGGAGAGCTGGCGCCGGGTCTGCGACAACCCCAACGTCAAGGACCGGCCCTTCTACTTCAGCCTGCTGGTGGTCGACCCCACCGACCACGACCGTCTTTACAAGCCGAGCACCGGCCTGAGCGTCAGCCGTGACGGCGGCGAGACCTTCAGCGGGGCCGGTGGCTGGGTGCACGTCGATTACCACGCCCTGTGGATCAACCCCAGTGATCCGAACCACATGATCTGCGGCAACGACGGCGGGGTCTACATCACCCGCAACCGCGGCCGCGGCTGGCGCCACGCCGGCAACCTGCCCCTCTCGCAGTTCTACCGCGTCACCTGCGACGACGGCGAACCCTACAGGGTGTACGGCGGCCTGCAGGACAACGGCTCCTGGTGCGCACCGTCGCGGTCGCCGGGCGGTATCGAGAACGCCGACTGGGAGAACCTGGGCGGCGGCGACGGCTTCTGCGTCCAGGTCGATCGCAGCGACCCGGACATCGTGTACTGGGAATGGCAGGGCGGTAACATCAGTCGGCGCCATATGTCCACCGGCGAGAGCCGGGACATCAAGCCGCTGCCCGACCCCGGCGAGCCGGACCTCCGCTTCAACTGGAACACCCCGATCGCGCTCAGCCCCACCGACCCGGCGCGGCTCTACGTCGGCTCGCAGTACTTGCACCGCTCGCTGGATATGGGCGAGTCGTGGCAGCGTCTCTCGGGCGATCTGACGACCAACGACCCGCAGAAGCAGCGCCAGGAGGAATCGGGCGGCCTGACGGTGGACAACACCACCGCCGAGAACCACTGCACCATATTTGCGATCTGCGAGTCGCCGCTGGACAAGCAGGTGATCTGGGTGGGGACCGACGACGGCAACGTCCAGGTCACCGAGGACGACGGGCAATCGTGGCGCAAGGTGAGCGGCGGGATCGCTGGCCTGCCCGACGGGACGTGGGTGAGCTTCATCGAGGCCTCGCGGCACGATCGCAACACAGCCTTCGCCACCTTCGATGGCCACCGGACCGGTGACCGGCAGCCGCACGTCTACGTTACCTGCGACCTGGGACACTCCTGGCGCAGCATCACCACCGACGAGGTGAAGGGCCACGCCCACGTGATCAGACAGGATCCGCAGAATGCGGACCTGCTGTTCCTGGGCACCGAGTCCGGCCTGTTCATAACCCTGGACGGCGGCTTGCACTGGGCGCGGTTCGAGGAGGACCTGCCGCCGGTCTCGGTCCGGGACATGATGATCCAGGAGCGCGAGTCGGACCTGATCCTGGGCACCCACGGCCGCGGCATCTTCATCATCGACGACATCACCCCGCTGCGGCAGCTCACGCGCGAGGTGCTCGCCGCCGACGTTACCCTGCTGGAGTCACCGCCGGCGATCCTGCGCACGCCCCGCTACAAGCAGCACTCCCCGGGCGACAACTACTACGCCGCCGGCAACCCGAGCCGGTCCGGCAAGATCATCTATTATCTCAAGAAACGACACATGTTCGGGGACATGAAGGTGGAGATCTTCGATCCCGCGGGCGAGCTGATCAAGACGCTGCCCGGCGGCAAGCGCAAGGGGATCAACGTGGTGCCCTGGAGGATGCGGCTCAAGCCGCCGAAGGTGGCGCCCTCGCCGACGCTCGATCCGATGACCACCTTCGCGGCGCTGTTCGGCCCCAGGGCGCAGGCGGGTCCCTATACTTACACGCTGACCATGGGCAAGAAGGAGTTCACCGGAAACCTCGATCTCCGTTACGATCCATTGTCGCCGCACTCGGCGGAGGATCGCGCCGAGCAGCAGCGGACCGTCCTGCGGCTCTACGAGATGCAGGCGCGCCTTGCCTACGTCGGCGAGGCCCTGACCGGGGTGCGGGACGGCGCCCGGGAGCGAGCGAAAGAACTCGAGAAGGGTCGGCTGTTCAAGGACCTCGAGAAGTTCGCCGACGAGCTGGACGCCTTCCAGGAGACCATCATGGTCACCGAGGAGGTGCAGGGCATCTCCGGCCGGAAGAGGCTGCGCGAGAAGGTGGTCAGGCTGTATGCTGCCATCGCCGGATACGGCGGCCGGCCGACCGCGGCGCAGCTTTCCCGGCTGGCCTACTTCGAGGAGAAGGTCGACCGGACGAACGCCGAGTTCCTGGCCCTGACCGAGGCCCGGCTCGCCGACCTGAACGCCCGGCTGCAGAGGAAGGACCTCGCGCCGATCGAGCTGCTGAGCGAGGAGGAATTCGCCGAGCAGCAGAACTGATCCGGGTAGATCTGGCTCGATCCGGGTCGCCCCCCGACCGCTCCGGAAAGGCCGGTTCGCTTGAGAACCTACCTGCGCATGATCAGGATGATCAGGCCCTACCTCGCTCGGCTGAGCCTGGCCATCCTGTTCATGGTGCTCTTCTCGTCCACCAGCGTCTTCAGCATCACCATGATCTCGCCGTTCCTGCGGGCCCTGTTCGACGTCGACGGGGCCAAGACGCTGGTGGTCGGACCGGAGGAGATCGTCACGGCTCCTATCCAGGAAGCTGACGACGACGCCGACGACCTCGAGGAGGAAACACCCCTCGGCTCGTTCTCGCAGCTAGAGCGCCTGGTCAAGGAGGAGGCGCTCGGCCGGCTCAACGCCTATCTGCTGGCCGGCACGCGGCAGGAGGCCCTGTTCCGCATCTGCCTCGTGTTCTTCTTCCTGGTGCTGGCCAAGAACCTGACCGGCTACATCCAGGCCATTCTCATGGCCTACATCGGGCAGAGCATCATCCGGGACCTGCGCGACAAGCTGTTCAAGAAGTTCACCAGCCTGCCGCTGTCGTTCTTCCACCAGCACAAGGCGGGCGAGCTGATCAGCCGCGCCACCAACGACGTGCAGATCGCGCACAACTGCGTCAACGTCAGCTTCACCTGCCTGGTCCGCGATCCCATCATGATCGTGATGTTCACGGCCATGGCCTTCATCCTGAGCTGGAAGCTGACGCTGCTGGCGATGGTCCTGATGCCGCTCAGCCTGACCGTCATCGTCCGGATCGGACGCAAGCTGCGCAAGTACAGCCACCGGCAGGCCGAGAAGCTGGCCAGCCTCACCTCGGTCCTGCAGGAGATGGTCTACGGCATTCGGGTGATCAAGGCCTTCGCCATGGAGGACTTCGAGAACCGGAAGTTCGTGCGCGAGTCACGGACCCTGTTCAGCGAGATCTTCCGCATCCACCGGGTGGGTCGGATCTCGTCTCCCCTGGCGGAGCAGCTCTCGGTGATGGTCGGCCTGGTCCTGCTCTGGTACGGCGGCAGCCAGGTGCTGGCCGAGGATTCGATGTCGCCCGACCAGTTCCTGCTCTTTCTCTTTTTGATCTTCTCGCTGGTGCACCCGGTCAAGGAGCTGGGCCAGGTCAACGCCACCATCCAGGAAGGGATGGCGGCGGCGGACCGGATCTTCGACGTCCTGGACACCGAGCCCGAGGTTTTCGACCGCGAGACCGGCCGGCCGCTGGGCGAGGTGAAAGGGCGGCTCGAATTCCGCGACGTGCACTTCTCGTACGTTCCCGGGGAACCGGTCCTGCGCGGCATCGACCTGGTGGTCGAGCCCGGCCAGGTGGTGGCGCTGGTCGGTTCGAGCGGCAGCGGCAAGTCGACGCTGGTCGATCTCATCCTGCGCTTCTACGACCCGACCCAGGGCCGGGTACTGATCGACGGGATGGACCTGCGGGATCTCAACCTGGCCTCGCTGCGGGGCAAGATGGGGATCGTCACGCAGGAGGTCATCCTCTTCAACGACACGGTGCGGAACAACATCAACTACGGCGCCGCGGACGTGCCCCAGCAGGACATCGAGGCCGCCGCCCGCGCGGCCAACGCCCACGACTTCATCATGCGGATGCCCGACGGTTACGACACCCTGATCGGCGACCGCGGCGTCAAGCTGTCCGGGGGGCAGCGGCAGCGGGTGAGCATCGCCCGGGCCATCCTGAAGAACCCGGCGATCCTGCTGCTGGACGAGGCGACCAGCGCGCTGGACACCGAAGCCGAGGTGCTGGTCCAGGAGGCGATCGACCGGCTGGTGCGCAGCCGGACCACAATCGTGATCGCGCACCGCCTGTCGACCATCAAGAACGTCGACCGGATCTACGTGCTGGACGAGGGCCGCTTCGTCCAGTCCGGCACCCACGACGAGCTGCTCGCCGCGGGCGGGCTCTACAAGGACCTGTACGACCTGCAGTTCCGGGCGTAGCCTTCAACCTGCGAATCGAGGAGGCCCGCTGCATGAACCCCGGCAGTCCCCCCATCATCTTCGTCGTGTCGGACGGGCGGGGCGAGACCTGCAACCAGGTGCTGCAGGCCGCCCTGGTCCAGTTCGAGGGGCAGCCGTTCCGGATGGTGATCCGGCCGGAGGTGCGCACGGTCGAGCGAGTCGAGGAGGTTGTGCGCGAGGCCGCCGACTGCGAGGCCAGCCTGTTCTACACCCTGGTCAGCGAGGAAACCCGCTGGGCCCTGACCAACCTCGCCGAGGAGCTGCTGGTGCCGACCGTCGACGTGCTGGGCCCCTCCTTCAGCGCCCTGCACGACCTCTTCCAGCGGGCCCCGAGCGGCAAGCCGGGCCTGTTCTACGCCTCGGACCGCGAGCGCTTCGACCGCCAGACCGCCATCGATTACACCCTGACGCATGACGACGGCCAGCGCCCGGACGAGCTGCACCTGGCCGACGTGGTGCTGGTCGGCGTCTCCCGCGTGGCCAAGAGCACGACCAGCTTCTTCCTGGCGTTCAAGGGGATCAAGGCCGCCAACGTGCCGCTGATCTACGGCACGCCGGTCCTGCCGCAACTGAAGGAGCTAGATCCGGCGATGGTCATCGGCCTGAACGTCAACGTCCAGCGCCTGCTCACCATCCGCAAGGCGCGCGCCGACCACCTGGGCGGCCGCCACGTGGAGTACTACACCCGCCGGCCGGACGTGGCCAACGAGGTCCTCTTCGCCACCAATCTGATGAAGCAGTACGGCTGGCGCAGCATCGAGACAAGCTACCTGGCGGTCGAGGAGATCGCCCGCGCGGTGGTCCAGGTGATGATGCCGTTCTGGCGGGAGCGGGAGAGCGGGCAGGCCCCTTAGCTGCCTACTTCAGCAAGACCATCTGCCTGGTCTCCCGGAAATCCCCCGCCATTAGCCGGCAGAAGTACACTCCCGAGGCCAGCTTCCGGCCCTGATCATCCTGACCGAACCACCTGATCTGGTGACGGCCGGCCGTTTTGGGCCCGTCCACCAGCACCGCCACCCGCCGGCCGTCCACCGCGTAGATCGCCAGGGAAACCGACGCGGGCGCGGGCAGGTCGAAGCGGATGGTGGTCATCGGGTTGAACGGGTTCGGCACGCAGGAGTGCAGGGCGAAGCTGGTGGGCAGACCGCCGTCCGGGACGGCGGTGAGGTTGCGGACGATCACCGAGAGGTCGCTCTGGTTGCCGGCGAAGTCGGTGGCGGTCACCGCCAGGTAGTCTCCCTCGGTCCCGGTGACGTCCAGGCTGGTGGCCGTGGTGTGATCCACCAGGCTGTACACCAGGAAGTCCTCGGTGGCCGAGGTGTAGACGCTGAAGTACCGGAAGTCGTCGTCCGGGCTCGGGTCCCACGCCAGCAGGTTGGCGTTCGGCAGGTGCAGGCCGGTCGGCACGTTCGGGAACAGGTTGTCCACCGAGTAGCCGCTGTCAGGGGCCGAGTCCCAGAAGGTGAAGGGATCGGCGGTGGTGGCCCGGACCATGAACACCGACCAGCAGATCCCGCCCTCGGCCGTGGAGTCGCACAGGGTCGGGGCGACGTAGTCGTAGGTCTCGTCGCCGTGGGCCGCTATCCAGTCCAGGGAATCCCAGCCCTCCAGTCGCTGGTCGCCGGCGGCCTTGTAAGCGTCCTGCCGCCGGAAGACGTCGTAGCCGGTGATCGTGACCGGCTCGCCGGGAGCGTCGTGACAGGAGCGGTTCCAGGTCAGGCGCACGTTGCGGCCCTGGTCGTTGTCGACATCGACGATGCTCGCGATCACCGGCGGGATGAACCCGTACTCGCCGGTGAAGGTGATGCTGCCGCCCTCGACAAGATTCTCGGTGACGGGGCTGGGCAGGGGAATGGCCCAGTCCGAACCGCCGTCGCCCCAGGTGATCGTCCAGTCGCCGTCGTTCATGTCGGTCAACGTGATGTCGCCGCTGCCGGCCAGGAAGTAGTCCTCGGGGCCGGAGAGGGTCCAGGGCGGGTCGAGACCGTCGGGCTGGGTGTCCACGATCACGGTGCCCAGACCGACGGTGACGGGGCCGTCGTAGTAGATGTCGTCATGCCCGTTCCGGTCGTCGGTCCAGACGATGCCGGCCTCGTCGGCGACCGGGAGGGTCGGGTTGACGGCCACTGCCGGGCGGGGATGGTTCCCACTGGCGTACTCCCCGTAATTGATGTGCGGATTGTAGGTCCAGCTCGTGGGTGAGGTGTGAGCGGTGCTTGCGAAATCGATGGCGCCGTCGTGCCAGACGGCGGCGTGCACCGATCCCGCGGAGAAGCTGGTCGCCAGGCCGGGAGCCCGCTCGTCCTGGCCCACGAAGCACCTCAGACAGTACGGGGAGAACCAGGTATCACCTCCGTCCTGCGTGTAGACGTGCCAGACGTCCAGGTCTTCCTCGTCGTAGTAACGGGTGTACGCCACCACCGCCGTCACGGCGGAGGGGTAGTCCCGGACAACGGCGACGGCGGGCTCGTAGTCCGCGTCGTCGTTGCTGGTCAGCTGGACCGGGGCGCCCCAGGTGGCGCCGAAGTCCGTGCTCCGGCTGACGAAGATCTCGCGCAGGTCGTCCGTGCCGGGGTTGACCGCGTTGCAATAAGTGAGGAACAGGTGGCCGGAGCCGAAGGCGATGTCGGGCGGGGAGAGGTCCCCGCTGGACCAGTAAGTGCTGTACTGGTCGATAAGATCGAGTGGCGATGTCCAGCTCACTCCGTAGTCGGTGGATCGGGAGTGCATGACCATCCACCCCTCGACCCCGAGGAGGTTGAAGGTGACATAGGCGTACCAGGCGTTGTACTCGGCGCCGTCGGTCACGATGCGGGGAGTGGCCACGTAGGAAGTGACCGCGTCGTATACGGTCACGAGGTCGTAGGTCAGCGGATCGTCCAGGTCGACCCGGAACACCCGGATCTGCCTGTCCCCGTATTCCATCGCCATGAGCAGCAGGTTCTCCACCCCCTCGCCCACGGCCAGGGAGACGTTGGAGATGTCCAGGGTGCCGGAGAGGGTGAAGAAGCCGCTCCAGGTCTCGCCGCCGTCGGTCGAGCGGTAGATGTGAGCGCGGAGATCGCCGGGGTCGCCGTACTCGAAGGCCGCGTACAGGTTGCCGGCGCTGTCGCTGGCCAGGGCGGGCTTGATCTCGGCCGAGGTGGTGCCGGCCACCAGGATGTCGTTGCCCTGCCAGCGCACATCGGCCAGGAGCTCGCCCGGCCCGTGGTACGTGACCTCCACCTCGTCAGCTTGTCCGACGGACGGCGCGCCAAGCTGCAGGGGCTTGCCGCGCAGCTCGGCCAGCTGCTGTTCGAGGGTCAGGACGCGACCCGGGTCACCGGCCCGCTTGGCCTCGCGCAGGTCCCCCAGCAGACGAGCCTGTTCGGTGCTGATCGACGGGGCGGGGTTTGCGCGGACCACCACAGGGGTCTGCTGTCCCTCCCGGCTGGGGGGGAAAAGAGCGCCGATCGTGCCGGTGGCGATAAACAGGACCAAGAAGCAGGTGAAGAAAAAGCACCTGTTGCCGAGGCGGGATCTCATGAGGCGACCTCCGGAGAGGGATTTCGGGCAGGAAATGGGCGAAACCACCCTTAATTTTAGCAGATCTGGACTGGTTTTTGTGGGAAAGGGCCGTCAGGCGATCAATTTCGAGAAATACGCTTCCAGCTCCCCGATCATCCGCTCGAACGAGAACAGCTCCCGCGCCCGCCGCCCGCCGGCCTCGCCCAGCCGGCGCGCCAGCTCGGGATCGGCGAGGATCTCCCCGCACCGCCGCGCCCACGACGGCTCGTCCTCGAGAGGACAGAGGAAACCGGTCTCCCCGTCGACCACGATCTCGGGGATGTTGCTGGTATCGGTCGCCA
>CAZAHC010000068.1:5505-14157 GCA_964484595.1 uncultured Fibrobacteraceae bacterium | reverse complement strand
ATTTGCCCGGCGTGGATGGGGATGGCATCTTGGATAGGGTGCATTCGCTCGCAGACCGGCTCGCCTAGCCTGCGGTTCCGAGCGGCCAACCAAGGAGTCCGCGATGACCTTTATGAAGTTCCTGGCCCTGGCCCCGCCACCCGAGGGTGGTGGCGGCGGCGCCAATCCGTTGATGTCGCTGCTGCCGATCGTCCTGATCATCCTGATCTTCTACTTCCTGCTCATCCGGCCGCAGCAGCAACGGCAGAAGAAACACAACCGGATGCTCGCCGATCTCAGGAAGGGCGACAAGGTTGTGACCGCCGGCGGGCTTTTCGCCACGGTGCTGAACGTCAAGGACGATCGCGTCGTGGCCAGCATCGCCGAAGGGGTCAAGGTAGAGATCTCCAAACCATCGATCAGCGGAGTCATCGAGAAGGGTTGAGACGATGGTCCACGGCCGTCAGGGGCCGCCGGCCATCCTGCGCTACGGTGACGAACGGTTGCGCCAGGTCAGTGCACCCGTCGCTCCCGGCTCCCCGGCGGTGCGGCGGATCGCCGGCCGTCTCTGGCAGCAGCTGCAAAAGGACAGCGGGGTGGGACTGTCCGCCCCGCAGATCGGGGATTCGTGCCGGGTGTTCGTCGTCAAGAACGCCGGGCGCAAGGCGGCGGGGCGGAGGCTGGTGCTGGCCAATCCGGAGATCACCTGGTCGTCTCCGGAGCGCTGCTCCTTCGAGGAGGGTTGCCTCTCCTTCCCGGGCCTGTTCCTGAACCTCGACCGGCCCCGCGCGATCCGGGTTCGTTTCGACGATCTGGACGGCCGATCCCGGGAGCTGGCCGCGGACGGGTTGCTGGCCCGGATCATCCAGCACGAGATTGATCATCTCGACGGCGTTCTCTTCGTGGATCATCTTTCCCGGTCCCGGCGCCTGCTGCTGACCTGGCGGCTCCGGAGGCTGGCCGGGGGAGAACCAGGGGGCAAGGCGTGAAGATCGTATTCATGGGTTCGCCCGAGTTCGCGGTGCCGTCCCTGGACGCTCTCGTCGAGGCCCGGTTCGCCGTGCCGCTGGTGGTGACCCAGCCCGACCGGCGCGCCGGTCGGGGCCGGCGACTGGTCGCCACGGCAGTGAAGGAAGCCGCCCACGCGCACAAGATCCCCGTGATCGATTTCGGTCCGGGGGATGGGCCCCGGGTGACCGAGGCGATCCTCGCCGAGCAGCCCGACGCCGTGATCGTGGTGGCCTTCGGTCACATCCTCAAGCAGCCACTGCTCTCGGCGCCGCCTCTCGGTTGCGTGAACGTGCATGCCTCCCTGCTGCCGCGGTGGCGCGGGGTGTCGCCGATCCAGTACGCCATCCTCCACGGCGACGCCTGGACGGGCGTGACCGTGATGCAGATGGACGCCGGCGTCGACACCGGCCCCATCCTGAGCCAGCGCTCGGTTCCCATCCAGCCCGACGAGACGGCCGGAGACCTGGCTGCCCGGTTGAGCGGCCAGGGCGCCGACCTGCTGGTACATACCCTGCGCCGACTGGAGGCGGGGCAGATCACTCCCGAGCCCCAGGGGGACGAGGGCGCCGTGTATGCGCCGAAGCTCACGCGTTCCCTGGCGCCGATCCGCTGGGACCGGCCGGTGACCATGGTTCACAACCAGATCCGGGGCCTGCAGCCTTATCCGGGCGCGACCAGCTTCCTCGCCGAACAGATGATGAAGATCACCGCCGGTCACCCCTTCTCCTTCCAGACGCCCGGCGCCGAGCCGGGCACCGTCCTGGCGGTGGACAAGGAAGGGATCCGGGTGGCCTGCGGCGAGGGGATCCTGTTGGTTACCCACCTGCAATGCCCGGGCGGCAAGCCCCTGGCCGTGGCCCAGTTCATCCAGGGCCACGAGATCCAGGCCGGGGAAGTCTTCCGCTCATGAAAGTCGATCCCGTCCGCCGGCGTGCGGTGGAGATCCTCGCCGAGGTGAACGCCGGCGCCGGGCTCGAGGTCTTGCTCGACCGGGCGCTGGCCGCGTTCGATCGCCGGTCCGGCCGCTTCCTCGTCGAGATCGTGAAGGGGAGCCTGCGCTGGCAGGGCCGCTACGATTTCCTGGTGCGCCGCTTCAGCCGGCGGCGATTCCCCGAAAACCCCAACCTCCTGGCCATCCTGCGCTCCGCCCTGCACCAGCTGATCGCCTGCGCCGGGGTGCCCGACTACGCGGTCCTGCACCAGGCTGGCGAGCTGTGCCGGGTTCTGGTCAACGAGCGGGCGGTCAGCTACGTCAACGGCCTGCTGCAGGCAGCCCGAAAGGCGCTGGCCGCCGGCGGCGGCCAGGGTGCCCTCGGCGTGCTGTCTCTTTTCCCCTCCCCGGTGGACGACTCCGCCGCGTTCCTGGCCGCCTGGCACTCCCACCCGCGGTGGCTCATCGAGCGCTGGCTGGCCCGTTTCGGCCTCGCCGGGTGCGAGGCGCTCTGCCGTTTCAACAACCAGCCGCCGCCGTTGAACCTGCACGTCCTGGCGCCGGCGGAACCGGAGGCGATCAGGCTGGGTTTGCAGGCCGAGGGCCTGGCGGCGGTACCCGGGCGCTGGCACGAGCGGGCCCTGCAGCTGACCGACCGGCTCGGCCGGGAGCGGCTGGGGGACCTGTTGCAACGTCGGCGGGACCTGATCGTCCAGGACGAGGGCGCCCAGTTTGTCACGGCCTGGCTGGCCGCGGGCGGCGCCGGCCGCCTGCTAGATCTCTGCGCCGGACCCGGCGGGAAAACCTTTCACCTGCGGGCAATCTGGCCGGATCCGGCGGACATCGTGGCGATGGACATCGGTCGCGAACGGCTGGCCCCCTTGCGGGAAACGGCAAAAAGGATTGAGGCCGACGACCTGGGCATGGTATTAGCGGATGGGAACGCGCCGCCCTTCGGGCCGGATCGGTTCGCTGCCGTCCTTCTGGACGGCCCCTGCTGTGGCACGGGGGTGCTCCGCCATCACCCGGAGGGGCGCTGGCGCTTGCAGGAGGGGGCGCTGGCCCGGTCGGGCGACCGGCTGCTGGCCCTGGCCCGGCACGCGGTCGACCTGCTGGCTGAAGGCGGCCGGCTGCTGTTCGTGACCTGTTCGCTGGAACCGGAGGAGAACCAGGAAGTGGTGGCTGCTCTGCTCGCTGCCGACCCGCGGCTGGAGCCGGATCCGCGGCCCGGGGCGGGAGTCCTGCGGCCCGGGGCCGGGGCGACCGGCGAGTCCGGACACTGGCTGGAGCTGTTGCCCCAGCACACCGGCACCGATGGGTTCTTCGCCGCCAGCCTGCGCCGGAAGGGGCCAACGAGTTGAAGCTGTGGCGATTCATCCTGGTTCTGCTCGGAGCGACGATCCTCTTCGGCGCCGGCCTGCTCACCTTCAACTTCCTGATCATGCCTCGCCTGATTCACCGCAACACCGTCGTCCTGGTTCCCGATCTGCGGGGGAGGACCCTCGCCGGGGCCGACGATGAAATCCGCCGGCTCGATCTGAATATCGCCGAGACCCGCCAGCGCGCGCATCCCACCGTTCCGGCCGGCATCATCCTGGACCAGGATCCCGAGCCGGCCACCCCGATCCGCAGCGGCCGGATGGTCAAGGTGATCACCAGCAGCGGGCCGCCGACCGGCCTGGCGCCCGACCTGATCGGTCTGACCCGACGGCAGGCGGGGATCACCCTCCAGCGGGAGTCGTTCCGGCTCGGCCGCCAGCTCCGCCTGCGCCGGCGCAACGTCTCGGTGCCGACCGTCGTGTACCAGTATCCGGCGGCGGGGTCGCTGCTGCGCAAGGGCCAGGCGATGGCGGTGGTCGTGGCCGAGCCCGCCCTGCCGGCGGTGTACCGCATGCCCGATCTGCGAGGTTCATCCCTCTTCGTGGCGCGGGAAGGCATTGCCGAGGCGGGTTGCGTGGCGGCGTCGGTCGTCTACGAGAGGAACCCGGACCTGCCGCCGAACACCGTGCTCGCCCAGAACCCGCCCCCGGGCGAATGCATCCGGAAAGGAGCCAGAGTTGAGCTGGTGGCTTCGTCGCACTGACTCGCCGGTTGCCGTGGCGCCCTCGCTCCTGGCCGCCGATTTTGCCGACTTGCGGGCCGACCTCGCCGGTCTGGAAGAAGCCGGCGCCGACCTGTGGCACCTGGATGTCATGGACGGCCAATTCGTGCCCAATCTCACCTTCGGCCCGGTGATCGCCGCTGCGATCAAGCGCTGCAGCTCACTTTTCCTGGATGCCCATCTGATGATTTCCCGGCCCGACCGTTACCTCGAGGCCTTCGCCGGCAGCGGGGCCGAGGCCGTGACCATTCACGTCGAGGCCGAGGCCGAGGTCGGCCCCACCCTGGCCCGCATCGGTCACCTGGGCCTGCGTCGCGGCCTTTCCCTTAACCCGGACACCGACCTCGATCGGCTGCTTCGATTTCTTCCCGACCTGGACCTGGTGCTTGTGATGTCGGTCCAGCCCGGGTTCGGAGGGCAATCATTCCGCCCTGAAGCCCTTGAGAAGATTTCTGGGTTGAAGCGACTAAGGGAGGATAATAACTACAGTTACGCCATTTCGGTGGACGGTGGAATCGACGAATCAACTGCCGGCCCCTGCCGGCAGGCGGGGGCGGATATCCTCGTCTCGGGATCGTACCTCTTCGGCGCCGAGGACCGAGGCGTCGCCATCGCCGGCCTGCGGGGGGAAAATCCCGGCCGGTAGATCTTGCCTATTTTCAACCCGTTTGTTAGTTTCTTCGGTTGTGCTAGGGTGGGCAGGCTGGCTGCCCACCGTTCTGTGTTGGGCAAAATCCGCGTTCACGGCGCGGGCCGGAGAGGTGTCTTTCCGGTGGCCCTTTTCGTCTGCGCGGGAGAAGAGAAGTGGTTGTTCCAGGAACTGACGCGGCGGCTTGACCGGACCCTGCGGAAACTGACCGGCCAGGCGACGCTGACCGAGGACAACATCACCGAGGCCCTGCGCGAGGTTCGGCTGGCCCTGCTCGAGGCCGACGTCAACTACAGCGTCGCCAAGAAGTTCGTGTCCGCCGTGGGAGAGAAGGCTCGGGGGCGGGAAGTCCTCGAGAGCCTGACCCCTGCTCAGCAGGTCGTCAAGGTCGTCAACGACGAGCTGATCCAACTGCTGGGTGGCCAGGCGCATGAACTGGCCCTGGACGGCAAGCCCATCGCGACGGTGATGGTGATGGGCCTGCAAGGCAGCGGCAAGACGACCTTCTGCGGCAAGCTGGCTCAAAAGCTGAGTCAGGAAGGCCGCCGGCCCTTGCTGGTGGCGGCGGACATCTACCGGCCGGCCGCCATCGACCAGCTGCAGCTCATCGCGGAAGCGGTGCCGGCCCCGGTGCACAGCGATCGCGACAAGAAGAGCGCCGCCCAGATCGTCAAGATGGGGTACCGGCGGGCCCGGGACAACAAGTGCGACGTGCTGATCGTCGACACCGCCGGCCGCCTGCACATCGATGACGTGCTGATGGACGAGCTGGCGTCCATCGACCAGAAGGTGCCGATGCACGAGAAGCTCCTGGTCCTGGACGCCATGACGGGCCAGGAGGCGGTGAACATCGCCGGCGAGTTCGCCTCCCGGGTCGGTTTCGACGGCGCGGTGCTGACCAAGCTCGACGGCGACGCCCGCGGCGGGGCCGCCCTGTCGGTGCTGGAGATGACCGGCCGGCCGGTCAAGCTGGTCGGGGTGGGCGAGAAGCTCGAGGACTTGGAGGTCTTTCATCCGGAGCGAATGGCCAGCCGGATCCTCGGCATGGGGGACGTGCTCTCCCTGATCGAGCAGGCGGAGCAGAAGATGGATCTGGGCGAGGCCGAGGATCTCGCCCGGCGCTTCGGTGAGGGCCAGTTCACCCTGGAGGACTTCCAGCGGCAGATCAAGCAGATGAAGCGGATGGGTCCCCTGAAGGGGGTCCTGGGCATGTTGCCGGGCATGAACCCGGACGTGCTCGACAAGGCGAAGATAGACGATCGGCAGTTCGTCAAGGTCGAGGCGATCATCAACTCGATGACGATCAAGGAGCGACGCCGGCCGGAGATCATCAACGGATCGCGGCGCCGGCGGATCGCCAACGGGAGCGGGACCAACGTCTCCCAGGTCAACAAGCTGCTCAAGCAGTACCGGGACATGCGACGCATGATGAAGCAGATCAACGCCACTGGCGGCCTGCAGGAATTCAGCCAGAAGGTGCTGGGCGGCAGTTGACCGCACGCGGCGCGATTGGGCGCGTCGCGATGCCACTGAAAACGGAGGTGAAGAGTTGGCGACGACAATCAGGCTGACGAGAATGGGCAAGAAGAAGCGACCCTTCTACCGGCTGGTGGTGCTGGACAACCGCCGGCGCCGGGACGGGGCCTACCTGGCCAACCTCGGCTATTACAATCCCTTCATCGAACCGCACGAGGTCAAGCTACACGGTGACGAGATCATCGCCTGGCTCAAGAAGGGTGCCACGGTTTCCGGGACCGCCAAGGCCTTGCTGCGCGCCGAGGGGATCCTCTACCGGTACTCGCTGATCCGGCAGGGTCTGAGCGACGAGGAGATCGCCACCCAGGTGGCCCGGTGGCAGGAGGGCGCCGACGCCCGTACCGCCCGGCGGCAGCAGAAGCTGGCCGAAGAGGCCCGCCAGGCCGCCGAGGCCAAAGCCAAGGCGGCCGAAGCCGCCCAGGCTGAGGCCGAGGCCGACGAGACCCCGGCCGAGGCGGGCGAGGAAGCGGAAGCTGCCGAGGAAGAGACGGCCGAGGCTCCGGCTCCGGAGCCCGAGGCGGCTGAACCCGCTGCCGACGCGGCGACCGCCGAAGAGGAAAAACCGGCCGCTGCCGAGGGCGACGCTGCCGAGCCGGACGCCGCCGACGACGGTGACGAAGGTCCCAAAGAGGAAGGTTGAACCGGATCATGACCGACGCACTGGATCTGGTCTCGTACATCGTTGTCAACCTCGTGGATCATCCCGATGAGGTCACGGTGCAGCTGGCGCGCCGGCAGGGCCGAGAGGTCTTCCAGGTGCGTGTCCATCCGGAAGATCTGGGAAAGGTCATCGGCAAGGGCGGGCAGACGGCGCGGGCGATTCGCACCTTGCTCATGGCCGTCAGCGCCCGGACGGACCAGCGCCTGGGCCTCGAGATTCTCGAGTGAGCCCCGGAGGATCGGACGTGGTCGCCGCCGGCGATTTCGTTCCCATCGCCGAGGTGGTCAAGGCGGTGGGGCTGAAAGGGGAGTTCAAGCTCTACCCGCTCCTGGACTGGTTTCCGCCGTTGCTCGCGAGCCGGTTCCTGGTCTGGGAATCCGGCCGACCGGTGACCGTCGTTCGGAGCCGACCCGTGGGTGAAACCACGGTGGTGCTCGTCGCCGGTTGCGACGACCGGGACGCGGCCGAGGGCCAGGTGGGCAGGCGGATCGGTTTCCGGCCCGCCGACTACCTCGAGCCCGATTTTCCCCGCCCGGAGGCCGGGCTGCCGTTCCGGTTTCTGGGCCGGGAGGTGCAGCTGGTTTCGGGGCAGACCATCGGGCCGGTCGTGGAGGTCCGGCGCTACGGCGGCCAGATTACCCTGGTGGTCGAGCGCGACCGCACCGAGGTGCTGATCCCGGCCGTCGAACCAATCCTGCGCCGTGCTGACGGTCTGGTCGGGCCCCTGAGGATCGATCCGCCGGAGGGACTGCTCGATGTCGCTGCGGATTAAGGTCCTGACCCTGTTCCCGGAGATGGTCCGGACGGTCCTGGCAACCAGCATTCTCGGCCGGGCGGAGAAGCAGGGCCAGGTCGCCTACGAGGTCGTGAACATCAGGGACTTCGCCGTCGACAAGCACGGGACGGTGGACGACACGGCCTACGGCGGCGGCCCGGGCATGATAATGATGGCGCCCCCGATCGTCGAAGCGGTCGAGGCGTCTCGCGGCCGTGAGGACTCACCGGTGGTGCTGACCACCCCGCAGGGTGAAACCCTGCGGGAACCGCTGGTGCTGGAGTTGCTGGCCGAGGCAGAGCGCACCGGTGAGCTGCTGCTGATCTGCGGTCATTACAAGGGGATCGACGAGCGTGCCCGGCAGCTGGTAGTCACCCGGGAGATCTCGATCGGGGATTACGTTCTGTCCGGCGGCGAGTTGCCGGCCCTGGTAGTGATCGACGCGATGGTCCGGCGCCTGCCCGGTGTCCTGCACGACGGCGAATCGGCGGCCAGCGACAGCTTCACCGCCAACCGGGACGGCGGGCTGGACACCGTCTGGTACACCAAGCCGCCGGTTTACCGCGGCCTGGAGGTGCCGGAGGTCCTGCTCTCCGGACACCACGCCCGGATCGAAGCCTGGCGCCGGGAACAGGCCCGCAGCCAGACGAGACAGCAGCGGCCCGATCTGGCCGACGAGGAAAGGGACGAGGATTAGAAACGGCGGCCTAGACCGCCGGCAGCGATAACCGCAAGCGCGAAACAGGATGGCGTCCGGGTCGGACCCCGGGTCGATTGCCGGGCCGGCGGCGCCACATCTTACTGGAGGCTGGTAATGAACGTCGTCGATTCCCTGAGGCAGGACGGATTGCGCTCCGACCTGCCGGACTTCCAGATCGGGGACACCGTGGTCCTCAACGTCAAGATCGTCGAGGGGGGCAAGACGCGCCTGCAGGCCTTCGAGGGAGCGGTCATCGCCCGTCGGGGCACCGGCCTGGAGGAGACAGTGATGGTGCGGAAGATCAGTTCC
>CAZAHC010000068.1:0-5495 GCA_964484595.1 uncultured Fibrobacteraceae bacterium | reverse complement strand
TCACCGTACTGCTGCTTGTCGTGGATGACCGCGACGTTCTTCGGCTTGACGTGGTCGGCAATGAAGTTGCCGGCGGTCGGGCCTTGCAGGCTGTCGAGGCCGATGGTGCGGAAGATCAGTTCCGGCATCGCCGTCGAGCGGGTGTTTCCCCTGCAATCGCCCAACCTGGCCTCGGTGAAGGTTGTCAAGCGGGGCCGGGTGCGCCGGGCCAAGCTTTACTACCTGCGGGGCCGGACTGGCCGCAAGGCCAGGATCCGCGAGGCGCCCCGGCGCTGACGATGTCGCTGGCCGCCGGCAGCCTGGCTCGATTCGACCGGGATCGTTCCGGCGGCGGCCGGCGCTTGCTGGCCGGGGTCGACGAGGCGGGGCGCGGTTGCTGGGCCGGCCCCGTGGTCGCCGCCGCGGTCATCCTGCCCAGCTGCTGGGGCCCTGCTCACCTGGACGATTCCAAGCGGCTGTCGGCCACCCGGCGCGAATCCCTCCTGGCCGAGATCCAGGCGAACGCCCTCTGCTGGGGCGCCTGCGCCGTTTCCGCCCTCACCATCGACGAGGAAAATATCCTGCAAGCGACCTTGCAGGCGATGAGCCGGGCCGTGCGCAAGCTCAGGCCCGCTCCCGAGGTGGTGCTGGTCGACGGCCGGCAGGTGCCGCCGGATCTGCCCTGCCCTGCCGAGGCCATCGTGCGCGGAGACGGTCGGAGCGCCGCCATCGCCGCTGCCTCCATTTTGGCGAAGGTCCTGCGCGACCGCGTCATGCGCGCCTGGGATCGGTTTTTCCCGGGGTACGACTTCGCCAGCAACAAGGGCTACGGCTCGCCCCGGCACCGCAGCGCCCTCGGCGAGCTCGGTCCCTGTCCCCTGCATCGTCTCACCTACCGACCGGTCGCCACCTGTGGCCAGGGGCGACTCTGGAACGAATCCCGCTAGGGTATTCCCGGGGCGCTGATCTCCCCGCGCCAATTCCTCCCTGCCGTCACCGTCCCGCCCGCCGCGGAAAGGAGAGTCGATGCCCAGTCGACAGGGAGAACCGGTGAACTGGGGAACGGATCGTGGTTCGCTGGGGCGGGCCGGCGAGGAGATGGCCTGCCTCTTCTTCCAGGCTTGCGGCTACGTCTGTCTGGCCCGCAGATTCCGCAAGCGCGAGGGAGAGATCGACCTGGTGATGCGACGAGGGCCACTGGTGGTCTTCGTGGAGGTCAAGACGCGCCGTAGCGACAGCTACGGCGCGCCCGAGCAGAGCGTGACCCGGGGCAAGGTGGCCCGGTTGCGTTTTCTGGCGCGACGGTTCCTGCACGAGCAGAAGCTCGAAGCGGTCCAGGAGTTTCGCTTCGACGTGGTGGCCGTCGATTTCCGGGGTGAGGGGCGAGGCTGTCGGTTGCGGCATCTGGCCGGGGTTTCCTGAATCGCGATTGGGCATTGCCTGCCGGCAGCCGGATCGGTAGGTTGAAGATGCGCCCCGCGCGTAACCCTACCGCGACCGGGGCGTAAGAGTTGTCGATTCCGGTTGTCACCCCACCGTCCCGCTGGCGCTCCGGTCCGGCCGCCTTCTGGCGGGGAATGCCGGCGCCGGACGAGACCCTTGCCGCGGGCCAAGGTTTATCGATGGTATCTCGCTTCTTCCCGTTTCCTCCGTTCTCGTTCTCCTCCCGCCGCGCGCAGGCGGCCGGTCTCTGGCCCCTGCTCTGGTTGCTGGTCTTCCTGTTCGCCGGCCCGGAGGGAAACGCTGCTCCGCCGCCCGCCGGCCTCGTGGACCGCGACGGTGACGGGGTGGAGGACCTGCTGCAGTCCTTCGTCGCCGGCGAGGTCGACTGGGCCGCGCTGAGGACGGCGGCCCGGTCCTCTCGGCAGGCGTCGCCGCCAGCGAGTCGGGGCGGGGACGACCCGCCGTTCGACCCGGGGCCCGGTCCCTGGGCCCGGGGGAACCTGCGGCTCCTGTGCTGGGGGGAGACCGGAGCGGGGCTGGCCCTGGCCCGCGAGCGAGCCCAGGCCGCCGGCGGGGTGTGCCGGCTGTTGCACGAGGTGCCCCGCCTGGGGCAGCTGGCCGTCCTGGAGGTTGACCCGGCCGGGCTCCGCGAGGTTCTGGCTCTCGGCCCCGGCCGCTGCCGGGTGATGCTGGACCGGGAAGGACGACCCGCGCTGCAAGAAAGCCGGGCCCTGGTGGGGGCCGAGCTGGTCGCCGCTGATCCCTGGCGGGTGCAGGGCGACTGGACCTCCACCGTCGCCATCCTCGACTCTGGCTGCGATACCGCTCACGACGATCTGGGTGATCCCTCCCGCGACAACATCGACGGGCCCCCGCCGGCGGTGGGCCACGCTCTCGACTGGTACTCGGCCGAGTTAGGCTGGCCGGTTTTCCCGGAGTACAAGGTGGTCGGCTGGCAGGACGTCACTGACGATTTTCCGGGTGCGGTCGGTCCCTGGGATTATCACCATCACGGTACCGCCCTGGCCGGAGTGGTGGCGGGGGCGGGGGAGATCGATCCCGCGTTGCGAGGGGTGGCCAGCGAGACCCGGCTGACGATCGTCAAGTTCTACGACTTCGACACCGTCTGGCACCAGTGGGCGGGCGATTTCCTCGCCGCCTGCGCCTGGGTCCTGGACAACCGGGATACCTTCCGCATCCGGGTGGCGCTGATTGCCGTCAACTGGGAAGTCGACGCCGGGATCAGCCAGGCCATGAGCGACCTGCTGGCGGCGGGAATCCTGCCCGTGGTGGCGGTCGGGAACGAGGGCGACGACGGACTGCCGCCCGGTTACCCCGCCCGCCTGTCGCAGGTGCTGACCGTGGGCAGCGTCAACGACGCCGGTGCGGTGGCCGCCTTCAGCCGGCGCGGCCAGCTCGGGCTGGAAAAGCCGGATCTGGTGGCTCCCGGGGGCGGGTTGCTGCCCGCGGACGGACGCATCACCACCACCGACAACGAACCCAACGACACCTACTCCGGGCGGTACGGCACCTCGCTGGCCGCCGCCCACGTCGCCGCAGGCGCCTCGCTGCTGCTCGAGGCGATGCAGCAGGAGGGGATACCCGCGCCGGCCAGCGGTCCCGCTGCCGACCTGGTCAAGATCCTGCTGAAGGGAACCGCGGCTTATGTCGGCACCGCCGAAACCCCCGACGGGTCCGGCACCATCACCCTGTCACCATCTTGCTCCCCGGACAGCGTCCGGGGGTGGGGGCTGCTGCAGATCCAGGGGGCGATGGAGGCTGCCCTGCAGCCGGTGCCCATCGGCGGGGCGGTGACCGATTCGCTCGGCGGGCAGAACGGCCGCCGCGTGCTCGGGCGGCGCCTCACGGTCCTGCCCGGCGGCCGCTGCCGGGTGGAGGTCGTACCTGCACCAGATCTCGACGTGGTCCTGGAGATCCACAACACTCGCTGGCTGCAGGAACCGGAGTGGGGCCAGGCTCCGTTGCGGATCGACAGCGGTGGTCCCGGCGCGGCCGAAGGCGGGCTGTTCCAGGCCAGCCCCGCCGGTCTCTTCTTCGTCGTGGTGAAGCTGAGGTCGGGACAGGGGATGATCACCCTGTCGGTTGATCAAGCTCCGGGCGAGGAGGGGAGCGCCTTCCGGGCCGTCCTGGGTGGTCCGGTTTCCGGCTGGCCCAACTGCGGTCAGCTGGCCGGCACCGAGGGGCCATCGGTGGTCCTGACCTCGTACTTCTCCGTCGATCCCCTGGCCCGCCAGGTCCATGCCTTCACCGCCACCGGCCAGCAAAGACCCGGCTGGCCCGTTTTCCTCTTCCTGCCGAGCACCCTGAGCGGACCTCTTTCCGGTCCCCTGGTCTGGGATCTCGATGGCCAGGCCGGGGACGAGGTTGTGGTCGCCTCCGATTTCGGCCGGGTCTATTACCTGGGTGGCGACGGCTCGGTCGTCACCCGGGAGATCGCCCCGCCCAACGTGGCCCTGACCGCACCCGTGGGGATCCAGCAGCAGTCCGGGCAGCGCGAGGTGGTCCTGGCCGACGAGGCGGGAACCTGCTACCGGCTCTCTGCCACGGGTACCCTGCTAGACTCCTTCCCGCTCGGCGGCACCCAGCCGCGATCTCCCGCGGTCGGCAGCTTGCGGGAGACAGGCCAGGAGGAGATCGTGGTCGCCCTGGCGAGCGGGCAGCTCGTGGTGCTGGATGCTGCCGGGACGACGCTTCCCGGCTGGCCCGTCGCCCTGGGCGACGGCTCCCCGGGGGCGCCGGTGCTGGCCGATGTCGACGCCGACGGCCTGCACGACGTGATCGTCCTGATGCACGAGCCGCCCCCGGCCGGGCTGGTCACCGCCCGCGTCTTCGGTGGCGACGGTCTGCCCAAGGCGCCGGACGGGACCGTTCTGCCGGCCCCCGGCGCCGGCGGCTGGGAAATCCTGGCCGATCCTGCGGTGGCGCGCATCGATGCCTCCTCCCTGCGGATTACCACCTGGGGACTCGTCCGCAGCGGCACGGGCGAGGATGCCGAGTTCTCGCTGGCCGCGGCCAGTCTCGCCAGCGGCGGTGGGGTGGACGTCCAGCCGGTGACCGGTTTTCGGGTTCAGGCCTCGAACCCCTCGGGGTACTTGCGGGTGCGCTGGGCCAAGCTGCCTCCTCCGCTGGTCTGGGACTTCGCCAGTGGCGACGGCGCCGAGGCCCGGTTCCTGGCCTCGGTCGGTTGGGAGGAGGTCATTCCCAGCGTTCCCGACCTGCAGGGAGCCACCGCCGCCTGGTATGACGCCGGAGGCGGGCTCGACCTGGTTACCTGGCAGGGCCTGAGCCAGAGCGGCCACTTGTTCGATGCCGGCGCTCCCGTTGCCGCGGCCCTTTGCCCCGTCGGCGCGGACGGCCTGTTCCTGGTTTCCTGCCTGGATGACGTCGTGACCACCTTGCCGCTGCGGCCTCTGCCGGGGGAGGCAGGCTGCTGGGCGGCGGCGCGGGCCGACGGCCGGAACAGCGGCGTCTTACCCCTGGGTGGCGGTCCGGCCACCGACCTTGCCGGCCTGGACTGGCCGGCCCCCGGCCTGCGGCTCTGGCCGAATCCCGCAGCCGGAGATCTGCGAGTGCACTGGCAGGGAGTGCGGCGCGGCCCCGCCGAGCTGGAGATCTACGACCTGCGCGGCCGGCGTTTGCGCTGCCTGCGGATCGAGAACCCGGTAGCCCGGGAGGGGATTCTCTGGAACGGGTGCGACGGACGCGGGCGGGCCGTCGCCGCCGGTACTTACCTCTTCCGGCTCATTCATCCGGAGGGAACCCTCAGCGGGCGCGCGGTCCTGGCCCGCTAGCCTCATTTTTTTGACCTGGAATCCCTGGTAGTTTCTCGGTTATTGTTCGCCCCTGTCACCAGGGCTTCTCCCCGGACGGGCGGCGGGCTCCGCCGCGCGGGGCGGTGGTCCTGGCGGTGAGGCTTGCCGCCCGCGGCGGTGGGAAGGGAATCCATGGCTGATTACGACTTTGCCCGGCTGGAAAAGAAGTGGCGCGAGCGCTGGGAGGCGGGGGACTTCCACCGGACCGATCTCGACCGCACTGACCGGAAATGTTACTGC
>CAZAHC010000067.1:0-14158 GCA_964484595.1 uncultured Fibrobacteraceae bacterium | reverse complement strand
CCGTGACCATCACCCTGGGCGTGTTCTCGCTGCTGGATCGGGAGATCTCCTTGTCGATCATCGCGGCCTTCCTGACGATCATCGGATACTCGCTCAACGACACGATCGTCGTCTTCGACCGGATCCGGGAGAACATGCGGCTGCGTCGCAAGGAGTCGTACCGCAGCGTCATCAACCGGTCCATCAACGAGTGCCTGAGCCGGACCGTCCTGACCTCGCTGACCACCCTCATCGTCGCCGGCATGCTCTACAGCCTCGGGGGCGCGGTGATTCACGATTTCGCCTTCGCGCTCTGCTTCGGGGTCCTGATCGGAACCTACTCGTCCATCTTCATCGCCAGCCCGGTGCTGGTCTGGTGGACCGAGCGGCGGATCATCGATCGTAAGCGCGCTCAGCCCGCCATGTAGCGGCCCCGCGCCCAAATCGCCCCGGCTTCGCTTCACTCGCTTAGCAGACGCCTCCCACCCGAATGGGAGGCGTTTTGCCGCTCGTTCAGAGGCGCCGTTGCGATTTGGGCGCGGGGCCGCGAGCTCATTTTGCGGTGGGCCTGTTCATTTGATCACGGTTTTTGCCACGTGGCACAACCTTTAGGCCGTGGACTCGTTTTACCTTCAGGCCCCAGGCCTCTCGCCTGACCGAACGAGCCGAAGGGGTGCCGGTGTGCACTGCCGGGGCAGGCGCCTCTGAGCGAGCTGGGGAGGTGGGTGTCGCCAAACCCGTGCGGTCAGAGCGAGCGAAGCGAAGCCTGCCCCGGCTGTGCACACCGGCATCCCCCAGGGGCCCTCGGGCCAGGCGAGAAGCCCGGGTCTGTCCTCGGGCGAGGCCGGGTTGGCCCCTTTTTTTCACGAGCCGATCCGGGAATCTTTTCCCCTGACGGCAATTTGAGGTACAATCCAGCGAGGAGGGGCTTCCGGCGAAGTGGCACGCCCCTTGCGAATATTCACCGCCCGCCCCTGGCTATCAACATCTTGCGCGGGGAGCGACGTTTGGCGCGATTGTTAACGACCTCGAACCGGCCCCTTCCTGTCCGGCTTTTCCCGTTCCTCACCGTGGTGTTTTTTCTGGTGATCGGTTGCCCGTGTGGCGGCTGGGCCCAGGACCAGGCCGGGGCGGATCCTGAGGCAACAGATTCCCTGGACACTGCCCGGGTCGCAGAAGAGCAGGACCAGGTCAAGACCGATTCCGGTCTGGTATTTGCGGCCATCAGCCAGGCCTGGCTGGCCGGCGATCACACGGCGCTGGCGGAGATGGTGGCCCCCGCCGGGGTGCAGATTGCCATCAACCGCGTGCCCGAACGGGACAACCACTACAGTCCCGATCAGGCTTTCTATTTCTTCAAGAATCTGTTCCAATCGGCCCGGACCGACTCATTCCGGTTCAGCCGGTTCCAGGACGAGCCTGTCGGGGAGCTGGTTCACGCGGTGGCGGAGTGGGAGTATCGCCGGGCCAGGGCCGACGACTCCATCGCCGAGCGACTCGTCTTCACCCTGTCCCGCACCCCGACCGGGTGGGAGCTGGCGGGGATCCGGGCCATCCGTTAGCCTGGGTTCAAGCCCGGGTCAGGTTCTCGCCGGTGGAGGTGTCTACCCCATGACGCGGCCAGAAAAGCCGCTCCTGCGTCTTCTGACCGCCCTCTGCCTGGTCTCGCAGGGGGTTTTTCTCTTTTTCTCCGCCCGGGGCGCTGGCGCGCCTCACCTTCTGTTCTCACTGGGCTTCCTGCTCCTCGCGGCGCTTACCGCTGGTCTTCTCGTAATCGCCTGGCGCGCTGGAGACGGGCGCCGGGCGGGAGTGATCTGCTGTCTGACGGCCGAGCTGATCCTGCTGCTGGTCGCGGCCTCGGCCCGGCCCTGGCGCGCCCCCGGCTCCGCCGGGCGGGAGGATGAGGGCCGCCAGGCGCTGGCCGTGGCCTTGCAACGGGAAGAGGAAGCCCTCGATTCTCTCAGCGAGGCAGTGTCCAGCCTGTCGGGCCGGGCCGTCGACCGGGCCCTCGCTGAGCAACCGTTCCCGCTGCTCGCTGACCTGGCCGCCAGCTGGCGCTCCGCCTTCGCGTTCGCCCCCCGCTTCCCCCTCGGCCTCACGCTCTGGCGAGAAGGCGAGCGGGTTGCCTGGGACGAGGGTGCCGTGCCCTTGCCGCTCTTTCCCGGCGAGGGGGACAGCTTGCCCCGGCATGCCATCCAGCCCGGCAGCGAGGGATGGTACTGGCGTCACCTGGTCCCGGTGCGGCTGGCCGACGGCGAGCCGGCGGAGCTGGAGTTGCAGGTGGGCCTGGCCGGGGCGGAGAGCGAGGAGGGCTCGCGCGGCCACCGGTTCGACCCTGCGGCGGGGGAGGGGACGGTCCAGGTCCAGGCCGAGGTGGTTCGGGTCGACTCCAGCGAACCGGAGCGCTGGGCTGGTGATGCCGGCCAGGGGTTTACCCTGGTCCGGGAGCTGGAGCTCGGTCCGGCGGGCGGGGAAACCTGGGTGCTGAGGCTGACCGCCAGGCACCAGCCGTGGGGCCTGCAGGAGGAGCGTCTGGCCTCGCGCCGACTCATGCTGCTGCTGGTGGTCTGGTGCGTCGCCGTCGTTTCCTGGGCCTGGTCTGCTTTCGGGATGGCCGGGCTGGTGGCTGGGCTGGTGGCCGGCCGCGGCCTGCTGGTCGGGGTGGATTTCTTCCGCTGGGTCCAGCCAGCCTTTCCCGGCCAGCGGCTCCCGGCGTTGCCGGGGGAGCTGGCCAGTCTCGTCGACCCCGCTTACTTCGCCACCCCCCTGGCGGGGGGATGGTTTGCCTCGGCCGCCGACGCCGTGCTTTCGGCGCTGCTGCTGGCGGTCTGTGCCTGGTTGCTGATCCGGCCGGCCGGCGACCGGGTTACCGACGACGAAACGGCGGCCAGCCGTCTGCCGTCACGGTGGCCGCTGGCAGTGCTGTTCGGCCTGCTGGCCGCGGCCCTGTTACTGCTGCTGCGCGCCCTCGCCGCCGAGATCGTGGAGAATGCCAACGCCCGCCTGATCGGGCCCAAGATCCCTTTCCGGTTCCTCTCGTTCTGGGCCCTGCATCTGGTGCTGCTCCTGATCTCGGGGACGGTCCTGGTGCTGCTGACTTTCTTGGCGGCGCGCTGGCGCTCCCGGGTTGCCACCTGGCCGGGTCTGGCCGGGGCGATCCTGGCGGGAGCGGCCGTGGCGCTGGCCGCACCGGAGCTGGCCCTCGCTTCCCGGCTGGCCCTGGCGGCGGTTGTATTCGTTCTCTGGCGGGGCGTGCCGCGGGTTCTGGCCCGGGACCTGCCGCTGCGCCGCCTGTACCTGGCGATTCCCTTCCTCTTGACCGTCGGGGTTAACTACGTCTTCCTGGCCGAGGCCTACGGGAGGGCCGAGAGGTCCTGGCTGGAGCGCAAGGCCGAGCAGATCGTCCTGCCGCAGGATGACTGGATTCAGTTCCTGATGGAAGACGTCCTGGCCGAGATGACTCGGGCGGAGCCGGCCGGGCCTGCGGATTACTCGCTGCTGTCGGCCGGGCTGTGGCGGAACCGGGCCGCCTACGATCTCTGGCGCGGGTCGGCGGTCCGCGACCTCGGTCTGCCCTGCCTGGTGGAGATCCTCGACGACGACGGTTTCACCGAGAGCCTGTTCGCCTCGGGTTTTTTCCGTGATTTCGGTTACGAGGTCAGGGCCCGGTCGGAGTGGCGGACCGGGCTGTCGCCGGAGGCCGCGCTGCCCGGCCCGGTGCTGCTGCAAACCGAGGTCCGTCGCTACCCGACGGGCGAGGAGCGGGTGATGCGGGGCGAGGTCCCGCGCACCGGTGGTCGCGGCCGGCTCCGCGTGGAGCTGCCCGTGCAGTCCAAGAGGATCACCACCCTGACCACCCTGCTTGGCGGCGCGTCGGCTGAGTCCGAACCCGGAGCCTACCGGCCTCGCGCCGAGGTGGACCGTCCCTTGTTGCTCCTGCGCGGAGATGCCGAGGGCTGGCTGGATGCGGGACCGGGCGGCTTCCCCGATCCCGAGTCGGCCCCGGTGGCCGCCGCCTTGCGGGGAAACCGCGTCGAGCGGGGAGTGGTGAAGGTCGACGGGTCCGCCTACCACTGCCTCTGGCGCCTACTGCCGGCGACGGTGGGCGGCCGTCCGGGCGAGGGTTTCCTGCTCGGCTTGCAGGTTCCCGGTCTGATCGATGTCCTGCTCGACCTCTCCCGCCTGGTCCTGCTGGACCTGTTGCTGCTGGCCGGTCTGGCCGCCGCGGTGCTCGCCGGGCGCCTGCTCGCCGGGGAGCGGGCCGGCCTGCGCCTCGGTTTCCAGGAACGGTTCCTGGCCGGATACATGGCGCTGGGGTTGTTGCTCCTGCTGATGGCGGGGATGTCGGTCGATCGCTTGAGCCTCGAAAGAATCGACCGCGAGGCCCGGAACCAGACCCGAGACGGACTGGCTGCCGCCCTGGGCCAGCTGCAGGGCATGCTCACCGAGCAGGCCAGCGCCATGGCCGAGAGTGAGTACATCGCCGACCTGCTGGTCGGCCGCCTGGCCGGCCAGCGCCCCGTCGGTCCCTTCGCCGTCCGGCAGGGCATGGTCTTTGCCGCCGACGGCCGGCTGCTCCTTGACGAGACCCTCAGCGACCTCGACGACGCCGAGTCCGATACCCTGCTCCAGGCGGCGCGCCAGTCGCCGCTGGTGGTGGTCGACGACGGCTCCGAGCTTTTCCTCGGCACCGTGATCCCGATCGACCTGACCGCCGTGATGCCGGACACCCTGGGCGGGCCGGCGGGTGCGGCGGGGATCCTCCCGGAGCGTCGGCACGACGGGTTCTTCTTCTACCGGCAGCGGGCCGGCAGTGACCTCGTGGCCGGCCTGGCGGAGATCGTCCAGGGCGAGGTCACCTTGCGGGTCGACGGGCAGACCGTCCTCGCCAGCCATCCCGAAAGGGTTTTCTCGGGCCTGACGCCCCTGATGACGCCGCCGGCCATGATGCGCTGGGTGCTGCGCCATCCGGCCAACCCTTATCTCCACGCCAATCCCCGCACCCGCCTGTCTTTCACCGGCTGCGCGGCGGTGCCGGCGCTGGCCTTCGATCCGACCGGCCAGCAGCTGAAGCGGCGGCAGCAGCCGGCCGTCCTGGCGGTCAACTTCCCCGCGCGGGCTCTCGATTTCGCCGCCCAGCGGGAGCAGACGGTTCTGTTCCTGGCCGGCCTGGCTTCTCTGATCCTGCTGGCCGCCGCCTTGATGGCCCTTTTGATGACTTGGAACATCTTCGGCCCGCTGCGGATCCTGGTCACGGCCACGCGCCGTTTGGCCGGTGGCGATTTCGGCGCTCCCTTGCCGGAATCGGGACGGGACGAGGTGGGTACCCTGGCGGCTTCCTTCGGGGCCATGCGGGACGAGCTGGGCCGGGCGCGCGATCGGCTGGCCGAGCGGGAGCAGTTCCTGACCACGGTGCTGGACCGGGTGCCGGTCGGCGTCGCCGTCTTCGACGACGCCGGGTGCCTGGTCGCCCTCAATCCGGCCGGTGATGCCATCCTGAACGATTTCTACGGGCGGGCTGGCGGCGATCGCCAGGAGCGGGCAGCCCGGGTCCTGGCGGGGTTCGCCGAGGTTGTGGGCCCCGGAGCCGAGGGCGAGGGCGAGCTGCGCGGTGCCGGCGGGCGCCGGACCCTGCGGGGCCGGCTGGCTCCGCTTGAGCTGCCGGACGGGCGCCGCGACACCATGCTCGTCTTCGAGGACGTCACCGAGTTCCTGAACAACAAGCGACTGGCCCTGAACG
This sequence comes from uncultured Fibrobacteraceae bacterium, assembly GCA_964484595.1. Lineage (GTDB taxonomy): Bacteria > Krumholzibacteriota > Krumholzibacteriia > LZORAL124-64-63 > LZORAL124-64-63 > CAZAHC01. Next base: position 8,439 of record CAZAHC010000067.1, on the reverse strand, counting down.
CCGAGCTGGCGCGTCAGGTGGCCCACGAGATCAAGAATCCGCTCACCCCGATCCAGCTCTCGATCCAGCTGCTGAACCAGGCCTATTGCGACCAAGCGCCCGATCTGGACCGGATCGTGACCGAGACGGTCGAGCGCATCTTGCAGCAGGTGACGCTGCTGCGCTCGATCGCGGCCGAGTTCAGCCTGCTGGGGCGTCCAGACGAACTCGAATGTGCCGAGGTAGATCTCGAGACCGTGGTGGCGAAGGTGGTGGCGGGCTACCGGACCGCCGACGAGACCGTCCGCCCGCGTGGGTCGCCGCCGCGCATCGCGGCTGATGAAGTCCCGACCGTGCTGGCCCACGAGGAATCGCTGGTCAAGGTCCTGGGTAACCTGATGGAGAATTCCATCGATGCCTGCGGGGGGATCGAGGAGCTGGGCCTCGCGGTGCGCTGGCGGGTAACCGACCGGGCGGTCACGCTGATCTGGGAGGACGACGGCCCGGGCCTGGATAGCGAGGTGGCCGGTCGGCTGTTCGATCCCTATTTTTCCACCAAGAGCACCGGGACCGGACTCGGTCTCGCCATCTGTCGCAACCTGCTCGACAAGATGGACGGCATGATCACCCTGCGTAACCGGACCGGGACCCGGGGCGCCGTGGCCGAGGTCACTCTGCCGCGGTATCCCGGCCCCGTCAACGCAACCACCATCAGGCCCGACGATGATTGACCGGAGAGTTTGCACCACTGTGGCAGCCGAGTCCCGGCTGCGATTCCTCGCGGGGGCGGCCTTGGGGTGCCTGGCCGTGCTCGGGTTGCTGGCCGCCGGCCACGTTGGGGCCCAGCCGGCGGGGGACGAGATCACCATCGCCCGGCTCAACTACGGCGGCGGCGGCGACTGGTACTGCGACCCCAGCTCCCTGCCCAACTGGCTGCGGGAGTTCCGCCTGCGGACCGGGATTCCCACCGCGGCCGTCGAGGCGGTGGTCACCCTCGACAGCGAGGATCTCTACCAGTACCCGTTTCTCTACCTTTCCGGCCACGGCCGGATCGCTCTGGACGACACCGAGCTGGCCGAGCTGCGTCGCTACCTGATGGCCGGCGGGTTTCTCTATGCCGACGACAACTACGGGCTGGACGCCTCGTTCCGCGAGATGGTGGCGGCTCTGTTTCCCGACAATCCCCTGGTCCGGTTGCCGGCCGCTTTTCCGCTCTACAGTTGCTATTATGATCTGCCGGGTCTGCCGAAGATCCACGAGCACGACGGGGAACCGGCCCAGGGGTTAGGCGTATGGAAGGACGGCCGGCTGGTCATCTTCTATTCCTACTCCAGCGATATCGGGGATGGCCTGGAGGATCCCGGCGTGCACGGGGATCCGCCGGAGGTACGGGAAGCAGCGGTGCGCATGGCGGTCAACATTCTCATGTATGCCCTGACCCACCCGTAGCCACGGTTTCTGGAGGCGGGGGGCAGGCCCTGCCCGGCCGCCTCCCGACCTGATCTTTTCCGCCCGCGAAGGTTGGCGATTTTGGGTTTACCGGGAGCCAAGCGCAGTTTCGACCGGTATCTGGGCGCGCGCCTGAGAGCGGCCAGATTACGCTTGTTCGGTCACGGCCTGCTGGCGATTGGTGTCCTGGCGGGGACCGCGGTCCTGGGCGCCGCCTGGGCCCTCGGTGGCGTCACGCTGGCGTCCGTGACGGTGAAGATCGGGCTCGCCGCCTGCTGCGTCGCGGTGTTCCTGGCCGGCCTTGGGCACCTGATCTGGCGCCCCTGGCGCCGGCTGCGTGACCGGCAGACCCTGTGCCGGGAGCTGGAGCGAGAAGAATCGTTTGCCAACGTGCTGGTAGCCGCCGAGGAGGCGTGTCGCCGGCCTGACCGGTGGCGCGGCGCCGATGCAGTTGGCGCCGAGCTGGTCCGGCGCCTGTTCGCCCTCGCGGCCGGGATGGCCGACCGGATCGAGCTGGGCCGCCTGTTACCGCTGCCGTGGGCCGCGCGGACCCTGGTGGCGGCCGTCCTGCTGGCGGCCATCGTCGCGGGAGCCCTGTCCAGCTTCCCGGAGCGGCTGCGGTCCGGTCTCGACCGGCTGAGGCGGCCCTGGGTCGTCGAGACCTACGCACCGGAGGCGGGGCTGTACCTTTCCGCCGGCCCGACCGAGGTCGTCGCCGGGCAGAGCGCCCAGCTGACCGCCCTCGATTTCGGAACCGGCCACCAGCCGGTCGTCTGCGAGGTTCGCAGCGGCAGCGGGCTCTGGAACCCGGTTCCCTGCGCTCCCGACCCCCTGGTGAGACCGGCCCCTTGCCGCCGGGTCCTGGCCCGCCTGGAGGAGGTGCGTGAATCCTTCGCTTTCCGGTTCCGGCGCGACGGCCTGACCACCGGGACGGGCCGGGTGGCGGTGCGGCATCCGCCCCTGCTGACGGTTCTGGCGGCCCAGATCTTTCCTCCTGCTTATACCGGTCTGCCGCCGCAGCGGTTGCCCCGGGTGCCGTCGTACCTGGAGGTCCTCGCCGGCAGCCGCCTGGAGTGGCGCGGCCAGGTCAACCATCCGGTACGCCGGGCGGCCGCGGTGACCAGCACGGGTGACACCCTGGCCTTTGGAATCGAGGATGGGGTCGTGAGCGGCGAGGTTTTCGTCCGTGAATCTTTTTCCTACTCCCTGTTCCTGCAGGACGAGCACGGCCTGGAGAACGGCTCCCGGCTGAGGTACGAGCTGGCCGTGATCCCGGACCTGGATCCGATCGCCGGGTTGCAACCGCTGGCGGAGAACGACGGCCTGCTGCCGCTGGCCGAGGATCTGCGACTCCTCGCCGAGGCGGGGGATGACTTCGGGGTGAGCGAGGTCGATTTGCTCTGTCGTCTGGAGGAGACCGGTGGCTCCGGCGCGCCCGGCGGGGCGGGCGATGATTCCTGGCGCCGGTTGCCCGTCTGGCGGTCGGAACGGGCCCCGACCGAGCCTGCCGATTCGCCGCCTCGGAAGACCTTCGGCACCGGCTTCGGCCCTCTCCATCTGGGGGTAGCCGCCCTCGACAGCACCGACTCCAGCTTGCGGGTGGTGCGGGAGCTGCAGCTGGACACCGGGGACCTGGACCTGATTCCCGGGGATGTCCTGGTCCTGTGCCTGGAGGTCCGGGACAATCGCCGGCCTGGCCCCCCGGGCCGCGGCCGGTCGGGCGTCTTGCGCTTCACCTTGCCCTCGGCCGCTGACATCCTCGCCGACCAGGTGGGCCAGGGGGAGGATCGGCTCGCCGACCTGGAGGCGATTCGGCGCCGCAGCGAGAGCCTGGCCGGCGACCTGGCCCGGCTCGATCGCGAGCTGAAGAAGGATCCCCTGCCCGACTGGGCGCGCCGGCAGGAAATGGAGGAAGCGGTCTCCCGCCAGAAGATCCTGCAGGAGGAGCTGGCCGGGGTGGCCGAACAGCTGCAGAACGACCTGGCCGCGCTGGCGGAGAACCACCTCACTTCGGCCGAGCTGGTGGCCAAGATGGACCAGGTCGCCGATCTGCTGGCCCAGATCCGGAACGAGGAGCTGGACCGCCTGCTCGCAGCGCTCGAGGGCGCCGTCGCCAAGCTGTCGCCGGAGGAGATCCGCCGGGCCATCGAGGAGGTGTCCCGGAACCAGCAGGAGATGATCCGGCGCCTGGATCGGGCGCTCGCCCTGCTGAAACAGCTCGCCCAGGAACAGGAGCTGGAAGGTTTCACGTCGCTGCTGGCCGAGATGATTCGCCAGCAACAGGAGCTGCTGGACGAGAACCGGCCCGGGCCCGCGGAAGGGGAACCAGACTCGCCGGAGGAGGCCGGGGAAGCGGACCGGCAGTCAGAGGAAGCCGGTGCCCAGGAGAGCGAGGCGACGGCCGACCAGGCCGAGCAGCAGGGCGCGCCTACGGACGAGGAACTCGCCCGGCGCCAGGAGGCGCTCGCCGAGCAGATCGAGCAGCTCGAAAAACAGCTCCAGGAAGCGATGGCCCGCCAGCAGGAGGAGGAATCCGCTGGCGAGTGCGGGCCGGCGAACGACGAGCTGCAGGAGGCGCTGCAGAAGGCATTGCAGGAACTGGCCGAGCAGCATACCGGCGAATCCATGCGGGAAGCGGCCCGACAGTTGCAAGAAGGCCAGCGGAGCGAAGCCTCGCCGCCGCAGCAGCAGGCGTTGCGCGACCTGGCCGCCCTATATCACGTCCTGTTGCAGAGCCAGCTGGCCATGCAGATGGCCCTCAGCCAGTTCGAGGTTGCCTCGCTCCACCGCCTGGCCGCGGATCTGCTGTCCCTTTCGGCCGAGGAGGAGCAGATCGCGGCCGTGGTCCCGGAAGACCTGCGGGACGTCCGGGCCGGTGAGCTCACGCGCCGCCAGTTCCGGGTGCTGAAGGCCACCCGCGGTGTTCGTGACCGCCTGCAGGCGTTGTCGACGGCCGACCCCATGCAGACCTTGAAGCTGGTGAAGGAACTCGACAAGCTGATCGGGATGCTCGGCCAGAGCGTCGAGGGGCTCGAAGCCGGGCGGGGCACGGTCGCCCGCCGGACTTCCCGCCAGAGCCTCGGGGCCATGAACGAGATCATCATCGGTCTGCTGACCCAGGCGCAGATGAGCGGCGGCGGGGGCAGCTGTTCCCAGCCCTCGCTGGGCCAGAGGTTGAAGCAGATGGCGCGCGAGCAGGCAGGTCTGAACGGGCTGGCAGAGCGGCTGCGCCAGCAGCTGCAAAACCGGGGTCTGAGCCAGGAAATCCGGGCGCGGATGGAGCGTCTGGAAACGGATCAGGAATCCCTGGCAGGACAGGCCCGCGACCTGGGTGAACTGGAGCGACAGCTCCAGGAGGGTGAGCGCCTGCTGGGCGACGTCGAGGAGCTGGCCCGGGAGATGGAAAAGGTAGTGCAGGACTTCGACCAGGGGTTGATCGACGAACAGACCCTGGCCCGGCAGGAGCGCATCCTCAGCCGGCTGCTCGACATGCACAACTCGGCCCGCAAGCGTGACTTCAGCGCCCGCCGCGAGAGCCGGACCGCCCAGCGGATGTTCGATCCCGATCGGGCGGGTGAACTGCCTCCCGAGACCATCGATTCGGACACGCCCTTCCGCCTGCGGTATCAGCCGGTGGAAAAGGCTCCCCTGGAGTACCGCGAGCTGGTGCGCCGGTACTTCCAGGCTCTGGAACAGCTGCACCAGGGCGTCCGGCCGGGTATAACCAGCGGCGAGGAGGGGCGGCCATGAGCGGGACCCGGCCTCGCCCGAAGTGGTCCGGCTGGTCGGGACCCGTCGTGTTATGCCTCGCCTGCCTGGCGCTCCTGGCGGCCGGCCTGGGTGGATCGGGACCCTCGCCGGCTGCGGCGCAACGGCCCCCCCTCGCCGGCCGTCTCGATCCGCGGGCGGCTTTCGACCTGCGCCGGCGCCTGCACGAGGTGGACCAGCTGCTAATGTTGAGCAATCTCTCGCGCGCCGAGGCGCTGCTCGAGGAGCTGGCGCAAAAGGGCGTCCCGCGGCGGGAACTGCTGCCGCGGTGGATTCGCCTGGCCCAGGCGCAGGAGGATCACACCACCGCGGTGACTCTTTGCCATGAAGCGCTGGCGGATCGACCCCGTTCGGCTCGCCTGCTGCGCGGGCTGGCGATCTCGCAGATCGCCCTGGGTGATCTCGCCGGGGCGGGAGCAGCCCTGAGCGGTTTCATTGCCAACAGCCCCAACCGCCGCAGCGGAGTGATCGTGGCGGTCGATCTCTGGCGGGAAGCCGGTTATCCGGCGGAGGGGCTCGCCCTTAGTGATTCGGTGCGCCTGGCCTTCGCCGAGCCGCGCTTGCTGGCTCGCCAGCGGGCGGTCCTGCTGCTCCTGCTCGGGAGGTACGAGGAGGGTTGCCACGAGTTGAGCGGCGAGCTGCGCGCCAATCCCCTGAACCTGCCCCTGGTTCGCACCGACCTGCTGGACGGCGGTTTCGCCGCCGCCGACCTGGCGCCCCTGATCCCGTGCCTGACCGAGAGGATCGCTGAGCCGTCCAGCGTTCCGGCCGAGAGGTTGCTCGTGGTCCACCTGCTGCTGATGCAGGGCCGGGCGGACGAGGCGGTTTCCTTCGCCCAGCCCCTGCTGGCCAGCCGGGCCGGCAGCCTGGCCCTGCTGCAGACCGTCGCCACGCTGGCGCGGGAGGCGCCCCTGATCGGCGAAAACGAACCGCGGGCCGCCGTCACCGACTTCATGCTCTCGGTGCTGGAGGAGATGAACCGCCAGGCGGCCCTGGCGCCCGGCCTGCGGGCTCGAGTTCTGGAGATCCTGGCCCAGGTGTGTGAGGACGCCCTGGCGGCAGGTGCCCTGGCTGCCGACCCGGCCACCGCCGCCGACCGCTTCGCCCGGATGCTGGCCTTGGTCAAGCAGGGCAACCCTCATTCCCCGCATCTCTACTCGGCGCAGATCCGCCTGGCTCACTTCACGCGGGACGTGTTGCGGCAGCCGTCGGTGGCGGCGGAACGGCTCGAGAGGCTGCTGACCGACCTGGATCTCCCCCTGGAGGGGGTGGCCCTGGCCCGCCTCACCCTGGGGGAGTGCTATCTCGCCGCCGGGGATACCACCCGCGGCCGCGAGGTTCTGACCCGCCTCGGACGTGGCACCCGGTTCCGCGCCGCAGCCGGTCACGCCCACTACCACCTGGCGAGACTGGACCTGGCTGAGGGGCACTGGGAGACCGCGCGCGACCGGTTCGCCGCGGTTGCCAAGGACGACCCCAGGGCCAACTACGCCAACGACGCGCTCGATCTCGGCCTGGCCATCGCCGAGGAGCTGGTCAATCCCAGCGGCGGGCCGGGTATGCTCGCCCTCTACGCGCGCAGCACCTATTTCGAGCTCACGGCCGCGCCGGACTCCCAGCGGGTAGCCCTGAAACGGTTCATCGCCACCGCGGCTGCGGAGCTGGATCTGCAGCTGCCGCAGTACCTGCTCGAACGGGCCCGCTTCGAGCTGGCCCATCTTTACTGGGCCGCGGGAGAGTCGGGACCGGCGCTGGCGCAGTGCGACCGGATAATCCTGGATCATCCCGACGGCCGTTACCCCGCCGAGGCCCTGGCGTTGCAGGGCCGTATCCTGGCCGCTGAGGAGGACGACGTCCGCGCCCGGCAGGCCTACGAGCGGTTGCTGACCCAGTATCCGGAGTACCTCTTCGCCGACGATATCCGGGATTCCCTGCGGAGCTTGCCATGAGGCCCCTTCACTCCCGATTCACCTGCCGCGGCCGGTCCCTCGGCTTGACCCTGGGGCTGGTCGCAGTCCTCGCCGGCGGCGCGAGTTTCGCCGGCGCCGGCGAATACCTGCTCGTGCCGATGGACCTCGACCAGACCAACCACCTGCGGGCCTACGGGCACACCTACCACGCCCTGCAGGCGGGTGGCAAGGTCACCTGGTTGCTCAACTACCGCGGAGGCAGCTTCCTGATGGAAGCGACCGAGAGAGCGCGGCTGGAGGCCCGGTTGCTGGGAGTGCAATTCGAGGAGATCGGGGCCGGCGAGCTGGCGGTCATCCGCCAGACCGTCGCCCAGGAGAACATGGAGGAGGTGCTGCTCGAGAAACCGCCCCGCATCGCCGTCTACGCGCCCCCCAACTTCCAGCCCTGGGACGATGCGGTGACCCTGGCCCTGACCTACGCCGAGGTCCCCTACGACGTGGTCTTCGACGCCGAGGTCCTCGCCGGGCAGCTGGCCGGGTACGACTGGCTGCACCTGCACCACGAGGATTTCACCGGTCAGTACGGCAAGTTCTACGGGGTCTTCGGGCTGGAACCGTGGTACCTGGAGCAGAAGCAGTTCAACGAGGAGCTGGCGGCCACGCTGGGTTTCGAGTCGGTCTGGCAGCTCAAGCACGCGGTCGTCCAGTCTGTCCTCCATTACATGGAGAGGGGCGGGTTCCTGTTCGCCATGTGCTCGGCGACTGACACCTTCGACATCGCCCTCTCCTATCTGGGGACCGACATCTGCCCCGAGCCGTTCGACGGGGACGGGCTGGACCCGGCCCGCGAGTCCCGCCGCGACGACGGCCGGGCGCTGGCCTTCGCCGGCTGGCGCCTGTACACCAATCCCCTGCTGTACGAGTTCTCGGACATCGACACCAGTGATTACGCCCGGTTGCGCACGGCCGAGGCCGACTACTTCACCCTCTTCTCCTTCGCGGCCAAGTACGATCCGGTGCCCGCGATGCTGACCCAGTGCCACGTGAACGTGATCAACGGGTTCCTGGGTCAGACCACCGGCTACCACAAGCGGTTCCTGAAGCGACACGTGATCCTGCTCGCCGAAGTGGAGGGGACCGACGAGGTGAAGTATCTGCACGGCAAGCGCGGCCTCGGCACCTTCACCTTCCTCGGTGGCCACGACCCCGAGGATTACCAGCACCGGGTGGGGGATCCCCCCACCGATCTCGATCTGTATCCGACCTCGCCGGGTTACCGGCTGATCCTGAACAACATCCTCTTCCCGGCGGCCCGCAAGAAACCCCAGAAGAC
>CAZAHC010000066.1:0-14205 GCA_964484595.1 uncultured Fibrobacteraceae bacterium | reverse complement strand
TGGTAGCCTTGATCTGGTCCACGAACCCGGCATTGAGGGGTTTGACCCACAGGTAGGCGCTTTCGAGGGCCAGGATATCCGCCCGGGCGTACTGGGCGATGGTTTCCGGGGAGGAAAGATCGCTGGTCCGGAAATCCAAAATCGCCATCTGGGGGGAGTTCCCGCTGGCGTTTTGCACTCTTTCTGGCCCCTGAGCGGGGGGGGCGTTTCCTTCCTCCGGGGTGGAAACCACGGAACAACCCCAGAAGGCGATGATAGCTAACTGCAATATCGGCAAGGTAATCCCTCTCCACCTCATCGCCGTCTCCCTGCAGATGTGAAGTCACGGGTGGGCGAACGGAGAATTCCGAAGGCGGGGCCGATCAACCATCGGGCCAGAAGACGGGGGTCGAGGGTTCTGGGGGATTACGGAGCGGCGGCCTGCCCGTAGGCCATCGGCCGGTTGGCGGCAACTCCCCAGCCGTCGCGGCCGACCGCGATCAGGCCGAGGGAGTAGTCGGAGCCGAAGCGGGCGCAGCCGCGCTGGACGGCGTCGCGCGCGCTCAGCCCGGCCGCCAGCAGCTCGTAGACGGTCCGGGCCATGGCCCGGCGGATGATCTCCTCGCCGAACCCGGTGCAGGCCACTGCCCCGGCCGGTCCGGCGTAACAGCCGCAGCCGTAGATCGGCACGTCGCCCACGCGTCCGTGCAGGGTGATCGAGGTACCACCCGTGGAGAGCGTGGCGGCGAAGTTACCCCGGGCGTCGCGGGTCACGGTACCGACCGTGTCGCCGCTGCCTTCCGGTCCGGGGGAGGCTCCCGGCGCCGCCGCTGCCGCCGGAGGCGGATCGTCATAGTTCCAGGCTCGCCGCCAGTCGAAGTCGTCGTAGCCACCGCCCGCGGTGCCTGCCAGCAGGCGGGCGATGCGCCGACGGTACTTGGCCTCGGCTTCCGGGCAGGTTGGTACCAGGTCGGCGAAACCCAGCCGGTGGGCGAACCTGGTGGCTCCCTCGCCCGCCAGCAGTCGATGGGGCGTGTCGAGGACGGCGCAGGCCACCCGGACCGGGTTGCGGACCCGCTCGACCACGGCCACCGCCGCGAACTCACCGTCGCTGGTCATCACGGCCGCGTCCATCTGGATGGTCTTGCCGTCGAGCCTGATGTTGGCGCCGGTGCCGGCGTTGAAGCGGGGAATGTTCTCCATGGTCTCGGTGCCGGTCACGGCCGCTTCCAGGGCGGTCTGACCCTGCCGCAGGGCGGCCAGGGCGGCGTCGGCGGCGGACTGGCAATCCAGGGTCCATTCGGGGGGTGAACCGGCCCCGCCGTGGGTCACGGCGAGCAGGCCGTCGGGCAGCGGACCGCCGGCCAGGGTGGGCAGGTCGCCGTCCATCGGCCCGTGGTGGTCGATGGTCTCGCCGCAGGCGACCAGCAGCAGAACCTGGCACCCGACCAGCAGGGCCAGCGGGACCACCGGGGAAAACCTACCACAGGGCATAGTTCACCGTAAGCGAGGCAGTGCTACCCCGGGCCGTGAGGTTGTCCATGGTCTCGAGGTACCATAAATCGACCTGCAGCCAGAGGTGAAGGTCGCCGGCGGGCAACCACTCGTACCCCATGGCGCCCACCACGCCGAACCCTTCCTCCAGCCGGGGCACCTGGCCTGTCGGCAGGTCGAAGGCGGTGTCGATCTCTCCCGCGGCCGCCCCGCCCCGGACGAAGAAGTTGCCCGCGGCGTACCAGGTCACGGCGATCGAGGCCAGCCACATCTGCAGCTTCTCTTCCTCGCCCACGTCGAACTGGAGGTACTCGGCGCCCACGGCAACCGTGGGTGTCACCAGAACGGTGGCCCGCCCGTTCAGGAGACTGCCCCAGCAGTCGAGGTGGTAGTTCCCCTCCCGGGTATGATGAGTGGCGGCGCCCTGGCCGTACCCGTAAGTGGCGCCGATCAGCAGGCTACCCGGCTCGCGGTCGGGATCGGCGGCTTGGGTGGCCGGAGCAGCCGTGAGGGTGGCGCAGATCGCCAGCCTGAGCAGCAGCGGCAGGGGAGATCCGGGTCCGTACCTGGGTTTCATGGCTATCCTCCAGCTCCTGGGTTGACCCATTTCACAGGTACCAGTGGCAACCGAAGGTCAAGCTGGTCTGGCTCACCCAGACGCCGAGATCCTCGGCGCCGAAGAAACCGTACGCGAACCGGGGCCCCACCGAGAACTGGCGAGCCACCCGCCACTCGTAACCGAGTCCGACCAGGAAGGCGAAGCCCTGGTCCCGGGACTGCACCTGGTCGCCTCGGTGCCAGGTGTCGATCAGGGCGAGGCCTATTCCCGCGCCTGCGCTGGCGTAGAAACCGCGGCCAGCCGGGTACCAGGCGAGGCCGAGCGTGGCCTGGACGATGTCCAGCCCGGCGGTCGAGAGATTCTCGTCGGCGTGGCGGCTCCAGAGGCCCAGCTCCAGCTCGGCGACGAGTTCCGGCTGCAGGACGTGGCCGACCTGCAGGATCGCGGCAGCGCCCTTCTCGCCGGCAAAGGGGATCGGTTCCCGGTCGTCATTGGCGGTGAACTGCTGATTCTTGTCCATGGTGGCGCGGCCGAACCCCAGGTTCAGGCCCAGAATCCAGCCTTCGCGGGCGGGTTGCGGTACTCCGTATTCCCCCCCTGGCGGCCCGGGTTCCTGGGTCTGGGCGGTCGAGACACCGGCGCAGAGGGCCAGTAGCAAGCAGGGCGCGAGGGACAGGCAAGGCTTCATGGGGACCTCCAGTTGAAGCTCCGGCTGGGGGAGGTTAGCACGTCCGGGCCGCCCTCTCCACAACCATCCCCGGCCGCCGGCCGGCGTGGGCCGGGTTTGGCCGATGGGGCGACGAGGTGGTACAATGGCGGTCCGACCGCCGGATTGCCACCCCGCCCGCTCAGGAAGGAGGAAGGCCTGGTTCTCCGGCCAGGCCCGCTGGGTCGATGGGATCAACCTGCTCGCCGCTCCGGCGCCTGGGCGCTTGCCTGGCCGTCTTGCTCGCTCTCGGCTGGCCCGGCCCGTCGCCGGCCCCTGTGCTCGCCGCCCCGGTGGAACAGCCCTTGCGCCGGGTGATCCTGCTTTCCTGCGACACCCTGTCGGCCCTGCACATGCCGGCCTATGGCTACGATCTGCAGACCACCGCGGCCTTCGACTCCCTCGCGGCCGAGGGAGTCTTGTTCCGCAACTGCCTCGTGCCCCAGGTCTGGACGCTCACCTCGCACATGTCGATGCTGACCGGTCTCGACCCCGGCGTCCACCGCGTCGGCGGGCAGCGGAAGCTCTCCCCGGCCATCCTGACCCTGACCGAGATCCTGGCGGCCAGCGGTTTCCTCGCCGCCGCCTTCCCCGCCACCAATTCCTGGCTCTCGCCGCAGTTCGGCTTCGGCCGCGGTTTCGAGAAGTACCAGTTCTTCGAGATCACCGAGCCGGTGGTAGAGCGGGTCGGCCGGTGGTGCGGCGAGCGGATCCGGTTCCGCGGTGGTCCCCGCAGCCCTGCCCGGCCCTTCTTCCTTTTCCTGCACTATATGGATGTCCACAGCCGCCCGGTACCCTATCCCTTCCCCTACTACCCGGTGCAGGCCCAGTACCGAAAGCTGCTGCCGGAGCCGGGGGTGCGTCTGTATGAGAAGCACCTTCTGCCTCAGCAGACCTCGCCCGGTATTCATCGGGATAACGCGGTCCGGCAATGGGATCTGGCCAAGTACGATCCGGACCTGCTGCGGATCGGCTACGACTCCTGCATAGTCTCCTGGGATCACGAGCGGCTGCGAGCCATGCTGCTCGAGCTGCGCCGGGCCGGTTTCCTGCGCGATACGCTGATCATCGTCACCGCGGACCACGGCGAGGAGATTGCCGACCACGGCGGTTTCCTGCACAACCAGCCGTACGGCGAGGTACGCCGGGTGCCGCTGCTGCTGATCTGGCCCGGGCGCCTGCCCCGGGGAGCGGTGGTCGACAGACGGGTCAGCGTGACCGACCTCGCGCCGACGATCCTCGACCTGGCCGGCCTCGAACCGCTTCCCCATTGCCAGGGCCTCTCGCTGCGGCCCCTGCTTGCCGATCCGGACGCCCCCTTCCCCGCTCGCGACTTCCTGATCGACGGCCATCACCGGGGTTACAAGCTGGAACTTTCGGCCCTGGTGGCCAGGGCGCGCGACCGCTGGTGGTCGCTGATCGCCGAGACCGACACCACCGGCTGCCTCGACACCTTCCGGCCGGAGCGGGTTGCCTCGGTCCGGGGGCTTTTCGATCTGGACGCCGATCCCTTCGAGCGGACCGACCTCGCCCCGGCCCATCCCGAGCTGGTCACGGAGCTGCGACAACGTCTCGACGAGCAGTTCGCCGCCAACGCTCGCCTCGCCGCCTTGCTGGTGGCAGGGTGGGAAGAGGGACCGGAGGAGCTGTCGGCCGATCAGATGCGCCAGTTACGAGCTCTGGGCTATTAACTCGTTGTGCCGGGGAATTGGGTCCGGTTATGTGGTTTCTGGACAACGCCCTTGGCCTTCCCGGCCGATTGGCCTAGTATCCCGGGCAGAGTTAGGTGGAGTTCGAGGAAGGAGGCATACAGATGCGCTGGCGTTGTTTCGGCCTCTTGACGGGGGTCCTATTGATCCTGTCCTTCAGCGGGTCCTGTTCCTCCCTGGAGGAAGAGCCGATCGACCGTAATCTGGTCCCCCTGCAGGACATTCCCGCGGAATGGGGCCAGCTGGTCGCGGTGACCCAGTATCCCCAGATGAAGGACGGGGTCGGCTGGTACGAGCTGTGGTTCAGCAACCCCGCCGCGGGCACGATCACGCACGTGCCCCTGTTCCGCAGCGAGTGGGGCTACGACCCGGAGAAGGTCAGGGTGGTCAGGAGGGCGGGTTGATACCCGTCCCAAGGAGGTGAACAATGAATCTCAGATCCTGGGAAAGCCGGTTCAACCGAGTCCTTTTCCTTGTCTCCTTGCTGCTGTTGATCCTGGCCATGGTCGAGAAGGTGTTCAACTGGTCGGGATACACCATCATCGGCGCCAACTACGCGCCCGGGCGCTTGCTCGAGTTCGCCGGCATCCTGCTGGTCTTCGTGATCGCCCTGCTCCTGCGTGACATCAGGGAAGAACTGCGCAAGGACTGACCGGCGACGGGTCGCCGCGACTTACTTCCGGCCGGTGTCCCCGATGGTGCCGCAACCGGGACGGTCCACGCGGCAGGGTGAATCCGGCTGCAGGCGGAAATCGCCGCCACCCCCGTCGACGAAGAGCGGGTCGGCCCGGAGGTTTCCGTGAGCGCCGGCCAGTCCGGCCAGCCGCCCGACCCAGTCCCCATCGCCGTTGCCGAAGATCAGGCTGCAGGCCACGTCCGCCTGGCTTCCCTCGTCGCAGGCGAGTCCCTCGCCCTGCAGGCTGAAGACGAGGATGCTGTTTCTGACCGTGATTCCGGCGCCGTTCCGACCGCAGATTCCACCCCCAGAGCCGGCCGCGTTGGCCACGAAGGTACAGTGCCGGACCAGGGGCGTGGAGGCGACGGCCACCAGGCCGCCGCCGAGAGCGGCGAAGTTGCCGCTGAAAAGACAGCCCGCCACCACCGGCGCCGACTTCTCCTCGCACGACATCCCCCCGCCGTAGGAAGCCGTGTTGCGATTGAAGGTACAGTCCTGCAACGTGGGGGTCGCCCCGTGGCAGTACAGGCCGCCGCCGGAGGCGGCGGCGTTGCCGTCGAAGATACAGCCTTCCAGGACCGGGGCGTTGCGGAAGATCTGGGCCCCGCCGCCGTGCTCGGCCGTGTTGTCGCGCAGTACGCAGCGGACGAGCCGAGGGGCCGAGAACTCGCAGGCGATCGCGCCGCCCGCCTCGGCCCGGTTGCCCAGGAAAACGCAGTCGCTCACCGTCGGCGAGCTGTAGCGGAAGAGGATGGCGCCTCCCGAACCCTCGGGCGATTGATCGCCGAGGGCCTGGCCGTTGGTGATCGTGATGCCGATCAGCCGGGAAGCGGCCGTCTCCTCCGAGTGGAAAAAGAAGCCCCGGTGAGGCGTTTCCCAATCTCCGCCGGCACAGTCGATGACGCAGGCGGCCGGGTCGCCCCCGCGTGACGTGACGGTGACGGCCTTGCCGCCGTAGTCGAGGTCGTGATTGCCCTCGCCGGTGTAGATCCCGTCGGCCAGCTCGATGACATCGCCGGGGCGGGCGGCCTCGAGGGCGGCCTGGATGGTAGGGAAGTCCCCGCCGCCGTCAGGCCGGACCGTTATAGTTCCTGCCGTTCCCGCGGTTGTCGCCCCCACGATCATGGCCACCAGGATTCCGGTTTGCCGGAGGGCAAAGCGGGGCGGGGGTGAGGCCGGTAAGTGCCGGCGTCGGTTCATCTTCCCCTCCGGGGGCTGCTCAGGATGATGGCTCCCCGCTCCGGCGTGACGGCGTAGGCCGAGCCCCCGGGCGGCAAGCTGACCTGCTGGCTCTGGCCGTCTGGCCAGCGGATCTTCAGCACGAGCGGTCCCGACCACGATCCCAGGCCGAAATGGGCCGGCAGCACCGTCGAGTTGAGCGGATTGGCCAGGCTGGCGATCTCCCGCACCAGTACCCTCTCGCCCAGCTGCAGCTCCAGCCGGGCGCCCAGGCCGTGGGGAGGTCCGCCGCCGGCGAGTTCCACGGTGATCCCCCGGAATTCCGCCGGGGTGTTCTCGTAGAGGACGACCCCGCCCTGCTGGTCGTCGGTCTCGCCGCCGCCGTTGAAGGTGAGCAGGTCCAGGTCGCCATCGCCGTCCAAATCGGCCGCCCAGGCCGATTCCGTGTGACCGGTGCCCGGGCCGGTGCCGCCCCAGACCGCCGACCTTTCCTGGAAGTTTCCCTGGCCGTCGCCCTGGAAGAGCAGATTCGCCGAGCCGGTCCCGGCAGCCGGGTGCTGGACCACGTAGAGATCGAGAAAACCATCGCAATCGAGGTCGGCCAGCAGAGCCGAACCCGGGTCCAGGGCGCCGGTCAGGCCGGTGCCGGCGGGGACGAAGGTGAAACGGGGCTGGTCTGGCTGGCTGTCGTTGCGCCACAGCTCCAGCGGGCCACGCAGGGGTTTTACCACCGGATCGGGACGGTAGAGCAGCACCAGGTCGAGATCCCCGTCCTGGTCGACGTCGCCAGCGGCGGCGTGGCTGGGCACGTGGGGGAAGAACGCCTGCTTCAGGCCGGCCCGGCAAGTGCCGTCGTAGAACTGGCCGGTACCGCTGTTTAGCCACAGCCCGGACCAGCCGCCGGCGCGGCCCATCGAAAGCAGGTCCACCCGGCCATCGCCGTCGAGGTCGGCGGTGACCGCGGTGTGCACCCAGGTCGAGCGGGCCCGCTCCTTGGCGGTCGGAGGCGGCCGGCCGGTGCTCCAGAGGGTGACCGGGGCCGGCGGCGGCAGGCGCCAGGTGGTGTCGTGCCAGCGGCCGCCGGCGAAGGCCAGCAGCCGGGCCTGGCTGGCGTAGTTCAGCAGCAGGAGTTCCGGAGCTCCGACGCCGTCGAAGTCGGCCCAGAGGGCGCCACGGCCTCGTCCCATGGGGTCTTGCAGGACCTGGTCGCTGGCCGCCGCGTCGGTGAAGCGGCCGGGGCTCTCTTGGCGCCAGAGCTGGTTGAAGCTGAACTGCAGGCCGTGCTCGGCGCCCACAGTCACGTAGACGTCCCAGTCGCCGTCATGGTCGAAGTCGCAGGCCGCCGAACCGTGATGATCGGGCTGCGCCGGCGGGATTCCCTGCCCGCCTGGCCGGCGGGCGAAGCGCAGACCGCCGCGATTAAGGAAGGTCTCGGCTCGGTTGCCGTGGACCGAGAGCAGCAGGTCCAGCCGGCCGTCGTCGTCGATGTGAAGCAGGGTGCCGCCGTACGTCTTGCCGCCGGCGGGGAAATCGGGGACCTTGACCGGGGTGAACAGCTCGCCGCCGTCGGGCGGACCGGAGCAGCCGCCGAGCAGGATCAGCACGCCGAGCACGACCAGCATCACGCACACCAGGCGCCGGAAGGTCGCCTCGGCGAGCCGGATGTGGATCCGCTGGCCCAGCCAGACACCGACCAGGATCGCTGGCAGCACCGCCAGGCCGGACCAGAGCCGGGGGGTGGTGAGCAAGCCGGCCGCCGCGTAGCTGGGCAGGCGCACGAAGGTCATCAGGAAGAAGATCGCCATCAGGTTGCCCCGGAAGACGGTCTTGGCGGCGCCGCCGAGCTGGTAAAACAAGATCACGGGCGGCCCGCCGGTGCCGAAGAGCCCGGTCAACAGACCCGAGATCAGCCCCGTGGGCGGGGCGGTCCACCAGGGCCAGGACACTGCTCGCCGGCGCGGGATTGCCAGGAAGGAAACGCCAGCTAAAACCAAGAATCCTCCCAGAACCAGAAGGATGACCGTCGGATCGCCGCTGCGCAAGAAGTAGGCGCCCAGGGGGATCCCCACCAGGATCCCCGCGAAGATCTTCAGCACCCCCCGCCAGACGATGTTGCGCCGGCAGGTGAGGACCACGAAGATCTCGGCCGGCGTGCTCACCAGCAGCAGCAGGACCCCGACGTCCTTGATCTCCGGGAACAGGCGGGCCAGGCCGCCGACGGCGATCAGCCCGGATCCGAAGCCGAACAGCACGTAGATTGTCTGGGCGATGACCAGCACTCCACACGTGACTAGGTACTCGGGCCAGGCGGGGAAGATGGTCGACGGCATCGGCGGGCTCCGCAGGTTCGGTAGCCGGTCGCTTCACCCTGGACAGCGGGGGACCGAAGCAGGAGGCTGGGCGGTGCGCATTTCCCGGCCAGCCTAGGTGCTGGGCGCCCTGTGGTCAACGGACGCCTGGGCAGCCGCCGTCCAGCCTGGCCGCGCCGGGCAAAGAGCGAAACGAGGGAGAGGGGAAATGAACGAACGGCTCGAGCGGTTCCGCCGGTACCGCGAAAAGATGAACGCGCGCATCCTCGAGAGCGGTACCACGTCAACCCGGCGCTTCTTCAATCTCGACGGGGCCTGTTACCGCGACGGGGCGCTGCCGGCCCGGACCAAGGAGATGCTGGGCCTGGCCGCCTCGCTGGTCCTGCGCTGCGACGATTGCGTCGCCTATCACCTGATCCGCTGCCTCGAGACCGGAGTCACGGAGGAGGAGCTGGCCGAGGTCTTCGATGTGGGCCTGATCGTCGGCGGGTCGATAGTGATCCCGCACCTGCGCCGGGGGCGGGAGCTGCTGGACGAGCTGCTTGACGAGAGGGAAAACCCTGCCTGACCCGGATCGGGCTACCGGACCGGGATTCCCTTGGCCCGGGCGGCGGCAGGCTCGCCGGGCGTTGCCGGCAGCCACGAATCGGCGCCGGGATGACTCGGTACGAGCCGGCGATACATGCGGTAGCGGTTCAGGATCCCCTGGACGTAGGCCACGGTATCGGCCCCGCGGTAGAACCCGTGACGGGTCCGGTCGAAGTAGCGGCGCTGCATCAGCCGGGGCAGGGCGACCTCGAGCGAGCCCTGCCAGCGGTTGGGATCCTTGCCGGCGTCGATGGCCAGTCGCCGGGCGTCGGCCATGTGTCCGGCTCCGGCGTGGTACGTGGCCAGGCTGAAGCGCCAGCGCTCCAGCGAGTCGAGGTAGGCGTACCCGTCGTGGATCTGCTTCAGTAGCCTCACGCCGGCGCGGATGTTCGTTTCCGGATCGTCCAGGTTATCCCCGTCCGGGCCGGCGAATCTCGGCAGGACCTGCATCAGGCC
Source organism: uncultured Fibrobacteraceae bacterium (assembly GCA_964484595.1). Taxonomy (GTDB): domain Bacteria; phylum Krumholzibacteriota; class Krumholzibacteriia; order LZORAL124-64-63; family LZORAL124-64-63; genus CAZAHC01. Next base: position 4,550 of record CAZAHC010000066.1, on the reverse strand, counting down.
CCGAGCCCCGGCGCTGCTCACGGCGCTGGAATCGAAGCGGGACTCCTGGTAGATGAGAGCCGCCACCATGCGCCAGTCCAGGCCGGCGCTGTCCGCGGCGGCATGAATCAGCTCGTCGAAGGGTGAGATCCGGCCGCTCTTGTCCGGCCGGTCGGCAACCGCCCGGAAACCCCGGATCTGGCGGGCGTCCCGGTAATACCGCTCGTAGAGGATGCCGTAGGTCTGGCTGCGGCGCTGGCCCCCCGGCGTGACCCAGAAGTGTTTTTTCAGGAACAGGTTCGCGGCGTCCTTCAGCTCGGGGCTGTTCTCGCGGATCGCCCAGGCGACCGGTTTCTGTGCACCGAGCTCGACCCCGAACCGGGCCCCGGTCAGGTAGGTGAGCGCCGCCCGGGCCAGATTGTCGTCGGTGATGGTGGCGGGGATCTCGCCCCTGGCCACCTGGCTAATCAGCTCCTCCGGTTCGGTAAGCGGGCGGCTGGCAGCGATGAAGAACTTCAGGCCGAGGCGTTCCTTCAGCTCCAGCAGCTCGGCCCGGATGCCGGACCGCGGAGGGAGGAAGATGGTCAGGCCGTTGACGGCGGCCAGGGTGTTGGGCCGCTCGTCTTCCGCGGGCAGGATCAGCACCTTGCGGACGAAGTTGTACGGCCTGGTGAAGGCGGCGTACAGCGCCAGCCTCTCGTCGCTGATCAGACCGGCGGCCACGACGTCTCCCCGGCCGCTGTTGAGCAGGGAGATCGGATCCTCGCCCGACTCCGGGATCACCACCTCGACCGCCAGACCGAGGCTGCGGGCAAAAAGGGAGAAAAGCTCGAACTCGAATCCGGCCTGCCCGCCCTTGTGGATGAAATAACTGCTGGAATTGTACCTGGTTATCATCCGGATCACACCCGTGGCCCGGATGTGGTCGAGGTCTCTCTCGACCGCCGGATGGGCGACCGCTGGGACGCCGAGGCCCCCGGCCCCGAAGGCGTGCTGCTCCTCGATGCGCTGGCAGCCGCCGACGGCCAGCAACCCCAGCCCGACCAGGCTGCAGGTCAGAAGGATCCTCGTCCGCGCCGGCCAGGCACGCGGAGAGTGAGGGCGGGCCGCTCCCGGGAGCGGGGGCAGGGGTGTCCAGGTAAACATACCCTATAATCCTATGCGCCCACGGCTACTTGTCAACCGGGCCGAAATGAGTTAAAATCGTGAGGTTACAGCGCGGGGCCTGCATCACTTCTCTCGGTTTGAAATACCGGCGTGATAGTTTCGCAATACTCTGTCTGTAACTTCAGACAAAACAAGAGCCTCGAAACCGGGCCGGCCGGTGCGAAGGGGTTTCCCTCCCCGTCCGCTCTCTTTCCGGGCGTGCAGCAGCCTGTCACCCTATCCCGATAAGGAGGGATGGAGCCATGATCCGTCGGCTCTTTTTCCTGTTCTCGATGTTGACCTTGCTGGCCGGATCCGCCGTGGCGGTTCACGGACACGAGGGCGTCGAGTTCCTTGCCAAGATCGAGGCGGCCACCGCCAGCGGTGAACTGACCGCCGAAGAGGCTCTCCTCTACAAGTTCTTCTATGTCTTCGAGCAGGAAAAACTGCCCGCGGACCTTCGTCCCAGCGAGTTCGCGCCCCTGAAGTGCGCCACCCCCTTCATCATTCTCTTCGAGCAGATGCGGGACCAGCTCTCGCCCGCCACCGTCGCCACCATCGAGGGTTACCTCTATCCGGCGGCCGGCGAGCGCGAGGTCACCGACATCTACATCAGCCCCTCGGGCCACTTCCAGCTCAACTACTTCACCACCGGACCCAACGCTGTGCCGGCGACCGATGTCGATCCCCCCAACGGGATTCCCGACTTCGTCGAGAAGTGCGCCTCGTACCTCGATTACTCCTGGGCCTACGAGTGTGATGTCTGGGGTTTCCAGGAGCCGCCCGTCAGCGGTTACTACCAGATCTTCTTCGAGGCCATGAGCAGCACCTACGGCTACTGCACCCCCTTGGGTGGCGCCTACACGAACATCACCCTGCACAACACCTTCCTCGGCTTCCCGCCCAACGACGATCCCGAGGGTGACCAGTGGGGCGCCGCGAAGGTGACATGCGCTCACGAGTTCAAGCGCGCCAGCCAGATGGCAACCACCTACTGGTCCGAGGGCGGCTGGGTCGAGGTTGACGCCGTCTGGGCCGAGGAATTCGTTTACGATGTCGTGAACGATTACTACAACTATCTGCCCGGCCCCAGCCCCATCGTCCACCCCGAGACCCCGCTCAATGACGGGGGTACCGGCACCTACGAGGACTGCGTCTGGCAGATCTGGCAGAGCGAGACCTGGGGCAACCAGTTCATCGTCGACTTCTGGAACTGGCGGCGCAACCACATGAGCCAGGGCGTGCTCTACTCCTACGAGCAGATCCTCAACAACTACGGCTCCACCTTCAACGAGGGCTGGGGGGTCTTCACCGGCTGGAACTATGCCACCGGCACCCGCGCCATCACCGGGGTGGGTTACGAGGAGGCGGCCGACTATCCGGCCGGCGGCTTGCAAGCCAACATCTGGAATTTCCCCGGCAGCACCAGCGGATCGGTGGACCACCTGGCGGCCAACTTCATCCGGACCATCAACTTCAGCGGTTATTCCGGCGTGCTGCAGGTCGACTTCAACGGCCAGAACGGGGCCGAGATGACCCTGACCGCGATAGTGGACCGGCTGGACGGCACCGGCTACATCGAGCAGATCCCTCTGGACAGTAACAACGACGCCAGCCACCAGATCTCCGAGCCCGTGGACGGGCTGGAGCAGATCGGCCTGGTGGTCGGCAACAGCGCCAAGAGCGGCAGCTTCGTTTCCTACAGCCTGGACGTCGACATCGGTGCCTACGTGCCGGTGCCCGAGTTCTACGCCGACGCGACCTCCGTGTCGAAGGAGATGGCGCCCAACCAGACCGATACCGAGAACATGGAGATCTCCAACACCGGCGAGCCCGGTTCGGTGTTGAACTACACGATCGAGGTGACCGACACCGCACCGACGCGGGTGCCGCCCGTGAACGGACCGGGGTACCGTCCGGCCCTGGCGGCCGGCGCCGAGCCGCCGCGCCCGGTGTTCGACGCCCCCGAGACGCCCCTCCTGCCGGTCAACCTGTATCCGGGTGATTGCGTGTTCGGCAACGACAACCTGGGCGCCCTGATGGGCCAGTACTCCACCTTCTGGCAGGGCAACGAGAGCTACGCCTTCTTCGTCCGGCCGCACGACACCTGCAGCTGTTCCGACGGCTTCAACGTGCGCGCGGTTCACATGTATCTCCACCTTTCCCCCAGCTCGAGTCCCGAGGTGCAGGCGCACCTGGTGGAGGCGGTGGGCGGCCCGAGTTGCTTCACGCCGGGCTCGATCATCGATTCCTCACCGCCGATGGTTGCCTCGGGTTATCCCTCGACCGGCTACTACGACGTGGAGATCCCCTGCGACTTCGACTGCCGGGACATGGACAACTATTACTTCCTGGTGTTCGAGTTCCTGGACGCCAACGGTCCTGTGGGCATCGCCTTCGACAACAACGCCCAGACCTGCGTCAACTACGTCAACCGCGGCAGCGGCTGGGAAGACCTGGATGTCGTCTACAACTTCTTCGGCGACATCTTCATCTGGGCGGACGTGGACTGCTGCTCCGATCTCGATCCCCTGATCGACGTCACCGCTCCCAACGGGGGCGAGGCCTGGACCACCGGTGAGGATCATGACATCACCTGGACCGCGCTGGGCCTGGCCGATGTGAAGATCGATCTGAGCCGGAACGGTGGCACCGACTGGGAGCCCATCACCGCCAGCACGCCCAACGACGGCGTCTTCACCTGGGCGCCCACCCTGCCCCAGTCGGGTAACTGCCTGGTGCGAATCAGCAGCCTGGACGACGTCTATACCGATGTCAGCGACGCACCCTTCACCCTCTACCAGCCGCCAACCTGGCTGACCGTGGATCCCTCGTCCGGGGATCTGAACTACGGCGAGACCGACGTGCTGGATCTCGACTTCGACACGGCCGGACTGGTGCCGGACACCTACAGCGGCTACATCGTGATCACCCACGACGCTCCGGACACCCCCTACGTGGTACCGGTCACCCTGGTCGTCACCGAACCTTCCGGGGGGGGCGAGGGGGCCCCCCTCGTGTTCCGCCTGGACGGCAACTACCCCAACCCCTTCAACCCGCTGACCACCATCTCCTTCACGCTGCCCCATGCGGGTCCGGCCCGGCTGGACGTCTTCGACCTGCGCGGTCGGGTCGTGCGGACCATCTGGCAGGGCCATCTCGGCCCGGGCACGCACGAGATGTCGTGGGACGGCAAGGACGGCAAGGGGAGGACCGTGGCCGCCGGCACCTACCTCGCACGCTTGCTGATGGACGATTTCAAGGCCTCCTGCAAGATGGTTCTGGCGAAGTAGCTCCCGTCCGGCCGGCTGGCCCGACGGGACGGAACAGCAGAACAGAGGCGGGGAAGGGCGACCTTCCCCGCCTTTTTTTCGTGCGCCCGGCAGGGCGCACTCACTTGGAGGTGCAAGTCCTCTACAGACCCG
>CAZAHC010000065.1:0-14340 GCA_964484595.1 uncultured Fibrobacteraceae bacterium | reverse complement strand
GACCGGGTGCAGGTAAAACCCGGAGCTAGGGGGCGAAATCGGGTCAGACGGCCGGCGGGCCGTCAATCACCCAGCGGGAACTTCAGGCCGCCGGTGATCGACAGGTAGTCGGCGCCCCCGTTGATGTCGAAGCCGAAGCGGCCGACCAGATTCATCGAATCGCCCATTGGATACTCCATGCCGGCGCCCAGGGCGAGGCCGATCTCGGCGGATGAATCGCTGAAACTGCCAACGGACGCCTTGCAGAAGTGAAGGCCCAGGCCGGCCGTCCCGAAGAACAAGACGTCGCTGTCGGGGGTGAAGTCATAGCGCACCGCCGGTACCAGGGCGAAGTTGGAAAAGCTCGCGTCGCCTTCGGAGTCCTTCCAGTACTCGAGGGCGAATTCCAGCCGGATCTGTTCGGCCAGGTTACCCATATCGGCGGTGGCGCCGAAGTTGAGGTCGGTGCCGATGGCGCCCTCGGGACTCACGATCCCCAGTCTCGGTTCGATTCCCTTCAATCCGATCTCGCCGGCGCTCGCCGGTCGCGGCAGGCAAACCGACAGGACGAGGACCAAGATAACAGCGCCGAAGATCCAAAGGGGCTTCCTCATGGGCTTCTCCTTTTCCCGGCGGCTTCCGTTCCGTCGGAAGCCGGTGATCAGTCCCTGCGGGCCAGGGATGAACTCACGCTCCGTCTCGCGGGGCGACCACGGCCGCGATCGGGGCCGGCCGCCACCGGTTTGGGCAGGATTGTAACAAACCGCCTCGGGGTGTCAATCAGAGCACCTGGTAAACCGTCGCTCACCCGGCCAGCGACTGCAGCAACCCGCGGATCTGCTCGGCTTGCTCGCCGGAGGGAGCCAGCCGGAGTGCCCGCTCCAGAACGGGGCGGGCCTCTGCCGGGCGGCCGAGGGTGTGCAGGACCGCCCCCAGGTTGAAGAGCAGGTCGATCGAGTCCGGGTGCCGGGCGAGTCCCTGGCGAAAAACGGTGACCGCTTCCTCGTAGCGGGTGAGCTGGGCCAGGGCGAAGCCGAGGTTGAGAACGGCGTCGGTGCCGGCTGGCGACCAGGTGAGGGCTTCCCGGTACGCCGCCACCGCGGCCCCGAACCGACCCGCCTGCAGCTCCTCGTTGCCTCGCTGCAGGAAAAAGCTCCCGATCACGGCCATGGTCGCCCGATCTTCCTCGGCCGGCGGCGGATCGCCGCCCGCCGTGGCCCGGAAACTCGCCAGGGCCGCCCGCGCGTCATCGGTCCGGCCTGTCGCCCACAGGGCCAGACCGTGCCAGCCCCGGAAGCGGGGGGCCGGGCTCGGCCCGGAAACCAGGATCTCGCACTGGACGAGCGCTTCTGCCCAGCGGCCGGCCGAGAGCAGGGCCTCGGTCAGGCTCTCGCGGTAGCCGATCTTGTCCGGCCGGATGGCAACCGCCCGGGAGAGGGCCTCCACCGCGGTGGCGAAGTCGCCTTCCCGCAAGGCGAGAGACCCGAGCATGTAGTGGGCGTTGTTGTTGCGGGGATTGACCTGCAGCGCCTTGCGGAGCCAGAGGCGTCCTTGCGCCGGGTCGTCCTGCAACAGGTACCAGCGACCGACGTTGGCCTCGGTGATCCCATCCAGGCTGGGCAGGGTTTTCAGGCGCGCGAAGCCGGAAGCGAAGGAGGTGTTCACCGCCACCCAGGGCACGGTGTGGTACAGCGAGATCGCCACCGCACAGAGCAGGGCCGGCACCACCCCGGCGAGGGTGCGCCCACCGCCGGAGCGGTCCCCCGCGGCGAGGAACAGGCCCAGCCCCGCGGTGGTGATCACCAGCGAGCCCGGCGCCAGCAGGTCCCAGTTGCGGGGATAACCCAGGTTCGACTCGCCGGCGAACCAGCTGGCGCCCAGGTAGGCCAGCCCCGCCGCCAGCAGGAACAGGACCGCGGGCCGTCGGCCGCCGCCGGCCCGCAGGGCGACGACGATCGCGGGCAGGAAGAGCAGCAGCCCCAGTGGCCCGATCAGGAGCTGCTCGTTCCAAAAGTTGCGCAGGTGGACGCCCGAGAGCAGGTACCCTGGCGCGTTGGCCTCCTCGTTCAGCAGGGCCAGGCGGGATACCGCAACCAAGGTGTCCAGCAGGTTGTATCCCCCGGTGAGGCGGCTCAGCGCCCAGCCCGCGGCCAGGCACAGCACCACCCCGGCGGCCAGGTCGCGCACCGCCGCCTTTCTGGTTTCCTTCCTCGCCAGCCCCCAGCCGATCAACACCAGCATTGCGGGAACGAATATGGCCCCGGAAAGGTGCAGGCAAAGCGTGAGCAGGAGAGCCACCGTCACTGCCAGCAGCGATCGGCCGGTCCGCAGGTAGCGCAGACCGGTCCACAGGAACAGGCCGGCGCCGAGCGCGAAGTAAGTGTAGTTCTCGACGTAACCGCAGAAGAGCTGGATGTACCCCTGGCTCAGCAGGACCAGGCAGATCAGGCCCACGGCCGGCGTGGTCCAGCCGGCCCCGGCCTGATCGTCCCGCAGGCGCAGGCAAACCAGCTCGCGGGCCGTGGCCCAGGCCACCGGGACGAACAGGGCGCCGGCCAGGACGCTGCCGAGGGCCAGGGCCTGCCGGGCCACCTCCCGTTCGGCGAGGCCGGGCGCGGCGAAGAGCCCGCCGGCGAGCTGGTAGATCCCCTGCTGGAGCAGGGCGGTCAGCGGCTGGCGGGGGTGAAAGGATTCGCCCTGGGGGATGTTCACCACCAGGACGCTGCCGTCACCGAGGATGACGTGGCCGGACCGGGCGAGCCAGAACACCACCCCTCCCGCCACGGCGAGGGCCACGCCGCCGAGAACCCGCCACCGGAGGCTCCAGCCGCCTGGATCGGGCAGGGCTTGCAGCCGATCCAGGTTGGGGGCACGTTCGCCGCGCAGGAGAAACCAGCAGGCCAGGAGCAGCACCGTCGCCACGATGAGAACCGGCAGCCCGAAGAACGAGTAGAGATGGACTCCCCAGAAGGAATCCCGCAGCACGCCGTAACCGAGCGGGTGAGCCGCCGCAGTGAGAATCAGCAGCACCTTGATGGTGAGGGTGAAGGCCCGGTCCTGGCGCACATCCGCTCCGCTTCGCCGGGGGGAGTCAGGAGTTCGGTGGGGACATTATTGGTTTGCCCGGCCGTTCTGGGCAAGGGGTGATCGAACCGGAGACAGCCGGCCCCGGTTGACCTCCGCGAGTCCGGGTGGGTATATTCTCCCTGACCGGCCTTCCCTGTTGAATCCCACCGGGAGGTCGCGTGTGGGGAGATCCATGAGATCCTGGCCAAGATATCTCGCCCTGCCGGTGTTCCTGGCGGTTCTCGCCGGGTGTATCCTGCTCGGCCTTTCGGGCTGTGAGAGCAAGACCAAGCGGCTCGATGAACCGGACGTGGAGTGTCAGTTCCTGGTCACCATTCCGGGCGCGGGGGACGTCGGGGTGGGTGAGGAGATCGCGTACATTCAATGGGCCAGCCAGGGAGCCGGGGACGAGGTGACGATCGAGCTCCACAAGGGCCCGGTTTTGGTGATGGTCATTCGCGCCTCCACGCCCAACGACGGCAGCACCTCCTGGACCGTGACCACCAACGGCTTCGCCACCGGCTCTGATTACCGCATCCGGGTAGCCGACGCCGCCGATCCCGAGTGCGGCGCCTTCAGCAACTACTTCACCCTGGTCAACCCCGCCGAGTGCGAGATCGAGGTGACCTCGCCGAACTCGCACAGCGGTTGGATGCGCGACGATGAGGAGCAGATCGTCTGGACGAGCAACTCCACCAGCGGTCGGGTGCGCCTGGAACTCTGGAGCGGTCCCCAGTTTGCGGGGGAGATCCACTGGGATACCGAGGACGACGGGGTTCTCATCTGGCCGGTAACGTCGTACAACCAGGGCTCCGGTCCCGGTTACCGGATCAAGGTGGTCGACCGCACCATCTCGTCCTGCTACGGCTGGAGCGAGTCGTTCTACATCACCGATCCCTGGCCTTGCTCCATCACGCTGACCAGTCCGGTCGCCGACGACATCTGGACGGAAGGGACCGAGAAGATCATCTCCTGGGAGCACGAATACGCCAGCGGCCTGCTGATCATCGATCTCTACCGGGGGATCTTCAAGGTCGACCAGATCGCCGTGACGGAGAACGACAGCATCTATCACTGGGAGGTCACCACCTTCGGCGAGCCGTACGGCGGCGGTTACCACATCGTGATCACCGATCTCTACGACCGTTACTGCGACGGTTTCAGCGAGGGGTTCTACATCGTCGAGCCGCTCGAATGAGCGTGGTAGCTTGAATTCCCGTCAGGGCCGTCACCCGGAGTGACGGCCCGTTTTCTTGCCAAAACCGCCCGCAGGGATGAGGTTTCAGTCCTGTTTTCCCACCACCCCCATCCCGGCAGGTGCCCAGATGACAGACCGACCCGCCGACGCTTACCGGACCCCGGACGAGGTTCGCCGCCAGGGTAACCATCTCCAAGATCAGGACTCGCTGTATCTTCGCCAGCACGCCCACAACCCGGTGGACTGGTATCCCTGGGGCGAGAAGGCGCTGGCGCGGGCCCGGAACGAGAACAGGCCGATCTTCCTGTCCAGCGGTTACGCTGCCTGCCACTGGTGCCACGTGATGGAGAAGGAGGTGTTCGACCAGGACGAGGTCGCCGAGTTCCTGAACCGGCACTTCATTTGTATTAAGGTCGACCGCGAGGAGAGGCCGGACCTGGACGCGGTGTTCATAGCCGCCGTGCAGGCCATCACCGGCCGGGGAGGATGGCCGCTGTCGGTTTTCCTCACCCCCGACCAGAAACCGTTCTTCGGGGGGACCTACTTTCCCCGCGACCAGTTCGGGGAGTTGATCCGGAAGATCCACCAGATCTACCCGGAAAAACGCGAGGAGATAGATGAGCAGGCCGGCCTGCTGGCCGAGCGGGTCGTCGCGCTGCCCGACCTGGTGGACCTGCCCGCGCGGGAAGGAGCGCCGGTGATCGGGGCGGACATCCTGGAAGGCGCGGCCGTTCAGGCCACGGTGAACCTCGACCGGAAGTGGGCCGGGTTCAAGGGCGAGCAGAAGTTCCCCACCCCGGTGCGCTGGCGGTTCCTGCTGGACTACGCCCGCAGCCGGGGCGAGCGGCGCTACGCCCACCTGGTGGAGATTACCCTGGAGGCGATGGCGTCGGGCGGCATCTACGATCACGTCGGCGGGGGTTTCCACCGCTACAGCGTCGACCGCATGTGGCAGATCCCTCACTTCGAGAAGATGCTCTACGACAACGCTCAGCTCGCCAGCCTCTACCTCGAGGCGGGGGTGGCCCTTGACCGCGAGGACTTCGTCGTCGTCGGCCAGGGCATCCTTGACTTTCTGCTGCAGGAGATGCAGGACAGCGGGGGGGCCTTCGCCGGCAGCATCGACGCCGACAGCGAGGGGGCCGAGGGCAGGTTCTACGTCTGGACCCCCGCGGAGATCACCGAGGCCACCGACGCGGCGGACGGGCCGGTGCTCGCGGAGCTGCTCCGGGTCGGGGTGCCGGGCAACTTCGAGGCCGATCGCGACACCAGCGTCCTGACCCGCCGGACCGATCTCCAGGAGGTGGCGGCCAAGTTCGACCGGGACCCGGTGGACATCGCCGCCCTGTTCCAGACCCATCGCCAGAAGCTTCTCGACTACCGGGCCCGACGGGAGGCGCCGCGGCTGGATCGGAAGATCGTCACCGCCTGGAACGGCCTGACCATCAGCGCCCTCGCGCACGGCTTCGCGGTGACGGGCGACGAGCGCTACCTGCAAGCCGCCGAGAAGGCCGCGGCCTTCCTGTGGCGGGTCCACCGGCGCGAGGACGGCGGGCTGTACCGCGCCTCGAACGAAGGCCGCCCGGTGGGCGAGGCGATCCTGGATGATTATGCCCTGCTGGCGGTAGGCCTGCTGGACCTGTTCCAGGTGACCGGCGAGGCCGAGTTTCTGGACCGGGCGCTGGAACTCGTCGATCGGGCCCGGGCCGATTTCGCCCGGGAAAAGGGCGGGTTCTTCCAGACTCCGGCCGGTGCCGAGGCGCCCCTCGGCCGCAAGGTGGATTACCTGGACAGCGTGACCCCCTCGGGCAACGCCGCGCTGCTGCAGGCTCTGGTCCGGGCGGCGATCCTGACCGGCAAGGCCGAGTACCGTCAGGATGCCGAGTCCTGCCTGGCCGCCTTCGGGGGGTTGATCAGCAAGGTGCTGCTGGAGATGTCCTGGTGGCTGGACGCCGCGGTGAAGCTGAACGGTCCCTTGTACGAGGTCGTTATCGCCGCCGACCCCGGCACTGAACTCGCGGGGGCGGTGCTGCGCACCCTGCCGTCCAACGCAGTGGTGATCCAGGTGCCCGCTGACGGGCCCGACCCCGCTGTCGCCGACCTGGTACCGAGCGTGGCCGGCAAGCAGGCTGCTTCCGGCGAGGCGACCGCCTTCGTCTGCGAGGCGGGCGTGTGCCGGGAGCCGACCTCCGATCCTCTGGAGGTGCTGGCCAAGATCGGCACAACCTGGGCCGAGTGAGCCAGGCGACTTCCGCTCCGTGGTATAATTCAAGCCGGGCCGGATCAGCAGCGAGAGGAGAGGGCATGGCTCAGGCCAGGACAAGGATCACGAGAAGTTCGCGCGTCCTTGTCCTCGCCGTGGCCGCCATCACCATCTTCGCCGGCCCGGCCGCCGCTTTCGACCTCCCCGGGATTCGCGCCACCATCGACGAGCTGGGCCTGCGCTACACCGTGACGGAAAACTGGGTAACCCGCCTGGCTCCCGCCGACCGCCGGCTGCTCGGGGGAGCGCTCGTCCCGGACGATCCCGACCTGCAACCGAACTGGCGCGGACCCACCGGGGGTCGCCATCGCGCGCGGCTTGACTGGCGCGAGATCGACGGCAACAGCTATGTCAGCGGCATTCGCGACCAGGGGATGTGCGGCTCCTGCTGGGACTTCGCCGGAGTGGCGATGCTGGAGTCGGCCCTGATGATCGCCCTCGACCAGCCGGATACCGATCCGGACTATTCCGAGCAGTTCGTGCTTTCGTGCAACGACATCCCGGGCTGCCCCAGCAGCTGCGGTGGTGGCTATCTGAACGCCGCCCTGGAATTCATGACCCTGGCCGGGGTACCGCCCGAGTCGTGCTTTCCCTACGAGGCGAACGACGGCCTGCCGTGCGGCTTCAGCTCCCCCTCGACGGAAAGCTCGCTCCAGAAGCTGCAGGGGTGGAGCTTCGTCACGACCTCGGCCCTGGACATCCCCGCCATCAAGGACGCCCTGGCCCTCGGACCGGTGGGTTCCTGGTTCCAAATCTACGAGAGCTTCTACGGCTACTCCGGCGGGGTCTACTCGGCCCACGGCAGCGTCTACACCGGGGGTAACCACCTGGTGCTGATCGTGGGCTTCGACGACGAGCTGTCGTGCTGGATTGTCAAGAACAGCTGGGGACCGTACTGGGGCGAGGATGGTTTCTTCCGGATCGCTTACGACAGCGGCTGCGACTTCGGGCTCTGGACCCAGGCCTGCACCTTTGCGACCAGCTGGCGGGATGCTGCCTGGTGGGAACCGGCCGAGCCCGCGGTGGGCCAGCCGATGACTGTCTTCTACAACCCCGCCGGCCGGCCCCTACAAGGCGCGCCCGAGGTCTCGATTCACCGCGGTCACAACGGCTGGCAGGGGATCACGGACGAGGCGATGACCTGGAACGCGGCCGACCAGTGGTGGGAGGTCACCTTCACCGTGCCGCCCGTCGCCGGCAGCGTTGATTTCGTGTTCACCGACCGCGTGGAGACCTGGGACAACAACGGCGGCGCCGACTGGCTGGCTCCCGTCGCCGGCGCTCCGGGGTTCGTGATGGACGGCATCCAGGATGTCGGCGTGCCCCTTCTGGCCGCCACGGAAGGACTTTCCCTCTGGGGAGAATGGGTCGAGGGGATCTTGTATCTCGCCGTCGAGGGCACCGGCAGCACGCCGGGCCAGGACCACTTCCTGCTGGTGACCTCGGACACGACCAGCACCCTGCCCGCACCCTGGGCCAAGGCGGGCCGCACGCTGCGGTGGGACTTCTTCCTGGCCGCGGAGAACGACAACACGGGGAGCGGGTGGTTCGATGTTGGCGAGGCGGCTCAGACCGGGCCGGAGTTCGCCAAGGCCCAGGGGGCAGTGCTGGAGGGGACACTCGACCTGGCGGCGCTGTATCCCGGCCCGCCGGCGCAGCTGTGGGTCGCGGCCGCCAGCTACCAGAGCCCCGACGGCGGCGCCCTGCTGAACCAGGCCCCGGCCGGAAACGGCGACATCGACCTGCAGGTGTCCGAGTACCACGAGCTGGCGAATCCCCTGACCGGGGTGGAGACAGAAGGGATGGACGGGGAGGTCCCGCCCCTTTCCCCCTGGGAGCTTTTCCTGCATCCCAATCCGTTCAACCCTGCGGTCTCGGTGGAAATCTTACTGCCGCGCGAGGAACACATCCGCCTTGGGGTTTTCGACCTCTCCGGCCAGAAGGTCGCCGCCCTTCATGACGGCCCGGCCGGGCCGGGACGCCTGCTCTGCCGGTGGGACGGACGCGACGCCCGGGGCGATGCCTGCGCCAGCGGGGTCTACTTCTTCCGGGCCCTGGGCGAACGGGAAGTTCGCGTGGTCAAGGGAGCCCTGCTCAGGTAGTTGACCCAGCAACGGCCCTTACCCCCACCTGGCCTTTTCCGGGGACGCGCCCCAGGGCTGGCCGGCTTTCGGGCGAGTACACGTGTAAACTTTTCAATCAACCATTTGTATTTAAATAAGTTACAAAGTTTTTTGTACCCAGCCAAGAACAAACAGGAATTGGCCAGGCGTGAGCCTGTTGGCCGTTGTCGGGCAACCACCTGGCCAGGGTCATTCTTGAAGGAGTCTGAGTGAGCTTGTCCCCGAGGTATGGGGGCCATCTGAACCGCCAGTTTCCTGGCCAGAAGGAGGTCTGCCCCCATGAAGGCAATCCCCAACAAACCAGCAGCGATCGAGATCGGCATGGCAGTGGTGCTGATGCTCACCTTCGTCGCGTGCAGCGAGGAGTCGAGCGGGCCAGGGATCACCACCCAGCCCCAGGTCGCAGGCGAACAGCTACCCCACCCCGCCGCCGATCCGCTGGTCCTGCATGGCAGCGCTCCGGACGATGAGGTGTTCTTCGAGCCTCTCGAATGCCACATGCACTGCGATAGCACCACCAGCACCTTCACGGTGGAAGGAGCGCAGGGGGCGGGGGAAGGGTGGGGTCCCACGAGAACCGAGGCCATGCGGGCGGCCGTCCGGGCCGCCATCGAGGGCAACGCCTGGTCGCAGTTCACCTGTGAGAACTGTCCGAACAACCAGCCGTGCGAACCTTTCACCACGGATATCGACGAGGGCGGCGCCTTCTTCGAGAACCCGGAGGAGGACTGCGCCTGGGACGAGGAGCGACAGCTGTGGAACTGCTTCGGAGGCGTCAATTTCGGCTCCGGAGGCGGGCCCGAGGCGGCGGCCGAGTGCGGTTGCCAGAGGTGCCCAGCCCCTCGCCCCACGGTTCGCGTCATTTTCCATTGATCCGGGCCTTGTCCCTACACCGCGGAGGTGAGCACGATGAGACGTTACCCTTGGCGCCGAGTGGTCAGGTTGCTGGCCTGGACCGCGCTTGGCATAACAATGATGATCTTCGGTTGTGGCCGGGACCAGGACCTCGGCGGCCCGGACCCGATCACGCACCGGCAGCTCCAGTCTGTTCAGGATCCCGACCCGGTTCCCTGGCAGATCCTGGATCAGTACTACCGCCAGCTGTGGGAGAGCCTGTTCTCCACGCCGTACGACGCCCAGACCAGCGGCACCTTCCTCGATCGGGACATCGACCAGCCCGGCTCCTATGCCGGCTGGACCGACACCGGGGAGGGGTTCACGCTCGAGGTGACGGGCGTCCTCTACTACACGCAGAGCGAGCTGGTAGCCCTCAATCCTCAGTGGCAGGACATGGTGGACCTGCTGGATCTGCGCCTCAGCTTCTACGTCGGGGTCCTGGCCTCGGGTCAGGGCTCGGCGCCGATCTTCGGTTACGCGACGGCGGGTACGTACGAGGGCGCTGGCTTTTCCATCCCCCGGCCGGTGACGGACGCCTTGCCTCCCGGTTTTCCGGCCGCCGCGCCGGCGGCGGGGAAATCCGCGGCCGCACCGGCGGGCGAGGACCCGGTCTGCCTGCCGGATGACGAGATGTCCGACTGCCTGGACCACTGCCTGGAGAACTCGGACCATCCCGACCCGCCGGAGCTGGAGTGCGCCCCGGGATGGTATCTGGATCAGGCCTGCCTGGCGCAGTGCAAGCAGGCTTACCACGCGGCGGTCGATGCGGCGGTCCAGGCTTTCTGCGACACTGCCTGCGTCGCGAACGAGGAGTTCAACGAGGCGTGGAACGATTGCTTCGAGGAGGCCGGCGTCGAGTGGGCAGGTGGTACGTTGCTGCTGTTGATTCCCGGCGGCTGGGGCGCCGCCATCGGCGTGATTTCGGACGCGGTGATGGTCGGTGGCCTGGTCAGCTGTCTCAATGCCGCCGGGGAAGCGTTCGACGCCGAGTTGACCGCCGCCCAGGCCAAATTCAACGAGTCGTACCAGGCGGCTTACGACGCGTACATCGACTGTGCCTGGGGTTGCTGCCGGGAGGTGCCGCGCCCGATCCGGGAGCGCATCAGGTAGAAGGGAGGATCCGGCCGCCCACGAAAAGAGCGCCCGGGTTTCGCCGCCCGGGCGCTCAAGGGATCTGGACCGTGACCTACTTGATCACGGCCATCTTGGACGTTCGCACTCCACCGTCCGCCTCCAGGATCGCCAGGTAGACACCAGACGCCACCCGGCGGCCCGCATCGTCCACCGCCTGCCAGGTTTCCCGGTGGGCGCCTCGTTCCCGGTGGCCGTCGACGAGGGTCCGCACCAGCGAGCCGTGCAGGTCGAAGACCCGCAGCCGGACCGGGCCGGGCCGTTCCAGCTGGAAGGCGATGGTGGTGGTCGGGTTGAAGGGATTCGGGAAGACCCGCACCGCCGACGCGACCGCGGGGACTTCTTTCACGGGCGAGAGATCGTCGGGCGCCGGCCAGAGCACGTGCTGGCCCGCACCGCCCAGCTCGACACCCGGCAGCGAGACGACGATCTGGGAAGCCGGATCGCCCGGAACCGGCTCCGCCACGCCGGGCACGAAGGTGCCGTTGGACGGCGCGAGCACATGGATGTGCGGGGCCTTCTCGTGGACCCACTCGCAACCCATGAACTCGTACTGCAGCGGCGGGTAGCCCGCCAGGCCGGTGTCGAGCTCGACGGTCATCGCATCGCTCTGGCGAGTGAACGTGTACCGGGGCTGGACCGGCAGGAAGGAATCGAAGGTGCCGCCGTTCGCGTGGACCTTGAAGACCATGGCCTCCCCCCTCGTGCCGGGCTCGGTCGAGAGGTCCACTTCCACGTCCCACAGCTCCGGGTCCAGGCCGCCGTGGTAGGTGACGACGATGGGTTCGATGGAGCGCAGGCTGAGGGCGACGATCTCGATGTCGATGGTGCGCGGATAGAGCGGCGGCAGCTCGCAGCGATCGAATGGATCGTCGCCGCGCAGGATCAGGGTGTCGGCATCATGGAAATCGCCCCACGGGGTGGGGCCGAGGGGCTCGCCCTCGAGGCAGACCTGTCCCTCGAACGGGTCGGAGCCGGGGCCGAAAAAGTCCGCCGGCAGCGGCGGATTGCTCGGCGCTCCGAACTCGAGGTTCGTCCCCGCCAATCCGTCGCCCGGCTCGCTGACGAACGGATCCGGCGGCGGGAAGAACGTCGGCGGGATCATGAAGTGGTCGAGGGAACCGAACGGCTCCAGGGCGGCCATCGCCGTCGGGCACTGGCTGGCGGGATCGCCCGGAAGCGTCTCCTCGATCCCGGGCACGAAGGTCCCGTCGGAGGGAGCCACGATGTCGAGCAACGGGTCCACCAGGTGCACCCAGGGCGCTCCGCCGATCCCCTGCTCCAGAGGAGGAAGGCCTTCCAGCCCGGTGTCGTAGATCACCTCGGTACCGTCATCCACCCTGGTGAAGACGAACCGCGGCTGGACGAACAAGAGGGAATCGAAGGTGCCCCCGTTCTCGTGGGTCTTGACAGCCTGCAGGATGCCCGCGGGGGCTGGCACCACCGACTCGCCCACCTGGATCTCCCAGGCCTCCTGAAGCGCGCCGCCGTAGTATTCCACGACGATGGGCTGGGTGCCGGTGAGGCTCAATTCGATGAGCTCGATCGGGACGGTTCCCATTGTGCCGACCGGATCGGCAGGCTGCACCGGGTCGGCGTCACGCTGGACGAGGGTGGAAGCGTCGCCCGTGCTCCCTGGTGAGAGGGGGTTGCCCTGCAGGGCCACCTGACCCTCGAAGGGGTCCGAGCCGGGCCCGAAGAAGTCGGCCGGCAGGGGCGGCAGGGTCGGTGTGCCGAAGTGGACGATGGAAACGGTCGGGGGACCGGGATCGGCGGTCGCCAACGGATCGGCGGGGGGCTGGGCGAGGAGCGGGGCCGCCAGGAAGACGACGGCCAGGCAGCAGACCAGCGGTACGGGCAGGCGTATGAATCCAGGGGTGTTCATGACCATGCTCTCCTTGCCAGAGAAACGTATTGCGGCGGTATTCTCCCTCTATGCTATCCAGATTGATTCTGATGCGGGTCGCCCGGGATTCTACCACCGATGGAGAGGCGGTTTCAAGCCGGGGGCGGTGGAGCGGGCGCGGGCAGCGGCCTACCTGGCAAGCACGATCTTGCGGGAGACCACGCGACCGGCAGCTTCCAGCCGGGCCAGGTAGAGACCTGCGGGGGCGGCGCGGCCGGCTGCGTCCTGCCCGTCCCATTCGTTTTTGTAAGCGCCGGCGGGCCTCTGCTCGTCCACCAGGACGCGGACCACCCGGCCCCGGGCATCGAAGATCGCCAGCCGCACGTGGCAGGTCAGCGGCACCGTGAAGTGGAAGGTGGTGCGGGGGTTGAACGGGTTGGGAGAGTTCTGGGCCAGGGAAACCAGGGCCGGTGGGTCGCCCTGAGTGCCCGGGTCGGTCTCGCCGGGCTGGTCGGGGTCCGGGGAGACCGATAGCTGAGGCTGGCACTGTCGCCAAAGCACCTGGAAGCCTCCCTCGCCGTCGGCGAGGTAGACGTGAGGGCCGGTGTGGGCGACAGCCTGCAGGGCGGTGCCGGGTGTCGGCGCTGCGCCCATCAGGGTGGCGCTGCCGGGCACGTCGAGGCGCAGGACCCAGACTTCCGGGCCGCCGCTCGGCAGGTAGACGTGCTCGTCGCAGACGGCCACGTCGACTGCCGGACCGGGGGTGGTGAAGCTGCCCGCGAGCACGGGCGCCGGCGGGTCGCCGGTTTCGATCACCAGCAGGCCCTCACTGCCGCCGGCTACAAAGGCCGAGTCGCCCTGGACCGCGACGGCCCGGGCGTCGGGCAGGTTCACCCGGCCGGCGAGCAGGACCGGCGCCTCCGGGGCGGTGACATCCACGCCTTCCAGGCCCAGGCTGGTGGCCAGCCAGGCGATGTCTCCGGCCATGGCCACATCCCGCACCTCGCCGTCGGCGAACACCCCGCCGATCGGCACCGGCGCATCGGGCGGCCAGAGGTGGAAGATCTCCAGGCCGGCGGCCCCGAGCGCCAGGTAGGCGTACTGCCCCTTGATGACGAGCCCGCGGATGGTCCCGGACGCGCTGACCGAGTGCAGGTACTGGGGATTGTCGGCGGCGGTGATGTCGACGATCCGGATCCGCTGACCCTCGGCCACGTACGCAAAGCCCCCGCAGACGGCGATCCCGCTGGCCGGGCCGAGCACGTCGAGCTCGCTGACGACCTGGGGTGTTTCCGGCTCGCAAAGCTCGATGATCTGCAGGCCGGCGCTCAGGGCCGCCACGTACGCGTGCCCGGCCTGGACCGCCAGGCCGACCGCGGAGTCGGGCAGCCCGACCCCGCCGACCAATGGGGGTGGGTCGCCAGGGATAGAGAAGTCCTCGTAGAAGATGCATTCGCGGGGGAGGGTGGGGGTGGGGGTCAGGAGGGTCAGGGTGAGGGCCAGGAAGACAGGGAGCACCAAGCCTGGCCGAAGGTGGCCGGTCGGAGCGCGGGGCGGAAAACGCCTGGTTGCTTGTGAGAGGAGGATTGTGGGGTCCTTCCGATCGGGCCCTGGTTGTTGGATTCCTAATGATAACTGATTGTGGGGTGCGAAAGCGAAGGTTTGGGGGCTGGGGTGGCGGGCGGGATGTTGGCCGGGGGATTCCAGATCCGGCGCCTCTGGAATGCCTCCCTCGACAGTGAGGGATGACATCTCGTTGCCAGTGTGCTAGTCTCCGTTTGGATTGGACCATGACGCTCGCCCAGGTTGATGCCGTCGGGTGTGGTGGTTCCCTTGG
>CAZAHC010000064.1:9986-14369 GCA_964484595.1 uncultured Fibrobacteraceae bacterium | reverse complement strand
TATTACTCCGGCGCCCTGGACACCTTGACCACCGTGGTCGCCGGTCGCGAGACCATCCGTTACCCACAATACTGGCGATTCGGTTTCACCTTCCGGCCCCGCAGCGATCCGCGCACCGTGTTCAGCCTGGATGTGGATTGCGGGCAGTGGTGGGATCTCAACGACAGCCGGCTGGCCGACGGCGGCGAGAGCCTGTTCCTGCAGGACACGGTGGATCTGCGCATCGGCGTCGAGCACACGTTCTACAACAAGACTCCCGTGTGGTTCGGTTTCCGGCACCTGAACAGCTATGCTGACCGCGAGGCCGGGGCGGTCTTCTTCTCCGCCGGCCTCGGCATGCACACCGGCGGGGGTCTGGTGTCGTTCTCGGTGGAGCTGAGCAAGATCTCGAACGTCCAGGGTCACTACTTCGAATATCCCACCGGCTACGTTGCGGATCCGGAGGCCCGGGTGGAAGACAACCGCTTCCGCTTCGGGGTCGGCTTCAGCCGCGGTCTCTGAGCCGGCTGGCCCGACAGCCATCTGCCCTCGCAACCGGCCAAGGAGCGGAAACCGCGTGCTGCCCTTCACCCCGGCCCGGACCCCCGGCGGAACCCTGCCGCGCCCGGCGAGCCTCGGCCCGCTGCTGGTGCTGCTCTGGGCTGCCGTTCTGGGCGGCTGCGGGGAAACCACCACTATCCCGCCGCCCGCCCCCCCGACCTCCCATTTCCAGGGCATCGACGGCAACCGGGTGCTGTGGCGGTCCAGCGAGGCGACGCGGGGCACGGTTCGTTACGGATCGGTCAGCGGCGAGTACGACTTCCTCGCTTACCAGCAGGTGGCCACGGGTGACGGCTACGACCGGCAGCACGCCGTGCCGTTGCTGTCGGTCAGCGTCGGGGTGCCCGTCTACATCCAGAGGGTCGATCGAACCCGGAGCGGCGAGCTGTTCGCCGCCGCGGAGGAGACGGTCGTCTTCGCCAGCTTGCCCCGCGAAGCCGGGCGGCTGCGGATGACCTCGGTCGACGTGCAGTTCGGCGACGCCCACGTGCTGCAGCTGCCCACCGACAGCAAGGTGGTGGTCATCGACGCGGGCAACCCGTACGAGAGCCGCACGGGGGAGGACGCGCCGGTCCACTTCCGGTCCTGGCTCGACCGACAGGGCATCACGCGGCTGGACGTGGCCGTGGTCACCCACATCCACGTCGACCACTACGGCGGCTTCCTCTGGGGCGCCAACGGGGCCGGCGACGGCCTGCTGGAGATCTTCCCGGTCGATCTGTTCCTGGACGTGGCCGAGGTTTCGGGGAACCAGGAGAGGCATGTCGATCTGCAGAACCTGCTGGATGACTTGCAGATACCGCGTCCGGTGATCGAGCCGGGGATGACCGAGACCAGCCATCCGGAACTGCTCGGCTGGGACCCGGCGGTCGCGGTGACGGTCCTCAACGCGGGCAGTCAGGAGGAGTGGCAGGACATCTCCTACGAGGGTACCCGCCTGAACAACGACTCGGTGGTCCTGAAGATCAGTTACGGCCAGGTGGACATTGTCACCGGCGGGGATTGCGAGGTGGAGGGGGAAGCCCGTATCTTGGCCTTGTACCCGCAGGCCCTGGCCGGAGTCGAGTACTACAAGGTTCACCACCACGGGCGGTACGATGCCAGCTCGGTGGAGTGGGTTACCACCCTCACGCCATGGGTCGCGCTGGTCCCCGTGGCCTTCGCCGCCTACGACGAGGGGCCCGACGGGGGCGCCTCGGCCACGGCCCAGACCCTCCAGCGGCTGGCGGACGTCGGGGCGGACGTGTTCCGCTTCGACTCGGCCGAGCCGTTGGGGTATCCGGAGAACCATTACACGTTCTGGCACACCACCTTCGTCACCGACGGCCAGAGCTACGAGATCCAGGTCGAGCCTTCTGTCTGGGGCCCGCCGCCCGGCGGATCGCCCGCCGGTCAGCCCGGCAGGCAAGGAGTCGGATCATGAGAGGAATCAAGACGAAGCGACCGGCGATCGCCTGGCTGGCGGCTGCCCTGCTCGCGGTTCTGACTGGAACCGCCGGCGCCGCCGACCCGGAGTTGATCAGGTTGCACTTGCTGTGGACCAACGACGTCCACGGCCACATCGCCCCGGAAGGGGCCCGTTTCATGAACCCCGCTTTCCCGCCCCCCCTGGGCGGAGGCGCCTCCGCGGCTCACTACATCGAGGACGTGCGCGCGGCGGCGGCCCGGCGGGGCGAACCCGTGCTGCTGCTGGATGTCGGCGACATGTTCCAGGGCACGCCCATCGGGACCAAGACCGAGGGCGAGGCGGTCATCGACTACTTCAACGCGGTGCAATACGACTTCGCCGTTCCCGGCAACCACGAGTTCGATCTCGGCCGCCAGGTGGTCGAAAAGCTCGCCCACTTGTCGAACTTCCCCTGGGTCTGCGCCAACCTGATCGAGGAGGCGACCGGGGAGGTCGTCGACTGGTGCGTGCCCACCCTGATGATCCAGAAGGCCGGCCTCAAGATCGGCGTGGTGGGGATCATCACCCCCGGCACCGCGAGCATGGCCTTTCCCGACAACATCCAGGGCCTGGAATTCCGGCCCATGGCCCCCACCATCGAGAAGTACCGGGACCTGCTCCTCGCCGAAGGAGCGGACATCATCCTGCTGGCCATCCACGAGGGATTGCCCTACGACCCCAAGGAGGGCTGGAAGGCGATCGCCCAGTCGCAGGAAGAGGCGAATCGCGACGGGCCCGGCACCTACGGCAGCGCTGGCCAGTACGGCACCATGAACTTGATGGAGCTTGTCAACGTCGTGCCGGGCATCGACCTCGCCGTCGGCGGGCACACCCACCGCGGCTACCAGGAGCCCTGGATCGATCCGGTGAATCACACCCTGTGCTTCGAGACCTACGGCAACGGCTCGAGCATCGGCCACGCCATCCTGAAGATCGACCCGCGGACCCGCAGCGTCGTCGGCTACGAGAAACCGCACGATCGTGGCGTCATCATCACCCTGTTCGAGGACGAGCTCTGGCCTGATCCCGAGGTTACCGAGGTTCTGCGCCCCTGGCGGGAGATTACCGACGCCGAGATGAACAAGGTGGTTGGCCAATCCCGCCTCGCCCTCGGCCGGGGCGACGCCGGCAGCAACCTGGTCGGCAACCTGGTCACCGACGCCATGCGGGCCTACTTCGAGGCCGACTTCTCGTTTCAGAACCTGGGTGGCCTGCGCGCCGACCTGCCGGCCGGCAACATAACCGCGCGTGACGTCTTCGGCGTTTTGCCCTTCGGCAACGAGCTGGTGGTCGTCCGGATGAAGGGCGAGATGATGCGCCGCGTGGTCGAGCGGAAGCTGGCGGGGGGGAGCGGCGGCATCTGCATCTCCGGGGCCGAGGTGGTCTTCGACTCCAACCGACCGGTGGAAGATCGGGTGGTGAGCTTCACGTTGAACGGCGAATCTCTCGACCCGGATCGGGAGTACCGGGTCGTGGTCACCAGCTACTTGATGGAAGGCAACAGCGGGCTGGATTTTTTGACCACCGTGGAGGAGGAGAACGTCCAGCTGACCCAGATCACGACCGCGGAGACGGTCGAGCTGTTCCTGGCCCAGCACAGCCCGGTGGCGCCCCGGGTCGACAGCCGCTGGCTCGAGAAGAAGGGAATCCCCCAGGCCTCCTACCTGAGACAGCCCTGAGTTGGCTCCGGCCCTACGGTCGGCCGCCCGCCGGTTGGCGCTCAAGCCCGCCTCTCCCCGTCCGATGCATGGGGCAAGAGGCGGGCTTTGTTACGGCGCCGACCTAATACGGAGAGCCAACCGGAGCGGACTCCTCGCTAGCGAAGGTGGGACTGCGCAGTGATCCAGCTCAAGCCAGACAGCCGCAACGAGCAACTGCAACGATTCGCGGCACGCATGAACAAGATGGTGGTCGGCCAGCCGCAGGCGATCGACAAGCTGACCGACAGCTTCAGCCGCCTGATCGCGGGGGTCCACGACCCGGAGCGCCCCCTGCTGACGATGCTGTTCATGGGCCCGACCGGTGTGGGCAAGACCGAGACCGTGCGCTGTCTGGCCGAGACCATCTTCGGAAACCGGCGAGCCTTCACCCGGGTCAACTGCCAGGAATACTCGGCTCACTACAACATCTCCAAGCTGCTCGGTTCCCCGCCGGGGTACGTGGGCGGCGAGATCCGCCCCCTGCTGTCGCAGGAAAACATCGATCGCCATCACCGCCGGGCCCTGGAAAACCAGTCGGGTATGATCAGCGAGACCGACAGCAAGCTCAGCCAGCTCTACCCGCCGGACGCGGAACGGTACCTCAGCTTGATCCTGTTCGACGAGATCGAGAAGGCCCACCCGAAGCTGTGGAACCTCCTGCTCGGAATCCTGGAGGACGGGACGGTGATCCTCGGC
>CAZAHC010000064.1:0-9976 GCA_964484595.1 uncultured Fibrobacteraceae bacterium | reverse complement strand
AAGTCGATTTCCGGCATGCCATCATCGTCCTGACCACCAACGTCGGCAGCGAGGCGATGGGGGCCCATCTGGCCCAGAATTTCATCGGCTTCGCGACCGGCACCGACGGTGAAAAGCTGGACCGCGACCTCGAAGAAGCGGCCATGCGTGCCGCCAAGAAGGTGTTCCCTTTCGAGTTCCTGAACCGCTTCGACGACATCATCACCTACCATACCCTCAAGGAAGAATCGCTGTTCGCCATCCTGGATCTGCTGATCGCCCAGATCCACCACCGCTCCCTGCGCTGCGCCGAACCGTTCCTGCTCGAGGTCACCCCCGAGGCGAAGCGGGCCCTGGTTGCCGAGGGCACTGACGCCCAGTATGGCGCCCGGCCGCTCAAGCGGGTTGTCGAACGCCGCATCGTCACCCCGATTTCCCACTACATCTGCAGCGAGCAGATTCGCAAGGGCGACCTGATCACCGTCGACGTGGCCGAGGAGGGCTTCCTGTTCCTGAAGGAGACCGGCGTGACGAGCTGGGAGGAGCTGGAGAGCCTCGGCCCCTTCCCGGAGTCCAAGTGGGCCAAGGAGGACCTGGGGGTCAAGGACGATGGCGGCGAGAAGAAGCAGATCGTCGAGGAGTCGGAGCCGGTGATGGCCCAGGCTGGCACCCTGAGCGGAGCGGAAGACTGAGGCCCCAGCCCCGGGGGCCCCGGGCGGAAACGAGTTCTACGGCCAGTAAAGAATCCGTCCGCAATTCTCGCAGGACAGAACCTTGTTCTCGTGAGTAACCGAGACGAACGATGACGGTATGTTGGCGAAGCAGCCGGTGCAGAGGTTGTTGATGACCGGCACCACGGCGTGGCCGAAGCGCTGGGTCAGGCGCCGGTAGTAGCTCCGGTGACGAGGTTCGAGCTTGGCTTCCAGCTCGCTCAGGGCTTTCTTGAGGTCCTCCAGTCCCCCAATGTTGAAGCCCATGTCCTCCAGTTCCTGCGCCTTTTCCTGGTCCTCCGTGTCCCTGATCATCTGCTCGAGGTCCTGGATGGCGACGAGCAGCTGCAGCTGTGGGTTCATTGACCTAACCTTCTTTCAGGGCCGCGCAGAAGCTTTCGAAGTCCGTCGCTTCCAGCAAGCTGTTCTTCAGGTCGGGGTTCTGCATGATTTCCGTCAGGACCGCCAGCGACTTGATGTACTGGTGCCCCGAATCCTGGGGAGGGGCGATCAGCATGAAGAAGAGATGGGTCGGCTGGTCGTCCTCGGACCCGAAGGGGATCCCGGCCAGCGAGCGGGCCATCAGGATTGTCAGCTTTTGCACGGCCAGGGTGCGACCATGGGGGAAGGCAACCCCGGGCCCGACGGCCGTGCTGCCCAGGTTCTCCCGGCTGATGAGCATCTGCAGGATGGTTTCCTTGTTGGTGATGGGGGTGCCGGCGATCAGGCCGTCGACCATTTCGGAGAGCGCTGGTTCTTTGTCTGGGGATTTGAGATCGGGCAGGAACAGGTCAGCAGAGGTGTGCTTCAACACGTCAGCAATGTCCATGGCGACCACACCACCTTGAGCTTGCGGGTAAATTGTGATACCACACTGGGTGGCTGCAAAGCTAAACCATGGCCCCAGAATCCACAAGGCGCATTTGCGCGCCAGGCTTGGCCGGAGGTGGGCGTCTTCGGGAACTCGGAACGGCAGACAGACGAACTGCTCACGGGGGTGGTTGTGCGGGCCCACAGCGGGCAATGCCTGGTTGCGGCCGCCGGCACCAGGTATCTCTGCCGGGTGCGGGGGCGCCTGAAACGGGGACAGCGAAAGGCCCAGACCGTGGCCGTGGTCGGCGACCAGGTGAGTTTCCGGCCCCTGGCCCCCGACGCCTCCGGTACCCCGGCCGGGGTGATCGAGGAGGTCTTGCCGCGGCGCAACAAGATTTCTCGGCGCGCGGCCCGACGTTCCGGCGGCCGGGTCGAGCAGGTGCTGATGGCGAACCTGGATCAGGTGGTGGTTGTCCAGTCGTTGCGCCAGCCGGACCCGCAACCCGGGTTCATCGACCGGCTGCTGGTGGCCGCCGAAAGGTTCGAGGTCGCCGGCGTCCTCTGCCTCAACAAGTGCGATCTCGCCCCCGACCTCGCCCGGGATCCGGCCTGGGATTACTTCCGCCGGCTGGGATACCACGTGATCCTAACCTCGGCCGTCACCGGTCGCGGCCTGGCCGACCTGCGGACCGTGCTGGCGAACCGGATCTCCATCCTGCTGGGCGTCTCCGGGGTGGGCAAGAGCTCCTTGCTAAACCTCCTGCAGCCCGGCCTGCAGCTGCGGGTGGCCGCCGTCGGGGAGAAGACGGGGCACGGCCGTCACACCACCTCCCGGACGGAGCTGTTCCGGCTCGATTGTGGCGGTTTCATCGCCGATTCCCCGGGGATCCGCGGCTTCGATCCCTGGGACATTGCCCCGGCCGACCTGGGGGATTACTTTCGGGATCTGCGCTCGGTTCGCGGGGATTGCCGTTTCCGCTCCTGTTTGCACCGTGAGGAGCCGGGCTGCGCGGTGAAGAGCGAGGTGGCCGCTGGTGAGATCCCGGCCGGTCGCTACCAGGCCTACCTGGACCTGTTGCGGCACCTCGAACAGCGGCGAGATCGTGCCGGCGGGAGACCCTCAGGGAGTTAGCCCGGGTTGTTCCTGGATCTCCCCGGCAAGGTCGTAGAAGGCCAGGGCCTCGGCACCCTCGTGAAGCAGCTTGTCCAGAGCCGTGACGCCGGTCACCTGCCGCCAGGATGTTGCGCGGTCGGCCTGCCTGGCTTTTTGCCACCCGGGCAGGCGCTGTCCGACCAGCCGGGGAGACTTGGCGGTCAGCTCGTAGTTGAACAGGCCCACCAGGGCCACGTAAACCAGGAACAGAGCGATGGATCGGAAACGACGCACCTCGACCCTCCTTGGACGTTTATCCGCTTCGCAATGGCCGTGCCAGGAACCGGGCCGATGACCTTCCAGCTGCGCAAGCGTCTCAAGATGGGGCTGGGCGGCCTGGCGGCCAGGTGCTGCGGCCGGCCCGGTCTTACCGGGGCCGATGTGCTGGCCCTCTCCCCGCGGCGTATCCTCGTCGTTCGCCCGCACAACCAGATGGGAGATATGGTCTGCGCCACCCCCACCTTCCGGGCCATCCGGGAGGCTTTTCCCGGGGCCGAGCTGGCTCTGGTCTGCGCTCCCCTGAACTGGGAGGTGGTCCGCAACAACCCGGACTTCGCCCATGTTTTCGTCTTCGCCAAGAAGGAATGGACCCGTCTCGGCCGGATGTTACGTTTCAGCAAGCAGTTACGGGAGTTCTGCCCCGACCTGGCCTTCGTGCTGAACAGCGTATCCTATTCACTGACCAGCACCTTCATCGCGGTTCTCAGCGGCGCCCCGGTGATCGTCGGGGGAGACAGCGCTCCCTTCGGCTGGGATGTCAGCCGCCACGCCTATTCCCTGGTCTTGCCTGGCAACCCGGTGGTTGATCGGCACGCCGTCCTGCACAGCCTGGCGCCGCTGGCGGCCATCGGCATCTCCACCGGGAATCTGGATACCGTGGTCGTGCCTGCGCCCGCGGAGCGCGAGCAGGCGAGAGACCTGCTGGCGGAGGTTCCCGGTTCCGGTCCGCTCTGGGTCCTTCATCCAGGGGCGGGCAAGCCGCCGAACCGCTGGCCCGCCGAGAGGTTCGCCGCGGGGGCCGCCCGGGCCGCCGGGGCCGGAAACCGTCTGCTGGTCCTGCAGGGGCCGATGGACGGGGAGGTGATGGCCCGGTTCCGGCAGGCCCTGGACGATCCGGGTCGCCGGCCCACCGGCGGTGAGGTTTTCTTCGCCCCGGCCGTAGTGGTCGGTGTCTGCGCGGCGGTGCTGGAGGCGGCCAGGCTCTTTCTCTGCAACGACTCGGGCCTGATGCACGTGGCCGGCGCAGTGGGCGTGCCGACCCTGGCTCTCTTCGGGCCCACCGATCCGGTCCACTGGAAACCGCTGGCCGACAGCGTCGTCGCCATCCGGGCGGCAGGCGGCGATCTGGACCGGTTACCGGTGGCGGACGTCTGGCAGGCCCTCCAGGAACTCCCACCTCGCCAAAGGGAATAGTTGTGGACCGGAGATTGTGTCCGGCCACGAGGGAGCCAAGGGCGTTGCCCAGCATCAAAAAATCCGGACCCAATCTCCGGTCCCCCGCTATTTCTTCTGGCGGCGTGAACAGTTGTTCTTAGGTTTACCGGATACCGTGGCCTGGGTCGCACGCCGTGCCTGGGCCGTTTCCCGGTCGCGGTCCTGAAGCCCAATTCCCGGGAAGGCGTCATGGATATCCCGGTCGTCCTGCTGGTTCTTCTCTTCTCCGTCATCGTTCACGAGTGTGCTCACGGGCTCACCGCCGAGTACTTCGGGGATCCGACCGCCCGCCAGATGGGGCGCTTGACCATGAATCCGGTGAGCCACATCGATCCGGTCGGCACCATCCTGGTTCCCCTGGCGCTGGTGCTGTTCCGGGTCGGGCTGGTTTTCGCCTGGGCCAAGCCGGTGCCGGTCAACGGCGCCAATCTGCGCGATCCAGCGCGCCACTATCCGTTGGTCGCGGCCGCCGGGCCGGCCAGCAACCTCCTGCTGGCAGGGCTCTTCGCGATCCTACTCGGATTGCTGGTTTCGGTGGCGGGAATCCCCCGGCACCTCGAGGAGGCGGCGACTGCCGGGGCAGCTTTCCACGGCTTCCTGTATCTGCTCTGTCAGCGGGGTATCCAGATCAACGTCCTGCTGGCCCTGTTCAACCTGATCCCACTGCCTCCCCTGGACGGCAGCTGGATCCTGATGAGGTTCCTGCCCGCCGATGCGGTGCGCTTCCTGCAGAGCCTGCGCCGGTTCGGTTTCCTGCTCGTGTTCTTGTTGTTGATGGCGGGCGGGATGCGGGTTCTCCACCTTGCGGTGGCCAATGTCTCTTCTCTCTACCTGCACTTCGCCCAACTGATCGTTGATACCCTGCGCTGACGCTCGCGGGGTTTCCCTCGGCACGAACAAGACCCCCGCCGCCGCGGGGGTCTCGTCTCGCACACTGGCAGGCACCCGGCGAAGGGGGACCTGGCTCGCCGCTAGGAACCGTCCCGGGGAGCGGGGTACTGGGGTCGGATCTCCACGAGCGTCGTCGCGTACGCGCTCTGGTTTCCGGTCTGATCCACCCCCGCCACCCAGTACTCGGTGATGCCGGCGATGGGGTTCTGGTCGACGAAGGTGGTGATGTTGGCCGGCGTGTCCATCAGCTCGACGGTGGCCCCGTTGGCGAAGCGCGCCACCACGAAGCCGGCGAAATCGGCGTCCAGGAGATTGGCGTCCCAGCCGACCTTGACGATCCCGTCCACGTAACCCGCGCCGAGTCCGGTGGGTACCGCGGGGGGAGCCGTGTCTACCTCGGCCGGGGAAGACGACGAGGAAGACGAGCTGCAGCCGCTGCTGACCAGGGCCACGAGTACGATCGCCAGGAGAGTCAAGAGTGCCTTGTTGCTGAACATGGGTGGTCCTCCTTGAAACCGCTTGAATGCCTGCTGGCTTCTTTTGGGCGGTCGGAAGGATTGGATCGATGCTGTGGCACGGATGTTACGCTTTCCGCCTTCCGACCGCGCTCGGGCCCCGGCAGCAAGGGCGGTGCCAACAACCGGTCCGGGAAACCCAGGTCCCGGAAATCGCGGCGCCTTGGGCAACTACGTGGAATTTCGGGGTCGCCGAAGGAGCGGGAACCCGCTTCCGGTCACGATCGGCGTTTCGTCCTGCAGGGATTCCGTGGCCAAACCCGTGCATCTTGCCCGCCGGGTGCTCGATCCGATAAAGTCCTTGACGCGACTACGTTTATCCGTGACGATCGGGTCCTGTAGACTAGGCGCCGGGTGGTGCGCTGGATGGCTGTTAAGGAGGGGAGACCCATGACCAAGGCCGATATAGTTGAGGACATTGCCCAGAGAACCGGTCTGACCAAGAAAGAGGTTAGCGAGACGGTTGACCTCTTCCTGCAGAAGATCGGGGACCTGCTCGTCGCGGGAAAACACCTGGAGATTCGCGGTTTTGGCACCTTCAAGGTGAAGGAGCGAAAGGAGCGGATGGCTCGCAATCCCCGCACCGGTGAGGCCGTTCCTGTCCCCTCCAGGCGCGTCCCCGTGTTCAAGGTCTCCAAGATGCTCAAGGACAGGGTCGCCCAGTCCACGTAGGCCTGGTCGCAGCGGGCTTGAGGCGCTCTTCCCTTGGTGGCTTTCGTTTTCCGCGAGGAAATGTACGGTACCGGCTTTTCCTGGCCTGAACGGCCGGGGCGGGCCGGTTTCCTGCGTCGGCCCACAACCTGTTGTCCGGCCGTGTCTTGTCTTTTGGAGCCGGTTTCCCGGAGGGGGCGATGACGGAAATCCCCATCGATCTCAGGAGCGATACGGTGACCCGGCCGACGGCCGGCATGCGCGAGGCCATGGCCAGCGCCGAGGTCGGGGACGATGTCTTCGGGGACGATCCCACCGTCCTTCACCTGCAGGAGCGGGTTGCCGACCTGCTGGGCAAGGAGGCCGCCCTCTTCGTCCCCAGCGGCACCATGGGCAACCAGCTCGCCCTGCGGGCCCAGACCCGGCCCGGCGATCAGGTGGTCTGTGAGGCGGCGGCTCACGTCTTCAACCACGAGGGGGGCGCCCCGGCCGCACTAAGCGGCGTGATGATTTCCTGCATCGCCACCGACGACGGCGTACTGCGCTGGGATCTGATCGAGCCGGTCCTGAACCCGGACGATGTTCACTTCGCGCCGCCCTCGCTCGTCTGCCTGGAGAACACCCACAACCTGGCCGGCGGCCGGGTCGTGCCCCAGGCCGAGGTGGTCGCCGTCGGCCGGGAAGCCCACGACCGCGGGCTGCGGGTGCATCTGGACGGAGCCAGGCTCTGGCACGCCCACGTCGCCACCGGCCTCCCGCTGGCCGAGCTGGCCGCCCCCGCCGACACGGTCTGTGTCTGCTTCTCCAAGGCCTTGGGAGCGCCAGTCGGGTCGGTCCTGGCGGGCGACCGGGGCACCATCGTCCGCGCCCACCGCGTCCGGAAGCAGCTGGGCGGCGGAATGCGGCAGGTGGGTGTGCTGGCCGCAGCCTGTCTCTACGCCCTGGATTTCCACCTGGAACGCCTGGCCGAGGACCACCAGCACGCCCGGCAGGTCGCGGACGGCCTCGCCAACGAGCACCTGAGCGTGGAACATCCCGTCGAGACCAACATCGTGGTGGTGACGGTCCGGCCTCCCGCCACGGCGGAAAACCTGCTGATGCACCTTGCCGAGCGGGACATCCTGGCGGTAGGCTTCGGCCCAGGTAGGGTCCGCCTGGTGCCCAACCTCCAGGTCACCACCGCGGATGTCGTCAAGGCCGGCCAGGCCCTCAACTCGTTTGGGGGGTGAACGGGTCATGAAGATCGTCATCATCGGCGCCGGCGCGGTCGGGTTCGACCTGGCGCGGAAGATCAGCCGCCGGGAGCACGACGTGGTCGTGGTCGAGCGGGAACCGGAGCGGCTGCGCCTGGTCCAGGAGCAGCTCGACTGCCGCCTCGTCCAGGGGGACGGGGTCGATCCCGATTTCCTGGACGAGGTCGGCCTGGCCGACTGCAACCTGTTCGCGGCGGTGACCGACCGGGATGAGATCAACATCATTTCCTGCCTCACCGCCCACCGCCTCGGCGCCACGGTCAAGGTGGCGCGGGTTCGCCAGGAGCACTTCTACCGGGGTGGCCGGTTGCTGCTGGACGGCATCGACATGGCCATCAACCCCGACCACGAGGCGGTCAACGCCCTGCGGGAGATCCTCTTCCAGACTGCCGCCACCGACGTCTACGAGTTCGCCGGGGGCCGGGTCCGGGTCGTCGGGGCGCGGGTGGATCCGGACGCGGTGGTGGCGGGCAAGACCCTGGCCACCGTCGTGGCCGAACTCGGTACCCGCATCGCGCTGGTGACCACCATCGTCAGGGGAGAGGAAACCCTCATTCCCCGCGGCGATACCATCATCCAGCCGGACGACCAGATCTATCTCGCCGGTGAGAGAAGCCTGGTGGACCGGTCCCTCCGCTACGTCAGGGCCCAGGCCCCGCCCCTGGAGAGGGTGATGATCGTCGGGGCCAACGCCATGGGCCTGGAGCTGGCCCGGGATCTGATGGCGGCCGGGGTAAGGGTCAAGATCATCGACCGCAGCGAGGAGAAATGCCGGCGGGCCGCCGAGCAGCTGCGCCACGCCCTGGTGCTGCACGGTGACGGCACCGACGTGGAGATGCTCGAGAGCGAGGGCGTCGACCAGATGGACGGCTTCGTCTCGGTGGCAGGGGACGAGGAGACCAACGTGATGGCCTGCCTGCTGGCGCGCTATCACGGCGCCAGCAAGACCCTCTGCCTGGTCAACCGGCCCGATTACGTGCCGCTGCTGCCTTTGCTGGGCGTGGACGCGGCGGTTTCGCCGCGGCTGTCCACCTCCGCCCGGATCGCCCGGTTCGTCAAGCGAGGGGCCGTCGTCAGCGCCGAGAGCCTGGGTTACAGCGGCTCGGAGATTTTGCAGTTCCACCTCACCCGGGGCTGCCAGGGCCTGAACAAGACCCTGGCCGAGCTCGACTTCCCCCGCGATGCGGTGATCGGGGCCGTCCTGAAGCGGGGCCGGGTGGAGACTCCTCGCGGCGATACCGTGCTCGAGGTCGGTGACGAGGTCGTCGTTTTCGCCCTGCCGTCCGGGGTCGCGGCGGTGGAGAACTTCTTCGCCAGGGAATAGGGGCGGACCATGAACCTGCGTGCCGTCGTCGGCGTGCTCGGCTTCCTGCTGTTGGTCACCGCTGTCTGCCTGCTGCTGCCAACGGCGATCGCCCTGCTCTACCGGGAGCCGGACTGGCCCGCCTTCGCCGGCTCCGCCCTGATCGGTGGCGTCATCGGCGGCGTGGCCCTCTGGTTCGGGCGCGGCATGGCGGAGCTTCGCGTTCGCGAGGGGTTCGCCGTCGTCACCCTGGGCTGGCTCTGTGTGGGGCTGCTGGGGGCGGTCCCCTTCGTCCTCAGCGGTCAGATCCCCAGCTTCACGGACGCCGCCTTCGAGTCCATTTCCGGCTTCACCACCACCGGCGCCTCCATCCTCACCGACGTCGAGAGCCGCAGTCACGCCACTCTTTTCTGGCGCGCCACAACTCACTGGCTGGGTGGGATGGGCATCGTGCTGCTGGCCCTGGCCATCCTGCCCCTGCTCGGGGTGGGCGGTATGCAGCTGTACCGGGCCGAGGTCCCCGGGCCGGTTCCGGACCGGCTGACCCCTCGCATCAGGGAAACTGCCAAGTTGTTGTGGGGAGTGTACTTGCTGCTGACGGCCGCGGAGACGTTGCTGCTTGTGCTGGCCGGCCTCGATCTCTTCGAGGCGGTCTGTCACGCGTTTGCCACCATGGCCACCGGGGGTTTCAGCACCCGCAACGGCAGCGTGGGAGGGTTCGAGTCGGCGGCAGTCGACTGGATCGTCATCGTTTTCATGTTCCTGGCCGGGACCAACTTCACCCTCCATTTCCTGGCCCTGCGTCGCCAGCCCCGGGCCTACTGGCGCGATGAGGAGTTCCGCTTCTTTCTCAAGGTCCTGCTCGGGGCGGTGCTGTTGATCCTGGCGGCGCTCCTGGGGACGGGGTGCTACTCAAGCCTGGCCGAGGCGGTGCGCAAGGCCGTCTTCCAGGTGATGGCGATCTGTACCACCACCGGTTTCGCCACTGCGGATTTCTTGCTCTGGCCACCGGTGGCCCATGCGATCTTGCTGCTGCTGATGGCCATCGGCGGTTGCGCCGGCTCCACCGGCGGCGGCATCAAGGTCATGCGGGTCCTGATCCTCCTGAAGCACGCCAAGGCCGAGCTGAAGAAGCTGCTGCATCCTCGCGGCGTCTATAACTTGTGGTTCAACGAGAGAACCGTTTCGCCCTCCCTGGCCACCAACGTCCTGGGCTTCTTCATGCTCTTCATGCTGGTCTTCGTCTGCGGGGTGGTGGTGCTTACCTTGGGGGG
>CAZAHC010000063.1:0-14414 GCA_964484595.1 uncultured Fibrobacteraceae bacterium | reverse complement strand
GTCGCACTCCCAATCGTGATCCCCCATCGAAGGGCGGACGGACTCGAGGGGAGAGTACGATTGGGAGTACGACGGGCGAGCCCGGCAGAGCCGGCTCCGCTCCAAACGCAGTCTTGGAGTGGAACTAGGTCCTCAACACCATGAGCAGGAAGGCTACTGCGGCCTGGTGCACCAGACAGATCGAAACGTATTTTGAGATCGCCACCCCCAAGACACATGGCCGCGTCTTCTTGAGCTTGGCCTCGGAATCGGAGTGATGGAGCGATTGGGTTCCCAATGAGCGACCGGCCCGCCGACGGTAGAGAATCTCATGCCACCGTTTCCCGCCCACGCGTCATTTTTCTCACCTTGAATCTCGATTCTGCCAGCACGAGGTATAGAGTTCTCCAGTACCTGCCTCATCTGGAGGCGCAGGGCCTGGAGACGCGAGTCGAGGCGCTCCCCGAAGGTCGGGAGAAGCGGAAGCTGTTCGATTTCCTGCTTGCCACTACCCGGCGTCTGTTGCAGGAAAGCCGCGGCGTCCTTTACTCCTCGCTGATCAAGGACACCATGAAGCGGAAGCGGCCCGATTTCAACCAGGGCAATTACGGCTACTCCACCTTCGGTGAGATGCTGGAGGACGCCATGCAGCACGGGCTGCTGACCGTGGTTCGCGACGAGGCCGCCGGCGGCACCTGGGTGGTCCAGGGGCTCGGCGAGAAGTCGGGCGGCAAAACCACCACCAAGGCCAGAGGCGTCGCCGCCAAGGCGTCCCGCCGGAGTACCAAGAAGACAGTCAAGAAACCCGCCAAGAAGACGACCCGGAAGGCCACGGCAAGGAAAACCAGCTCGCGGACCAAGCGTAGCTAGGCCGTTTTTTTTGCGCTTCCTCGTTTCGTCACCGTTTCCTCACCCACGCCCATAATCCGGGTTAAGAAAACCACCCGGCAGGTCGATAAGGAGCGGTGCGGCCATGGCCGCTGTCGCCTCGGCTCCGGCCGGACTGGTTTTTCCTTCAGAGCCAAACGCGGGAGGATCACGGTTTTCAGATGAAGTTTTTCGATGACAGACAATCAGTGAATCGTTTCCTGGGGTCAGGCGCCCTGTTCCTGATGCTGGGCGTCCTGGTTCTGGCGGGCACCGGGGTCCAGCTTCCCCCCGGGGTGTTCCTGGCCGCCGGTCTGGTATTCCTGCTGAGTTTCTTCCTGATCCGTTCCGCGCCGGAAGGGTCGGGGACTCGGGTTGAGGACCGGATCGCGGAGACCACCGGCCCCGAGGCATGCCCCGCCGTTGCGGCCGTAGCGAGAACCGCGACCGAGGCCCCGGAGGCGCCCGAGAGCGGCAGCCGGCCGGAGAGCGAATTCCTGGCCAGCATGAGCCACGAGATCCGCACGCCCCTGAACGGGATCATCGGCGCGAGCCACCTGCTCCGGGAAACCTCCCTCGATGAGGAACAGGATGGATACCTCGACGTGATCCTCTCCTCGGGGGCGGCTCTGATGGAGATCGTCAACAACGTGCTGGACATGTCCAAGATCGAGGCCGGGAGACTGGAGCTCGATCCGCGCCCCTTCGACCTGGAGGGGCTGGTTCAGGACCTGGTCGGAGCGGTGGGATCTTCGGCCCGGGAGAAGGGGGTCAGGACGGCCATCCGCTTCGCTCCGGATGTTCCCCGGCAGGTGGTGGCCGATCGGGTTCGCCTCCGCCAGATGTTGACGAACCTGCTTGGCAATGCGGTGAAGTTCACCGCCGCCGGCTGCATCGTGGTCGAGGTCGAGGTGGTGCAGAGCACCCAGGCCGAGGCCCGGATCAGGATCTCCGTGGTGGACACCGGCCCGGGCATTCCCCCCGACCAGCAGGAGCGCATCTTCGAGAAGTACGGCCAGGCCGACATCACGATCGCCAGCAAGTACGGTGGCAGCGGTCTGGGTTTGCCCATCACCTGCCGGCTCGCCCGCCTGATGGGCGGGGAGGTTGGCCTGCAGAGCCAGGTGGGGAAGGGCAGCACCTTCTGGATCGAGGTGCCGCTCTCGCTTGATCGGTCCGAGGCCGGGGCCGCCAGGAAGGTTTCCTCGGCGCAGATGGAGCAGCTGATCCCGGCGCAGACACCGGTTCCCGAGCAGGAGCCACGGTCCAGCAAAACCGAGAGCCCGGCGCCTGCGGGCACCGGCCCGCAGGCAACGGTTCCCGCCAGGGTACTGGTGGTGGAGGACACGGAGGCCAGTCGCCTGGTCGCCACCCGCATCCTTGAGAAGCTGGGCAGCCAGGAAATCCATCACGCGAAGAACGGCCGGGTCGCGGTGCAGATGACGGCGGCCACCGATTACGACCTGATCTTGATGGATTGCATGATGCCGGAGATGGACGGCTACGAGGCGACCCGTCTCATTCGCCAGCTGGAGGGCGGCCGGCACCGGGTTGCGATCGTCGCCATGACCGCTCGGGCCCTGCCCGGTGACCGTGAGAGATGTCTTGTCGCGGGCATGGACGAGTACCTCAGCAAGCCGGTGACGCCCAAGGCGCTGAAGGCGGTTCTGGACAACTGGCGGAGCCTGGGCGAGAGCGGCTCCCGGGCCGGGGGCGAGGACGACCGGTCCCCCGGGGCGCCGGACCAGGTGGAGGAACCGGTCCTGGATCTCGACCAGGCCCTGGCGAACCAGGATGGAGACGTGGACCTGCTGTTCGACATCGTGGGTGTCTTCTTGACCCGAGGCCGGAGCCAGCTGCGGGAACTGGAACGATCGGTCACCGAGGGTGATGTCGATTCGGTGATGGTGAATGCCCACGCCTGCAAGGGGAGTGCGAGCAACTTCTGCGCGAGAGGTTTCTGCGCGGTCGCCGGGGAGCTGGAAGCCCTGGCCCGTTCCGGTTCCCTGGACGGAGCCGAGGATCTGTTTGGGCGCCTCGCGGAGGAGTACCAGCGCCTGAGGCAAGCCCTTGAGGGTGTCGACTGGGAATCGCTGCGCGAGCGTTTTCTGGCCGGGGCGACGGAGCCTGGTCGGTAAGGAACGGCCGGTTCTCGTCGGTGCCAGGGCATCACCTCGCCCAACCGATACAAGCGCCGGGAGGCGGCGACCTCCCGGCGCTTTCTGCTGGCGGGCCGGCGTACGTAGCCGACGGCCCTATTCCGTTTCGGTCGGATCCCGGTCCGGGTCCTCGTCCTGATTCTCGGCCGCCTCGGGTTCGGGAACGGTGCCGGCAATCTCGATGACCTGGTCGGTGACCGGGATCGGCTCGACGTTGAACCCGGCGGCCAGTTCGGCCAGATCGATTGCCTCGGCCGGAAGGGCGTCCGTCAGCTCCTCCACCCGGGCCAGGTTCACGACGGCCTTCTGGTGGCCGGGGTCGGCCGCCACGGCGAGGGCGTAGGCGTCGCGAGCGGCCGGGGTGTGACCGATCCGCTCCAGGGCCATGCCCAGGTTGTTCTGGAAGCAGGCGATGTCGTCACGCAACAGGACGGCCCGGGCCAGCGGCGGCAAGGCCGCCTCGAACTGTCCGGCCTGGAGGTAGAGGAACCCCAGGTTGTTCAGCGCCCAGGCGTCCTGGTCGTTGCGCCGGATCGCTTCCCGGTAAGCCTGGATCGCCTCGTCTCCCTGCTGACGGGCCTGGAATACCCGGCCAAGGACCCGGTAGGCGTCTCCGTACTCCGGATCGACCTCGATCGCCTTCTCCGCCAGTTCAACCGCCTCGTCGGCTCGTTCCATATCCAGCAGGACCCGGGCGAGGTTGACCAGGCTCTTCCGATGCTCTGGCTTCAGGGCCAGGGCCTGGCGGAACGACTCCTCGGCCGCTTCGGGGCAACCGTCCTTCCAGAAGGAGAGGCCGAGCATGTAAAAGCCCCAGGCGTTCTGGGGGTGGTCGGTGGCGTAAGCCGTGAAGAGTTCCGCCGCCTCGCCGTACCGTCCCTCGAAGTAGGCGGCCTCGGCCGTGGCGTAGCTCACGGCCTGGGGTGGGGACGGATCCGGCACCTCCGAACCCGGCTCGGCGGTCTCGGTGGCTGCGGCCGTCTCGCCCTCGGCGTTTTCGCCGGTGGGGTGATCCGAAACCGGCGGCGCCTCGGTCTCGGCCCCGGCAGCCCAGGTGATCCCGTCAGGTTCGATCGTGTTCTCGACCACGGCCTCGCTGATCGGGTCGATCGTCGCTGCGGTTTCCGGCTCCGCCGGTTTGTGCGAGGCCACCCTGACGCCGACGAAGACGATCACCGCCAGCATCAGAACAAAGAGGATCCCCGCCTCGGCGAACCTGATCTTCTTGTCGCTGCTCTTGTTCGGGTTGGCTGTCTTCATCCTTCTCTCCTTTGCTGGGCGCCCCTGCGGCGCCGGATTCCAGTGCATCCCTGCGGTGGGATAAGGCAAGTCAGCGGCCGAGGTCGCCTGGCGGTGGGCAATTTTGTAATTTCTGGAAATTCAAGCTATTGAGAAGCGAACCAAATGTTCTTGATC
Organism: uncultured Fibrobacteraceae bacterium; assembly: GCA_964484595.1. Taxonomy (GTDB): domain Bacteria; phylum Krumholzibacteriota; class Krumholzibacteriia; order LZORAL124-64-63; family LZORAL124-64-63; genus CAZAHC01. The sequence continues at coordinate 9,993 of CAZAHC010000063.1, read as the reverse complement.
AAGTGGCTGCCGCCGCTTGTGTCGGAGGGGACACCTCCTGAGGTGTCCAGTGGGACACATAATCGAACCCTAAGTTTTGGCCCGGAACGGGCCAAGGGCGTGGTCTGGTCCCAGATAGGGCCGGACCCAATCTCCGGGCCACAACAAATAGGGTTAACCGGTCGCGATTTGGGCCGAACTGAGATATCCAGGGGAACCACTGCCCCGGACAGGCAAAATTCCCAGGTGTGCCGCCCGGTCGCAGAACCGTGATCGGAGCCGGCCTTCGCGGATCTTGGTCGAAGGGTTTTTCCCATGAAACCAGCGGCGGAAAAGATAAGGGCTCGCATCCTGGTGCCCTCGACAATCGTCCTGCTGCTGCTGGTGGGGAGTGTGGCCATCACCGCCTACCTGCATCAGCAGTTCACGATCGAGACGGCAACGCACTCCCGGGTCGCCGGCATCAGGGGCCTGCTCGAGGAGAAACTAGCGGCAGAGGCGGAGGTCTTCGGCGGTTTCGTCGATCTGGTGGAGAAGGACGAGGATATCCAGCAGGCCTGGGTTCGCAGGGACCGAGGAGCCTTGTTGCTCCGGGCTCGTCAGATTCTCGACGGTTTCCCGACATCCTCCCGGATCGCCCATCTCAACTTCATAGCCAAGGACAGGACCGCCTTCCTCCGGGTCCGGAATCCGTCCCGGTACGGCGATACGATTTCCCTGACCACCCTGGACCTGGCCGAGAACACGGGTCTGCGCCGGCACGGTCTGGAGCTCGATTCGCTCGGGTCGTTTGCCTGGCACCTGATCTGTCCCTGGACCATCGCGGGCGAGAGGGTCGGTTTCATCCAGATCGCCGGTAACCTGGACCAGACCGCCGGAGCCCTGAGCGAGGAGCTCGGCCTGGCGGTGATCGTCACCGTGAACAAGCAGTACCTGGACCGTTCCAGCTGGGAAGAGAATCGGCTGGCCGGAAGTAAGGGAGAGGACTGGGATTTCCTGCCCGACGATGTCGTCGTGGGCGGCAAGCTGGACGAGAGCCGGGCCGCCCTCGCGGTCGCGTTCCGGGTTCCCGCCCACCACCGGTACGGAGCCATCAACAAGGCCGAGGCCGAGGGCAAGAGCTTCCGCACCACCTTCCTCTCCCTGTTCGATGCCCGGGACCAGCATATCGGTGACCTGGTGGCTCTCTACGACGTGACCGTGCAGGAAGCATCCCTGCGCAAGCGCACCACCCTCGTCGGCTCGGTTTGCATCCTGCTCGGCGGGATCCTGCTGGCCTTCTTCTACGCCTTCCTGGGCCGGATCGAGAACAGCTTGACGGCGACGGGCGACGAGCTCCGCAACCAGATCGCCGAGCGGAGGATGACCGAGGAGGCGTTGCAGCAGAGCGAGACGCTGTTCAGCACCGTCATCGAGGCCACGCGAGAGGCGATGATCGCCATCGATCAACAGGGGCTGATCACCATCTTCAATCCTGCCGCGGAAAAGATGTTCGGTTTCCGGCAGGAAGATCTGCTCGGCGAACCTCTCGATTGCCTCATGCCAGAGGAATACCGCCAGAAGCACCGGGAGTACGTGGCCAGCTTTTTCCGGCGGGGTGTTCCCAACAAGGCGATCGGCCAGAGGCTCGAGCTACCGGCCGTGCGCAGCGACGGGACCGACTTCCCCATGGAGATCTCCCTGGCCGCCGGGAAGGTCGGCGACCGGCCGTTCGTCTTCGCCGTGGCGCGGGACATCACCGAATCCAGGCGGGCCGACCGGGAACTGCGGGACTCGGAGAAGCGGCTGCAGGACATCGTGCTCAGTTCCGCGGACTGGGTCTGGGAGGTGGATCGCAACGGGGCCTACACGTTTGCCTCGGGCCGGGTGAAGGAGATCCTGGGTTTTGAACCGGAAGAGATCCTGGGCACGACGCCCTTCGAGCTCATGCCGGAAGAGGAAGCGGCGCGGGTCGGGGAGATCTTTGCGCAGATCGCCGCGAACAAGGAGCCGATCAACGATCTGGTCAACTGGAATCTGACCAAGGACGGACAGGATGTTTGCCTCCTGACGAGCGGGGTGCCCATCCTCGGCGAGAACGGCGAATTGCTTGGCTACCGGGGGGTTGATCGGGACGTCACCGCCCAGAAACGCGCCGAGGCCGACCTGCGCAGCGCCAAGGAAGCCGCCGAGGCCGCCAACCAGGCGAAGAGCGAGTTCCTGGCGAGCATGAGCCACGAGATCCGCACGCCGCTGAGCGGGATCATCGGTTCGGGACAGCTTATCCTGGGCACGGAACTGGACCAGGAACAGCGCGATTACGCCGAGACGATGCTCAAGGCCGGCAAGGCCCTGCTCGAGACGATCAACGACGTCCTGGACTTCGCCAAGATCGAGTCGGGCAAGCTGGGTCTGGATTGCGTTTCCTTCGATCTCTGTGCCCTGGTCAGCGATGTCTTGAAGATGGCCAGCGCCAAGTGGCAGGAAAAGGAGCTCGCCCTGCCGTTCTGGTACCGGCCGGGGGCGCCCACCCGGGTCAGCGGGGATCGGGGTCGTATCCGCCAGATGGTGACCAACCTGATCGCCAACGCCATGAAGTTCACCGAGAAGGGGCAGGTCCTGGTCGAGGTGGATTGCCAGCGGACCGACCAGGGTACTGCCAGCTTCCGGATCTCGGTGGAGGACACCGGCATCGGCGTTCCGGCGGAAAAGCAGGAGGAAATCTTCAACAAGTTCACCCAGGCCCATGCCGCCACCAGCCGCCTGTACGGGGGCACCGGCCTCGGCCTGGCCATCACCAAGGAGCTGGCCGAGCTGATGGGCGGCGAGGTGGGAATGGAGAGCAAGGTCGGCGAGGGCAGCAGGTTCTGGATCGACCTGCCGCTGGCAGTGGATCAGGCTGCTCTGGAGCCGCTGCCCGTGCCGGCGGAGCTGGCCGGTGAGCGGGTGTTGATCGCCGATCCTCGCCCGGAGTACAGCTCCCTGTTTTACCGGTACTTCGATGCCTGGGGGATGAACGCGAGCAAGTCCGGGTCGGGAGCCGACGTCCTGTTCGCCCTGCGGGAAGCGGCTGCGAGGGGGATACCCTTCTCGATGGCGGTGATCGATGCCGAGCTGGCGGGACCGGGGGCGGTGGAGCTCGCCACGGTGATCAAGGCGGATCCCGCCCTGCGGGAAACGATCCTGGTCCTGGCCGCCCGGACGCCCCTGCCGGGGGGCAAGAAGGGGCCGGCCGAGCTCGGCTTCTCCGGTTGCCTGGTCAAGCCGATCCTGCCGCCGGATCTCACGGCGGGGATGACAGCTGCCTGGTGCCTGGTCCACCCCGTTTCCGGTCGGTCGACCGCCGACCCGCCGCCGGACCGAGGGCGGCCCGTCGCGGAAGAACCGGCCGTGGAGAAACCTGCGGACGAGGTTCCGGAAAGGGTGTTGCTGGTGGAGGACAACAAATCCAACCGGATGGTGGCCAACCGGATGCTCCGAAAACTGGGCTGCCGGGACGTCGACGAGGCGGCCGACGGCCAGGAATGCCTGGAGCGTTTCGAGGGCACCACCTACGACCTCGTCTTCATGGATTGCCAGATGCCCGTCCTGGACGGCTTCGATGCCACGCTGGAAATCCGGCGGCGAGAGACCGAAACGGAGCACACCTACATCGTGGCGGTGACCGCCAACGTCATTAAGGGTCAGCGGGAACGTTGCCAGGCCGTGGGGATGGACGACTTTGTCTCCAAGCCGTTCATGATCTCGAACCTCGAGAAGGCCCTCGAGCGGTGGCGCCAGTGGCGGCGAGCCCGGGCCGCCGGTTCACCGGCCGTCTCTGCGTCCCCCTCCGACTTGGCCGCGGTCGAACCTGCCGGCGATCCAGCCCCGGAGGGCGAGGTGATCGACCTGGCGCGGGCGGCCGGCCACGTGGAGGGTGACCTGGTCCTGCTGCGGGAGGTCGTGGTCGGCTTCGCCGACTTCGCCGCCGAGCACCTGGAGGACCTGGCCAGGCTGGTGGCCGACCAGGACGCCGAGGCGGTGGCCACCCAGGCCCATGGTCTCAGGGGAAGCGCCCTGAACATCGGTGCGGAGCGCCTGGTGGCCGCGGCCGGGGATCTCGAAGCAGCAGCCAAGGCTGGTTCCCTGGTGGACGGGCCGGACCACCTGGATCGAGTGGTCGAGGAATTCCAGAACCTGGAAGCTGCAATCGAGGACATCGACTGGGAAGAGCTGGAATTCCCGGTGAGAGCCTAGCCCTCCGGGCCCGGGGCTCATCGGCGCTTGATCTTCTGTCTTCGCATGATCTTCAGCAGGCTGCTGTGATCGGCGAGACCCAGCTCCGCCGCCGTGCGCGTGATGTGCCAGTCGTTGCGCTCCAGGGCGGCGAGGATGATCTGCCTCTCCGCGGCGGCTTTCAGGTCCTTCAGGGTGCCGGGCGCCGCCAGCGGGCTGCCGGGCCGTTTTCCCGGCGATGCCCGGCCCGCTCCCTGTTCACCGGGATCGGCTGAATCGACCTGGCTGATCTCGGCCGGCAGATGGGCCGGCTGGATCAGATCTTCCTGGGTGGCGATGACCAGCCTCTCGACCGTGTTCCTGAGCTCGCGGACGTTGTTGCGGCTCCAGTCGTACCTCTGCATAAGCGCCACCGTATCCGGCGTCACCCGCTTCGGCCGCATCCCGAAGCGGGCACACGTATCCTGCAGGAAAAAATCGAGGAGGGCCGGCAGGTCGGAGAGCCGTTCCCGCAGGGGAGGAACCTCCAGGACGTGAACGTTGAGCCGGAACAGCAGGTCTTCCCGAAAACCCCCGGCGGCGACCTCCCGATCGAGATCCCGGTTGGTGGCGGCGATCACCCGCGTATCCACCTTGACGGGCCGCGAGGCGCCGAGGCGAGTGACCTCGCCGTCCTCCAGAACGCGCAGGAGCTTGGCCTGGACGGCGGCGGGGAGTTCCCCGACCTCGTCCAGGAACAGGGTGCCGCCGCCGGCGTTCTCGAACGCCCCCTTCCGGGTCCGCTCAGCGCCGGTGAAGGCGCCGCGTTCATGTCCGAACAGCTCGCTCTCGGTCAGGTTCTCGGGCAGGGCGGCGCAGTTGACCGCCAGAAAACGTTCCTGGCGGCGGCCGCTTTGCCGGTGGAGCTGGCGGGCGACCAGCTCCTTGCCGCTGCCGCTCTCGCCAAGGATCAGCACGCAGCTGGGAATGGGAGCCAGCCGGGAGATCTGCTCCTTGAGGGCCTGCATGGGGCGGCTGTCTCCGATCAGGGGTGAGTCGTCGCCGGTGCGATGCCTCAGCTCGGCCACTTCCTGGGTGAGCCGGCTCCAGTTCAGGGCGTTCTCGACCTGCTGGACCACCCGCTCGAGGGGCTCCTCCTTGGCGATGAAGCTGTGGGCACCCAGCTTCACCGCGCGCACGCACCGTTCGAAGTTGCCGGTGCCGGTGTAGACCACGACCGGCACCGCGATGCCGCGCGCCTGCATGGTCTTGAGCACCTCGAACCCGTCGACCCCGGGCATTTCCAGGTCGAGGATCACGCAGTCGACCGGCTCGGCCTCGAGGATCTGGATGGCCTCCGCGCCGCCGCCGGCGGTCGTGGTCTGAAAGCCGCCGAGGCGCTCGAGGTCGTAGGCGTACTGCTCTCGCATGGCGGCGACGTCGTCGACGATCAGGACGAGACTCATCGGGCGGGCTCCTTCGTCTGCTTGCTTGCCGGCGCGGGCGGCAGGGTGACGCGGAAGGTCGTACCCCGTCCAGGCTCGCTCTCGACCTCGATCGTGCCCTCGCAATCGGCGACCAGCCGGCGGACGTTGGAGAGGCCGAGGCCGGTGCCGCCCTCCTTGGTGGTGAAGAAGTCGTTGAAGATGCGGTCGAGGTCCGCCGGGTCGATCCCGCAACCGTCGTCCCTGACGGTCAGCACGATGGCCGCGGCCTCGGCGGTACCGGTGGTGACGGTAACGGTGCCCGGGCCGCCGGCACAGCTCTCGCGGGCATTGCGCACCAGGTTATCCACGATTCGGCGCAACCCGACCGGGTCGGCCAGGACATCCGGCAGATCCGGATCCAGGTCGAGGTGGATATCGACCGGGCCGTCGCCGGGTCCGGGCACCACGGTCTGGGTGATGGTGTCGTTCAGGGAGCAGGGCCGCCGCTGCCGGGCCGGGCTGAGGCGGGCGTAGTTCCCCGCCAGCTCCTCGAGGTGACTGAGGCCCGCCTCGAGGGTACGGTGCCGCTCGCCGAACACCTGGCTCATCCGGTCGGGACCTTCGGCCGCCACCTCGGCCAGGTGACGGATAACGTTGCGCAGGGGTGTCAACCCGTTGCGGATGTCGTGGTTCACCTGGCGGGCCAGCTCGCCGAGGGTGGCCCTTCTTTCGGTCTCGCGCAGCCGGGCGACGCTGGCGCGCAGGCGAGCGGTCATGGCGGCCAGGAAACGGCTCAGGGTGCCGACCTCGTCCTGCCGATCGGTCGCGAAGTCGACCTCGAGGCGATCAAGATCCAGGCTGGCGGTCTGACGGGCCAGCTCGCCCAGCGGCCGGCTGATCCGGCCCGAGAGCCAGAAGGCGAGGGCCAGGGTGCCCCCCAGGGTGGCCAGCAGGACGATGCCCAGCCAGAGGTTCAGGCTGCGCAGCAGGGTCTGCAAGGGGGACAGGGGGTGGGTGACGACGAGGCGGGCGGTTCCGAGCCGGCTCCCCGCCGGTCCCTCCGGGTTGACGACCAGCGGCAGATCCACCCCGCGCACCAGGTATTCCTGCCGGTCGAGAGCCATCTCCGGCCGGGCGAGCTGGGCCCGTCCCAGCCCGGCCAGGGCGCTTTGCAGCCGGGGGTCGGAGGAGAGGGCGCCGGCGTCGGTGACCACCGAGACCACCAGGTTACGGTCCCGGGCCAGGTCGGCCAGGAAGGCCGGATCGACCCGGAAGCCGCCGACCAGGTGGAAGGGATTCTCGCCCAGCCGCAGCGAGTCGACCCCCGCCAGGGCAAGGAACGGGCCGTCCGGCAGACGGGCCGTGATCAGGGCGTTACCCGTCGTCGTGGCCGCCAGCAGCGACGGCAGAGCCTTCTCGTGCCGGCCGTACTCGTTGCGGAAATGTCCCGAGCTGAGGATCTGGCCGGCGCCGTCCTGAACCTGCAGCAGGTCCAGTCCCATCAGCCCCATCGCCTTGCCGGCGAAGTCGAGCAGGTAGCGCTGGTCTCCACTCTGGCCGACGGCCGCCAGCCGGAACCGGTTGTCGTCGCCGATCTTTTCCTTCAGGGCGGCCAGACGGCGCTGGAGGTCCTGTCCCCGGTCGTGGAGGTCCTCCTCGATGATGGCCATCAGGGTGGTGATCCGGGCGGTATACTGGGCGGTGAGCCGGCGCTCCATCTCGGCCCGGATACCGGCGGTCAACAGCAGCAAGGGCAGGGCGATCAGGAGGCCGGAGGCCAGCAGGATACGGCTACGCAGGCTCAAGGCATGCTCCCGGCCCGCGCCCAGCCGGAGCGGGCCAGCAACGGAGTACCGTCGAAGGCCAGCTCGAGGCCCACCAGCCGGCCCTTGGTCACGAGGTGAGGGCGGGTGACGACGATGGGAACCGCGACCCCGCTCACCTGGAGCCGGCGGGCCGCGCGCGTCACCTCTGCCAGGTCGAAATCGTCGGTCGGGGTACCTGCCCGGGCCGACCCGGGGAAGCGGGTGTCGGGCAGGTCGGTGTCCAGACCGACGTTCTGGATCCATTCGGCCAGGCCCAGCAAGGATGCGAGCTGCAGGCAAGCCGAGGGGTAGTTCCTGGCCAGGGGCAGGAGGTAGGCTCCCGCCCTCTCCGATTGGACGGCGCCGGGGAAATCGGCCGGCGGCACGGCGACCGCCTGGGGAGCCTCGGCGTCGGCGGGTGGCCAGGGCCGGCTGAGGGGTCCACGGCCCGGGCGGTCGGGAGCCGGTCCCCGGGGCCGACCGGCCAGCACGGCGATCCTCTCGGCCAGCCGGCGTGCATCCTCGTCGCCCGCCGGATGCAGGATGAGGTCGCGGTCGAGCGTCGCGGTTGCTTCTTCCCAGGTGAAGGAGGGCCAGTCCAGGCTCTCCACGGGGCCGGTCATCTGCGGGCAGAGCCTCTCGGTGGGGGATAGGAAGAACGGATCGGTGGCGTTCCGCGCGGCGGCGGCGACCACGTCCCGGGCCAGCTCGCTGCGGTCCCAGCCGGTGTACCAGCGCAGCCTCTCGAGAGGGTCGCCGTCCGGGGGGCAGAGGATCAGGTACAATCGATCCCACGGCAGCGGCGTGACCGTCACCCCGGCGGTACTCTCGAAGTAGGACAGCACCGACCGGTCCCGCACCAGCAAGACGTCGCAGTCGCTGCCCAGCAGGTCCCGCGGGTCGCGGCCGGGCAGGACCCGGAAGACGAGGCGATCCCAGACCGGAGCGTCGCTCCGGCGCTCATTCGGCAGGCACACCAGGTCGGGAGCGGGATGCCCAGCCGTCGGCTCCAGGCGACAGGCACCGGTGCCCACCGGCCAGCCCCATCCGGGCCGCCTGACCGCCACCGCCAGAGCCGCGTGGGCCAGCAGCAACGGGAAGTCGGCCTGGGGTTCGGGCAGGGTGAAGACCAGGCGCGAGGGGTCCAGCACCCTGACCGACGCGGCCCGAGCATTGAGCCAGGTGAGCGGGGAGTGCAGGCCGCCCAGGCGGGACGACGCCTGCCTCTCGATCCAGCACCGCTTGACATCCTCGGCCGTCAGTTCGGAACCGTCCCAGAAACGAAGCCCCTTCTTCAGGGTGAAGACCCAGATGCGGTAGCCCTGGCTGGATTCCCAGCTCTCGGCCAGCGCGGGCCGCAGCTGTCCCTGGCAGGTCACCTGGACCAGGGTTTCGTACAGGTTGCGGAAGACCAGTCGTTCGGAGACGTTGTGGGGAACCGGCGCGCGGCCCGGCTTGACGTCCTCGGAAAGGGCGAAGATGATGGTTCCGCCCCGGCGAGGGATGCCCGGCAACGGGTCGCAGTCCTCATCCGGCAGGATGGGCGGGGCGGTGATCTCGACCGACGGCGCAACCTGTTCCGCCGGCCCGCAGCCGCCGGGCAGCAGCAGCGCCGGCAGGCAGGCGGTCAGGGCCAGCGAGAAGAAGATCCCTCGAGACATCGGTTCCTTCCCCGCGTAGGGGGTGCCGGGGTCACTACCAGGTTACCGCGCCGCGGCGGGCGGGTCAAAGGGGAGTCCGCACCCGGGCCCGTGGGGATAACCCCCCGCCCGGCCGAAGTTCCCCGCCGGCGTTGCGGACAGGAGTCGATCATGGCACGTTATCTGTTGCCGGTCGCAGCCTGCTCTGCTTGGCTGTTCGCCGTGAGCGCCGGCCTTGGCGCGGTGGGTTGCTCGGGCCTCGAGAACGGATCCAACCGGGAGCGTGACACGGTGTCCTCCGACGACCATGCCCAAGAACGCCACCGGATGGTGGAACGCCAGATCAAGGCGCGGGGCATTCGTGATCCGGCCGTCCTGGCCGCCATGGCTGCAGTTCCCCGCCACGAGTTCGTGCCACCCGGCCTGCTTCACGCCGCCTACGCCGACCATCCGCTGCCCATCGGCGAGGGCCAGACGATCAGCCAGCCCTACATCGTGGCCCTGATGACCGAGGCGCTCGGCCTCCGGGATACGGACCGCGTGCTCGAGCTGGGCACCGGCAGCGGTTATCAGGCCGCGGTCCTGGCCGCCCTGGCCGACACCGTCTACACAATCGAGTACTTCCCGTCCCTTGCCGAGAACGCCCGCCAGGTCTTCGAGCGTCTGGGCCTGGCCAACATCGTGGTCCAGGCAGGTGATGGCTGGGCGGGGTGGCCCGAGCACGCTCCCTTCGACGCCGCCATGGTCACCTTCGCCGCCCCCGAGGTCCCGGAAAGGGTGGTCGAGCAGCTCAAGGTCGGCGGGCGTCTCTGCATCCCGACCGGCGAGGCTCACGAGGTGCAGATGCTCATGCTCTACACCAAGAGGGCCGACGGCGGCCACGCCCCCGAAACCCAGGGGGCGGTCAAGTTCGTGCCGGGCCACCGCGCAGGGGCGCCGGATCGTCGGGGCCCCGGCCGCGCCCCAGGC
>CAZAHC010000062.1:0-14473 GCA_964484595.1 uncultured Fibrobacteraceae bacterium | reverse complement strand
GAACCTCTCGGCCCTCCGACATCAAACGGACATGGTCCGGCGAACCCAAGACGCATCGCGGAAAGGGAATACCAGTGGATCCAGTCCTTCTTGCCCGCATCCAGTTCGCCTTCACCGTGGGCTTTCACTTCATCTTCCCGCCGGTGACGATCGGCATGGCCTGGCTCATCTTCTGGTTCATGAACCAGCAGCGCCGGACTTGTGACGAATCTTACGGCCGGCAGGCCAGGTTCTGGATCAAGCTGTTCGCCATCACCTTCGCCGTGGGCGTCGCCACCGGGATCACGATGGAGTTCCAGTTCGGCACCAACTGGGCCGACTACTCCCGCTTCGTGGGCGACATCTTCGGCGCCCCCCTGGCCGCCGAGGGCGTGCTGGCCTTCTTCCTCGAGTCGACCTTCATGGGGGTGCTGCTGTTCGGCTGGAAGAGGTTCTCGCAGCGAGTGCTGTGGACCTCGTCGTTGCTGGTCGCCGTGGGCGCCACCTTGTCGGCCTTCTGGATCATCGTCGCCAACAGCTGGATGCAGACCCCGGCCGGTTACGAGATCGTGGACGGGCGGGCCCAGCTGACCGACTTCTGGGCGGCGGTCTTCAACCCGTCCACCCTGCCCCGCTACCTGCACACGATCGCCGCCTGTCTGGTGACCGGCGCCTTCTTCATGCTCTCGATCAGCGCCCGCTACCTGCTCCGGGGAGAGCACCTCGAGTTCGCGAGGCGGTCGCTGAAGGTCTCGCTGGTGACGGCTTTCCTGGCCGCGGTCGCCCAGCTTCCGCTGGGACATGTGCACGCGGTCCAGGTCGCCGAGACCCAGCCGGAGAAGCTGGCCGCCTTCGAGGGATTGTTCGAGACCCGGACCCGGGCCCCGCTGGTCCTGTTCGGGATTCCCGACCAGGAGGCGGGTGAACTGAACGCCGCGATCGCGGTGCCGGCCGGCCTCTCGCTGCTGGTGGGCAACGATCCGGACACCGAGGTCACGGGGCTGAACGAGTTTCCTCGTGACGAGTGGCCCCCCGTCGCGACGTCCTTCTTCTCCTTCCACCTGATGGTCGTTCTCGGCGGGTACTTCGTCGCCCTGACCGCCCTCGGGCTGTTCCTCTGGTGGCGGCAGAAGGTCTTCCAGAACGGGCTCTTCCTGAAGCTGGCCTGGCTCTCCCTGCCGCTGCCCATCATTGCCAACGAGCTGGGCTGGATCGCCGCCGAGGTGGGGCGCCAGCCCTGGATCGTCTACCGGGTGCCCGGGATGCGGACCGCCGAGGCGGTCTCTCCCACCGTCTCGGCCGGCGAGATCCTCGCCTCGCTGATCCTCTTCGGCGTCATCTACGCCCTGCTGTTCGTCCTCTGGGTGTACCTGCTCAGGCGACAGATCGACAAGGGACCGGACCCGACAGCCGCCGACCTAGCGACCGGCGGGGAGGTAACGTCATGACTGAACTCCAGGTGACCTGGTACTTCCTCGTGGGAGTTTTGCTGACCGTATTCGCGGTGCTGGACGGCTTTGACCTCGGCGTCGGCTTCTGGCACCTGCGCGCCAGGGGCGACCGGGAACGCCGGACCCTGCTCAACGCGATCGGTCCGGTCTGGGACGGTAACGAGGTCTGGCTGCTGACCGGCGGGGGCGCGCTCTTCGCCGCGTTCCCTCCCGTCTACGCTTCGGTGTTCTCCGGCTTCTACCTGGCCATGATGCTGGTGGTCCTCGCCCTCGTGGCGCGGGCGGTCTCCCTGGAATTCCGCAGCCAGACGCCGTCTCAATCCTGGCGCGCCACCTGGGACACCGTCTTCTCGGTGGCCAGCATCGTGGCGAGCCTGCTGTTCGGCGTGGCCCTGGGCAACATCCTGCGGGGGATTCCCCTCGATGCGAGCGGCAACTACCTGGGCTCGTTCTGGACCCTCCTGAACCCCTTCGCCCTGCTGATCGGCGTGCTCGGCCTGATGATGATCGCCCACCACGGCGCGCTCTACATCATCCTGAAAGCCGACGGCAACCTGGCGCGGCGGGCCCGCGGCTGGGCGCGCGGTTCGGGTATTCCCTACCTGGGCCTGTTCCTGGCGGCGGTCCTGGTCACGGTGACAACCCAGTCCCACCTGCTGGACAACTTCCGGAGCACCCCGATCCTCTGGGTGATTCCCGCGGTGGCCCTGATGTTCATCGCCGGGGCGATCCGGTTCCACCGGCAGGGCCGGGACGGTCTGGCGTTCACCTTCTCCAGCCTGTCCATCGTCGGCCTGATGGGTCTTGTCGGCGCCGGCCTCTTTCCCCGCCTGGTGCCGGCCCTGGGCGCGGCCGAGCTCAGCCTCACCGCGGGAAACTCGTCCTCTTCCCAGCTGACCCTCGCCACCATGCTCCTGCTGGCGGTGGTGGGTGTACCGCTGGTGATCGGATACACGGTCTGGGTCTATCGTTCCTTTGCCGGAAAGGTGGAAGTCGACCGGGAGTCGGCGCACTACTGATAGAGACCGGCCGGTCGAAGGACCCCGGCGTTCCTTGCCCGGGTTCACCGCGGCTGGCAGACCAGAAGGAGAGGAAAATGCCTGATCTGAAGGGAACCGCCACCGAGAGGAACCTGCTCACGGCGTTCGCCGGCGAGTCGCAGGCCCGGAACCGTTACGACTACTTCGCCAGCAAGGCCAAGAAGGACGGCTTCGTCCAGATCTCGGAGATCTTCGCCGAGACTGCCCGACAGGAGAAGGAGCACGCCAAGCGGTTCTTCAAGTTCCTCGAGGGCGGCGAGGTCGAGATCCAGGGAGCCTTTCCGGCCGGCACCATAGGCAGCACGGCCGAAAACCTCCGGGCCGCGGCCGGGGGCGAGCACGAGGAATGGGAAACCATGTACCCGGAGTTCGCCCGGGTCGCCGAGGAGGAAGGTTTCTCGGACATCGCAGCGGTCTTCACCGCGGTGGCGGTGGCCGAGAAGCAGCATGAGAAGCGTTACCTGGGCCTGCTGGCCAACGTGGAGGCGGGCACCGTCTTCAAGAAAGCCGAGAAGGTTGTCTGGCGGTGCCGCAACTGCGGCTATCTGCACGAGGGGACCGAGGCGCCGGCCGAGTGTCCGGCCTGCGCACACCCGCAGGCTCACTTCGAGCTGCTGGCCGAGAACTGGTGATCGGAAAGGAGCAGGAAGTGAAGCAGTGGAAATCGATCGACGAGATCCTGGACTTCGCGATCCAGAACGAGGAAGAAGCGGTACGCTTTTACACCGATCTGGCCGGACGGACGGACAGGCAATCCCTGCGCAAGGTCTTCGCGGATTTCGCCCGCGAGGAAGAGGGGCACAAGGCCAAGCTGCTCCTGGTCAAGCAGGGGGGCGGTTTCGCTCCGATGCAGAAGAAGGTACTCGATCTGAAGATCGGCGATTACCTCGTCGACGTCGACGCCGAGGCGGAACTCGACTACCAGAATGCCCTGATCCTGGCCATGAAGAAGGAGAAGGCCGCCTTCAAGCTGTACACCGACCTGGCCGAGGCGACCGACGACTCCCAGCTGAAGCAGACCATGCTCGGCCTGGCTCAGGAGGAAGCGAAGCACAAGCTGCGCTTCGAGGTGGAGTACGACGACAACATCCTGAAGGATAACTGAGGAGGAGGCGGTTCCGGGAGCAGGTCCCCCCGGTCCCCGGCGGAGATGAACCGTGGAAGCGAAACTGACCAGTTTTTTTGCCAGCCATCATCCGGTCGTTCAGGCCCTGATCGCCACCCTGTTCACGTGGTTCCTGACCGCGGCTGGGGCGGCCCCGGTGCTCTTCCTCAAGCGCCTGAACCGGAAGATAATGGACGGCATGCTGGGATTCGCGGCCGGGGTGATGATCGCCGCCAGCTTCTGGTCCCTGCTCGCACCGGCCATCGAGATGTCCGGCGGCGACTGGAAGCCGGCGGTGATCGGTTTCCTCCTCGGGGCCGGCCTGCTGTACCTGATCGACAAGATCCTGCCGCACCTGCACCTCGGCCTGGACATCTCCCAGGCCGAGGGGATCAAGACCTCCTGGCAACGCAGCGTCCTGCTGGTCCTGGCCGTTACCCTGCACAACATCCCCGAGGGGCTGGCCGTGGGCGTGGCCTTCGGCGCGGTGAGCCACCTGACCGATCCGGCGCAGGCGCAGGGCATGCTGCTCGGGGGCATCGCCCTGGCCATCGGCATCGGTCTGCAGAACTTTCCGGAGGGTCTCGCCGTGGCCATGCCCTTGCGGCGGGAGGGGTTGTCGAGGCTGCGCGCTTTCATGTACGGCCAGGCCTCCGGGGTGGTCGAACCCATGGCCGGTGTTCTGGGAGCCTGGCTCGTGATATCCATGCAGGCCCTGCTCCCGTACACCCTGGCCTTCGCGGCCGGCGCCATGATCTTCGTGGTGGTCGAGGAACTCATCCCCGAGTCGCAGGGCGGCGGCAACACCGACCTGGCCACCATGGGTGCCATGCTGGGTTTTGCTGTGATGATGACCCTGGACGTGGCTCTGGGTTGAGCCGGCGCCCGTAACGCTGAGAAAAGGAGAATCCGGTGCCCATTCCAAGATATGCCTACGCCAGGAACCTGGGCCGGGGCGAGTTCGACCAGGCCCTGCAGAAGGTCACGGAGGCCCTGCAAGCGGAGGGTTTCGGTGTGCTGACCGAGATCGACGTCAAGGCAACGCTGAAGAAGAAGCTGGACGTCGACTTCCGCCGGTACCGCATCCTGGGCGCGTGCAATCCACCTCTCGCCCACTCCGCTCTCTCGCAGGAGCCGCTGATCGGCTTGCTCCTGCCCTGCAACGTGGTCGTCTGCGAGGAGGAGGACGGGTCGACGACCGTGGCGGTGATCAATCCCCGCGAGATGTTCAAGACGGTCGAAAACCCGGACCTGGCCGGCCTGGCCGCCGAGGTGGACGCCAAGCTCGAGCGGGTGCTCGCGGCGGTGAGCTGATCCGGCGAGGTCAGAACTTGCAGCTGCCGCCGTGCCGGGCGTGGTAGTCCTGGTGGTAGGCCTCCGCCGGATAGAAGGTCTGCGCCGGCTCGACGACGGTGACGATCGGGCGTCCGCCGAAGGCCCCCGCCCCGGTCAGCTCGCTGACCACCTCCCGGGCAATCCGCTCCTGCTCCTCTCCAGCGGTGAAGAGGCCGGAACGGTACTGGGTGCCGACGTCCGGCCCCTGACGGTTCGGGGTGGTCGGGTCGTGGATCTCGAAGAAGAACTCGACCAGTTCCCGGTAGCCGACGGCCCGCGGATCGAAGACGACCTTGACGGTCTCGGCGTGGCCGGTCGTTCCGCTGCACACGTCGTTGTAGGTGGGACTCTCGGTATGGCCGTTCTGGTAGCCGCTGACCGCATCGACCACCCCGCTGTGCCGGCTGAAGGCGTGCTCCACCCCCCAGAAGCAGCCGCCGGCGAAGTAGGCGGTCTCGGTCGCCACGGGCCGGGATCCGGCCGGCAGGTCCGCACCCGCGGCCAGGAAGTTCAGCGCCGCGGAGTTCAGGCAGAACCGGCGGCCGGTCGGCGGCGGGCCGTCCGGAAAGACGTGACCCAGGTGGGCGTCGCACCGCCGGCAGAAGATCTCGGTGCGCACGAGGCCGCCGCTGCGATCCTCCCGCTCCCCGACGTGGTCCTGATCGCAGGCCGCCAGGAAGCTGGGCCAGCCGGTCCCCGAATCGAACTTGTCCTCGCTCCGGAAAAGGGGCAGGCCGCAGACCACGCAGGCGTAGAGCCCATCTTCCTTGTTGTCGAGCAGGTTGCCGCAGAAGGGCGGCTCGGTGCCGGCCCGCTGGGTCACCGCGACCTGCTCCGGCGTGAGCGACCGGCAGATCTCCGCCACCCTTTCCCGGGAAAGAGGGGTGAGATCAAAACCGGATCTCGAGTAACGGGGAAGGTCCTTTCCCTTGCCGATACCCGTCTGCACGGAACCCGCCTCCTGGAGGTTGCTGGTCCGTTCCGCCGCCCGACCTTCGTCCGCGAGATTGAGAACGGTCAGAAGAGCGAGGACAAAATGAGTCAAACGCATCCTGATTCTCCCGCGGGGTTGAACCCTCCCAAAATAATCTGGGATTGGTTTTCCGCCCCACCCTCGTGGATCAAAAACAGCAGGGCGCAGGGCCGGATCGGTGAGAAGGGAGTGCTTGCCAACTTGTTAAAATAACAACGGTTGCGCCTGATCGAGCCCATACATATATAGTTGGGAACAAAATCACACCAGTTTTGTAGGGAAAGCCTCGTTGCCGGGTCCCGTGTCGAACAAACCAGCCAGACGTGGGCACGGGGGTACGGGCGAAAAACCGAAAGAGGTGGGACGTGGTCAAGGACCACGAATCCCTGAAACCGGAAAGGGACACTGCCATGAGAAGCTTGAGAGTTACGATGATGCTGTTGTTGATCCTGGCAACCGTGGCCTCGGCGCCCGCCTTCGCCGGGAAGGATCCGGCCGCTTGCGCCAAGCCGATCACCGTCTCCGAAATGCACGCCTGCTGCCTGGACGCCGTCAAGGCCGGCAAGGGCTGCTGCGGCAAGGACGCCGATTTCATCCAGGCCAAGTTCGCCGAATACAATGCGACCATCGCCGCCGAGGCGACCGCCAGGGAGTCCATGCACGAGTGCTGCGTGACGGCGCTCGCCGCTGGCAAGGGCTGCTGCGGCAAGGATGCCGCCGCCCTGAAGGAAGTCTTCGCCTGCAAGGTGGGGACCGCCAAGGCGAAAGCCACCGTCAAGGAGAGCATGCACGCCTGCTGCCTGACCGCCCTGGAAGCCGGCAAGGGTTGCTGCGGCAAGGACCCTGCCGCCCTGCAGGCCGATTTCGAGGCCAAGGTCGCCGCCGCCAAGAAGGCTGCCGCCCATGCCGAGCCGCCTCACAGGAAGTGTCCCGGCCACGGCGCCAAGGACAAGGCCAAGCCCTCGACCGCCGGCACCAAGGAGACCTGATCGCAGGTCGGGTTCGACCAACCAGCTCAACCCACGGCTGAGCCCGATTCCCGTGCCCTTGCTTCCTCGGACACCAACAACAAGGGAACATGGTGGTCTCAGCGCGGAGCCCGCGGCCCGCCCCGGAAGGCGGGGCGCGGCGCGGGGCCCCCAACGGGGTGGGCCCCCGCTCGAAATAGTCCTGGAGGTTAAACTAGAGAATATTCTTCATTTTTTGTAAACAATATTCTTCAATAATCAGGAAGTTCATTCCAGGCGTGTCCTGCCTAATCGACTGTAATGACAACAATTACGGCGACTCCCGCTGACAGGCCCAGTTCGTGCTTATTGAGCGCTGTTCTCGGTTATTTTGTGTCGACCCCTCAAAGAGGAAAAGAGAGTGGCATCGCTCCTGGAACCAGAAAACGGGGTGTTTTCACCTCGCGGCCGAGGAAGGCTGCCGATCCTCGTGGGCCTTGTTTGCCTGGCTTGCTGGGCCGGCCTGCAGGCAGCGGGCGGCGCCGGACCCGCTCTGGCCGTTCCGGAATCCGCGCTGACCGGATCCAGCGAACCGGGAGACCTGGCGAGGCTGGACCTGTTGTCCCGTTTCGGGATAACCCCCCTGGACAGCCTGGGGCCGGCCCCCACCGTCCGGGATTTCCTGGGTTTCGCGGTTGCCCACAACCAGGGAATCAGCGCGGCGTACCTGGCCTGGCAAGCCGACCGGGAGCGCGTACCTCAGGCGACAGCGCTTCCGGACCCGGGTTTCAGTTTCACCGAATACCTCGCCGCCGTGGAAACCAGGGTCGGCCCCCAGGAACGGGCCTTCGCCCTTACCCAGACCTTCCCCTGGTTCGGGAAGCTGAACCTCGCGGGCCGGATCGCAGAGGAACGCGCCTCCGCGTCCGCCGCAAAGGTGGCTGCGGTTTTCCTGAGAGTCGCCTACCGGGTCAAGAAGGCGTACTTCGACCTCGCGCACCTCGGCCGCTCGACCGCCATCGCGGCCGAACACCTGGACCTCGTCACCCGGCTGGAGGAAGCCGCGCGCGCCCGGTACGCCACCGGCGCCGGTAGCTACGCCGACGTGATCAAGGCCCAGGTAGAACTGGGTCTGCTGACCGACCATCTGGCCGAACTCCGCGACAGATACCGGCCCCTGGCCGCCGAGCTGAACGCCGCCCTCGGCAGACCGGCCGGCGCTCCCGTACCCTGGCCTACCGACCTTTCGGTCACCGGCTTATCGCTGGATGAAGGCGAGCTGCTCCGGCGGCTGCCGGTGGAAAACCCGGAGCTGGTCGGTCTCCATCATCAGACCCAACGCTTCGAGCAGGCCAGGAAACTCGCCGGCAAGCAGGGCTATCCCGATTTCACACTCGGCTTGAACTACATCCAGACGCGCCAGATCGACAGGGATGGAATTCCCGACAACGGGAAGGATCCCCTCCTGGCAACCCTGTCGATCAACCTCCCTCTCTGGCGCGGGAAGTACCGCGCCGCCGAGAAGGAGGCGGCCGGCAACCACCTCGCGGCTCACTCCGAGCGCCAGGACCGGGAGAGCTCCCTGACCGCCGCCCTGGAAAGGGAAATGTTCCGCTACCGCGACGCCCTGCGGAAGCTGGATCTCTACGGCGACACGCTGTTGCCCAAGGGCCGCCAGGCTCTCCGCGCCACCACCGCCGCCTACGAGACGGGGAAGGCAAGTTTCCTCGAGCTCGTGGATGCGCAGCGTCTCCTGCGCGAGTTCGAGCTGTCCCGGGCGCGGGCCGCCGCCGACCTGAATATCCACCTGGCCGAGATCGAGAGGCTGGTGGGCGGACCCGTTTCCCCGGGGACCGGAGCCACCCGAGTGAACGAGGACAAGTGAGGAAGGTCATGTCTTTTTCGCGATTCGGCACCCGGATCCTTTCCGGCAAGACAGGAATCGGAGTCCTGGTGGTTGCCGCCTTCCTTTTCGGCCTCCTGGTTCGTGGCCCTGGCGCCGGTAGCCCCAGGGAAACCGTTCCCGCCGCAGAAAACCACCAGGCAGAGGAAACCTGGACCTGCTCCATGCACCCCCAGATCAAGCTGCCCGAGCCGGGCAAGTGTCCCATCTGCTACATGGATCTGATCCCCCTCGCGAAGAGTCCGGCGGCAGATCTCGGCCCGTGTACCCTCGTTCTTTCCGAGGCCGCAGCGGCGCTGGCCGAGATCCAGACCGTGCCGGCGGAACGGCGGCCGGTCAGCGCGGAGATCCGGCTGACCGGCAAGGTCAGCTACGACGAGACCCGGTACCGGACGATCTCCGCCCGGGTGCCTGGACGGATAGACACGCTGTTCGTCGACTTCACCGGTACGGTCGTCCGGCGGGGAGACCCGCTGGTCTCCCTGTACAGCCCCGAGCTCCATGCCGCCCAGGCCGAGCTGCTCGGCGCCCGGCAGGCCGACCGGGAACTCCAGGCCAGCGGAAACGAGATCATCAAGCAGACCGCGCGGGCGACCGTGGCCTCGACGCGGGAACGCTTGAGATTGTGGGGATTGACCGACCGGCAGATCGATCAGATCGAGACCAGGGGAGTACCTGCCTACCACTCGGCCGTCAGATCTCCGCTGAACGGAGTCGTCGTTCACAAGGATGCCGTCGAGGGGATGTACGTGCAGACCGGGACCCGGATCTACACCGTTTCCGAACACACCCCCGTCTGGGTCACCCTCGACGCCTACGAGTCCGATCTGCCCTGGCTGCAGCCGGGCCAGCCGATCGAGTTCTCCGTCCGGGCGCTGCCGGGCCGGATCTTCTCCGGTGAGATCGTCTTCATCGATCCCGTCCTTGACGAGAAGACCAGGACCGTCACCGTCCGTCTCGAGGCCGACAACGACCGCGGCCTGCTCAAGCCCGGCATGTACGTCCAGGCAACGGTCTCGGCTCCACTGGATCCAGAAGGCGGGCCACCTCTGGTCATCCCGGCCTCGGCGCCCCTGTTGACCGGCAAGCGAGCGGTGGTTTACGTCCGCTTGCCGGATCGTGAGCAGCCCACGTTCACCGGCCGGGAGGTCGTGCTCGGGCCCCGCACGAAGGACCACTACGTCGTGGAGTCCGGCCTGTCCGAGGGCGAGCTGGTGGTCGTGAAGGGCAACTTCAAGATCGACAGCGCCCTGCAGATCCAGGCCGGACCCAGCCTGATGAACCCGGAGGGCGCCTGCCATGACCGGTGAGCCTGCCCGAAGCGATTCCTCCTGGCTCGATCCCCTCCTGCGCTTCTGCCTCGACAACAAGCTGATCGTTTTCCTGCTGGTGCTGCTCGTGCTCGCCGCCGGCTTCATGACGGCGCCGTTCGACTGGGACCCGGGCGGTCTCCCCCGCGATCCGGTACCGGTCGACGCCATCCCCGACCTGGGCGAGAACCAGCAGATCGTCTTCACCGAGTGGCGGGGGCGCTCTCCCCAGGACGTCGAGGATCAGGTCACCTATCCCCTCACGGTGGCGCTGCTGGGATTGCCGGAGGTGCGGACGGTCCGCAGCTTCTCGTTCTTCGGGTTCAGCACCATCTACGTGATCTTCCAGGAGAAGGCCGACTTCTACGACTCCCGCTCCCGCATCCTGGAGAAGCTGAGCAGCCTGCCGCCGGGGATCCTTCCCGCCGGAGTCCGGCCCGCACTGGGACCGGACGCCACCGCGCTCGGCCAGATCTTCTGGTACACGCTCGAAGGTCGGGATGAAGCCGGCGACCCGGCCGGCGGCTGGGACCTGGACGAGCTGCGCAGCATCCAGGACTGGTACGTGCGCTACTCCCTGCAGGCGGCCGAGGGGGTCAGCGAGGTCGCATCGGTCGGCGGCTTCGTGCGCGAGTACCAGATCGACGTCGACCCTGACGCCATGCTGGCCTTCGACATCGGCCTGGACCGGGTGTTCCAGGCGGTTCGCCAGGCGAACGTGGACGTGGGCGCGCGGACGATCGAGATCAACAACGTCGAGTACGTCATCCGCGGCCTCGGCTTCCTGAAGAGCCTCGCGGACATCGAGAACAGCGTGATCACGGTCCGGGAAGACGTGCCGGTCACGATCGGCGACGTCGCCACCGTCTCGCTGGGCCCCGCCCTGCGCCGGGGCGCCCTGGACAGGGAGGGGGCCGAAACCGTCGGCGGCGTGGTTGTAGTTCGCCACGGAGAGAACCCCCTGGCCACCATCAACAACGTCAAGCGGAAGATCGCCGAGATCTCCCCCGGCCTGCCGGAGAAGATCCTCCCGGACGGCCGGACGAGCCGCGTGACCATCGTGCCCTTCTACGACCGGAGCGGGCTGATCCACGAGACCCTGGGCACCCTCGAAACGGCCCTGCGCCAGGAGATCCTCGTCACGATAATCGTCGTGATCGTGATGATCCTGCACCTGAGGACCAGCCTGCTCATCGCCGGGCTGTTGCCGCTGGCGGTCCTGCTGTGCTTCGTCGGGATGAAGCTCTTCCGGGTGGACGCCAACATCGTGGCCCTCTCGGGCATCGCCATCGCCATCGGCACCCTGGTGGACATGGGTGTCATCCTCTGCGAGAACATCCTGAAGCGACTGCAGGAGGCGCCGCCCGGGGAAAGCCGCCGGGAGGTGATCTTCCGGGCCTCCTCCGAGGTCGGTGGCGCCGTGGTGACCGCCGTCGCCACCACGGTTTTCAGCTTCCTGCCGGTGTTCACCATGGAAGCGGCGGAGGGCAAGCTCTTCAAGCCGCTGGCCATGACCAAGACCTTCGCGCTGGTGGCCGCGATCTTCGTCGCCCTGGTGATCATCCCCCCGTTCGCCCACCTGCTGTTCACCCGCCGGATCGGTCACGGCCTCGCGCGACGCCTCTCGGCGGTCCTGCTGGTCCTGGCCGGCCTGCTGGCCGCCTGGCAGCTCTCGCCCTGGGTGGGAGCGGCCCTGGTGCTGTGGGGGCTGTACAGCCTGGCCCGCAGCCGGTTGCCGGCCCTGGTGCGCCGACGCGGCACGCTGATCGCCAACTACCTGGTGGTGGTGATGGTGGCGCTGATCCTGACCGAGCACTGGCTGCCGGTCGGACCGGAGAAGGGCGTGCTGCTGAACTTCGTCTTCGTGGCCCTTTGCCTCGGGGGCCTGCTGCTGCTGTTTTCCCTTTTCCTGAGGATCTTCCCCCGGTTGTTGACCTGGGCCCTGGACCACAAGCTCCTCTTCTCTGGCCTGCCGATCCTGCTGCTCCTGTTCGGTCTGATGGTCTGGCAGGGATTCGACGGCGTCTTCGGGTTCCTGCCGGGGGTGAAGGAAGGCGGTGACGGCTCGGCCTGGAGCCGCCTCTGGTCCGGGCCCCGGCACGCCTTCCCCGGGCTGGGCAAGGAATTCATGCCGCCCCTGGACGAGGGTTCCTTTCTCTACATGCCCACCACCATGCCCCACGCATCGATCGGCGAGGCCCTGGACGTCCTGCAGAAGCTGGACTTGGCCCTGGCCGGCATCCCGGAGGTCGAGCAGGTGGTCGGCAAGCTGGGGCGCGCCGAGTCAGCCCTCGATCCGGCCCCGATCTCGATGGTCGAGACGGTCATCAACTACCTGCCCGAGTACAAGCTGGACCGGCAGGGGCGCCGGCAGCGGTTCGCGTACGACCGCAAGCGGGAAGAGTACGAGCGCGACGCGGCCGGCGAGCTGGTCCCCGATCCGCGCGGCCGGCCCTACCGCCAGTGGCGGCCGGAGATCCGCACTCCGGACGACATCTGGAACGAGATCGTCAGGGTGACCGAGCTGCCCGGAACCACCTCCGCGCCCAGGCTGCAGCCCATTGCCGCCCGCATCGTGATGCTCCAGAGCGGGATGCGGGCCTCGATGGGCGTCAAGGTAACCGGCCCGGACCTGGCGACCATCGAAGAGGTTGCCCTCCAGATCGAGCGCTTGCTCAGGGAGGTTCCCTCGGTCGAGCCGTCGGCCGTGATCGCCGACCGCATCGTGGGCAAGCCCTACCTGGAAATAGGAATCGACCGCGCGGCAATCGCCCGGTACGGCCTGACGATGCGCGCGGTCCAGGACGTGATCGAGGTGGGGATCGGGGGCCGCCTGGCCACCACCACCGTCGAGGGCAGGGAGCGGTACCCGGTGCGCATCCGCTACGCCCGCGAGCTCCGGGATTCGCTCGAGAGCCTGGGGCGTATCCTTGTCCCCACCCCCACCGGCGCCCAGATCCCCCTGATCCAGCTGGCGGAGATCGAGTACGTCCGGGGCCCCCAGGTCATCAAGAGCGAGGACACCTTCCTCTTGGGTTACGTCCTGTTCGACCGGAAGCCCGGCCAGGCGGAGGTTGACGTCGTCGAGGATGCCCGGCGCTTCCTGGTGGGAAAGATGACCGGCGGGGAGCTCGAACTGTCGGCCGGGGTCAGTTTCACCTTCGCCGGCAGCTACGAGAACCAGGTGCGCTCGCAGAAGAAGCTGATGGTGGTGCTGCCGGTGGCGCTGCTGGTCATCTTCCTGATCCTCTACCTGCAGTTCCGCTCGGTGCTGACCACGGGCATGGTCTTCTCGGGCATCTTCGTGGCCTGGGCCGGCGGCTTCCTGATGATCTGGCTGTACGGCCAGCCGTGGTTCCTGGACTTCTCGCTCTTCGGCACGGACCTGCGCAACCTGTTCCAGGTTCACCCCCTCAACCTGAGCGTGGCGGTCTGGGTGGGATTTCTCGCCCTGTTCGGCATCGCCTCGGACAACGGCGTCGTCCTGGCCACCTACCTGGACCAGTCGTTCGCCCGCCGGTCGATCACCTCGATCGCCGACATCCGGCAGGCCACCGCCGCCGCTGCCCTGAGACGGATCCGGCCGGCGGTCATGACCACCGCCACGACCATCCTGGCCCTGTTGCCGGTTCTCACCTCGACCGGCCGGGGAGCGGAGATAATGGTGCCCATGGCGATTCCCACCTTCGGCGGGATGCTGGTCGCCATGCTGACCGTCATCTTCGTGCCGGTCCTCTACTGCGCGGTGCAGGAAAGCCGGTGGCGCCGCAGCCGGCGCTGAGCTGGCCCGAATTTTTTTGGAGAATATTCTCCATTCTGGACTAGAATGAGCTCGAGAGGCCCGTGAAACAGGCAGCAAGAGGCAGGACGGATTGCCGGAAAACCACGACCACACCCTTCGAACTGGACCAACCCGGAAGGTCCTCCCCTTCCTGCTGATTAGCCTGATGGTCATCGTGGTCTCCCTGCTGCACTACACCACCGCCTTCCACATCCACGCCGCCCACGGCATCTACCGTCGCTTGTACTACTTCCCGATCATCCTGGCCGCCTTCCGGGGCGGCTGGCAGGCCGGTCTGGCCACCGCCCTGGCCGTCTGTCTCTTCTACATCCCCCACGCCTTCGGCCTGATCGGCTTCGACCCCGCGCCGACCCTGGAGAAGATCCTGGAAATGGTTCTCTATCTGGCCATGGGAATGGTCTGCGGGGTTCTCGTCTCGCGCGCGAACCGGGTCCGGGGACGCCTGCAGGATACCGCCCGGAACCTGCAGACCGCCCTGGACGAGAAATCGGCGATGGAGTCGGAGCTGATCCGGTCGGCCCGCCTGGCGGCCGTCGGCCGGCTCTCGGCCGGACTGGCTCACGAGATCCGTAACCCCCTGGCCTCGATCAAGGCGTCGGCCGAGGTCATCGCCGACGACTTCCCGGCC
>CAZAHC010000061.1:9312-14616 GCA_964484595.1 uncultured Fibrobacteraceae bacterium | reverse complement strand
GGCTCAGAGAAGGGAGCCACCTTAGCATACTGTCCGAAATCTGGGGACCATCTCTAATGCAAGAACACGCCAGTGGCCAGAAGGCCGGCAAGAAGCAAGGACGAGGCGCGCATGATCTCACCTTCCTTGAGCGAACGAAACACGAGTGATGACCTCTGAAAATCATCATAGCATGGAATTGGTTGTGCCGGGGGAATGGTTCCTGGCGGCCCAGGGTTTTGCCACGTGGCAAACAACACCCTAACTTCAATGATCTCAGGCCATCACGCAAACCCAATGACAAAAACGCAAATTCAGCCTGGCGCAACCCAATCTCCAGACCACAACTTATGGTATAATTGTTGCCGAAACGTCCTCCGACGTCCGCAGAAGCCCTGCAAATCATGCGCACCCGGGCCTTCCCGCCCGTTCCCGGCCTGGAAATGAGGGCAAATCGCAACCGTCAACGTGGGAGTGTCTCCTCATGTGCGGAACCACCCGACTCACATCGGCGCGCGCCAGCCTGGCCGGTTGCCTGCTGCTGGTGCTGCTCCTGCCGGCTGCAGCCGGCGCCCTGACCGGCAAGGGCGAATCGGCCCCCGGCACCCTGGACAGCAGTCCGCCCGTCGTCGCGGTCACGTACCCGGCCGGCGGCGAGATCTTCCAGGCCGGCGACACCGAGACCCTGACCTGGACCATCGCCGAGGACCTGTTCGACCCGGCGCCGCCGCCGATCCTGGTGCAGGTCTTCGACGGCGCGACCGAGATCTGGTCCGACCTGGTGGCCCCCGACCCGTCTGGCAACTACAGCTACCCCTGGGTGGTCGAGGATCTCTACACCACCGACGCGACGCTGAAGGTCAGCGCCACCGACCACTTCGGCCTCGCCGGCGAGGCGGTCAGCGCCGTGTTCACGATCCACAGCAGCCTGACCGGGGCCGACACGCCCGCCCTGCCGCGGGCCAACCGCCTCGAGCCCTGCTTCCCCAACCCGTTCAACCCGCGCACCTCGCTCCGCTTCGCCCTCAGGGCGACGGCCACGATCGAGCTGGCCATCTACGACCTGGGCGGCCGCCGGGTGGCCACCCTCGCAGCCGGCGAGTGGAACGCCGGCACTCACTCGGTCGTCTGGCACGGCGTCGACCGGACCGGGCAGCCCGCTTCCAGCGGCGTCTACCTGGCCCGCCTGCGGATCGACGGCGAGAACCCCGAGACCCTGGTCCAGCGCGTGACCTTGCTCAAGTAAGGAGTCTGGGAAGATGAGATACGACAGCTACTTGCGAACCTCGTTCTCGCCCCTGGCGGCGCTGGTGCTTTTCCTGGCGATCCTGGCCGGAATTCCAGCCGGAGCGCCCGCCCAGCCGGACGATCCGGAGGCCCGGGCCCGCCTCGAGGCTCTGTCCCGGCAGCTGGCGGCCGAGGTCGACCGGCAACGCGGGCCGATCTTCCAGCGGCTGCGCGCAGCGACGACCGGCCCCCAGGCGCGGCTGAACGCCGATCCCGACATCGAGCTGATGCTGGTCGACCAGCACGGCCTGCCGCGCTTCTACGTGATCGAGAACCTGATCTCGGCCGAGACCCAGAGCGTCGATCATCTCTGGCCCGGCGGCAGCAGCGGCCTCGATCTGGACGGGGCGAACAGCGTGGGCGACCTGGCGGAATGGGACGCCGGCATCGCCCTGCTCACCCACCAGGAGTTCGGCGGGCGCGTCTCGGTGGGCGATGGCACCTATAGCACCCATTACCACTCCACCCACGTGGCCGGCACGCTGATCGCTTCCGGGGTCGATCCGGACGCCCGGGGCATGTCCGGCGCCGGCTACCTCGTCTGCTACGACTGGTCGTACGACGACTCGGAGATGGCGAGCGCCGCTGCCGCCGGCCTGCTGATCTCCAACCACAGCTACGGCTACGTCTGCGGCTGGTACCAGAGCCGGTCCGAACCGTACGACTTCTACTGGTACGGCGACGTGGACATCAGCGAGGAGGAGGACCCCGGCTTCGGCTATTACGGCAGCAACGCCCAGGCCTACGACCAGGTCGCTCACGACGCGCCGTATTACCTGATCTTCAAGTCAGCCGGCAACGACCGGAACGACTACGGTCCCGATCCCGGCGAGGGGCACTACTACTGGGATCCCGACCTCTGGGAGTGGGTCTGGAGCACGCAGGAACGCCCGCCCGACGGCGGGGACACCGGTTACGACACGGTCGGCTACACCGGCAACGCCAAGAACATCGTCACCGTGGCCGCGGTGGACGACATCCCCGGCGGCTGGACCCAGCCCTCGGACGTGGTGATGTCGTCCTTCAGCAACTGGGGCCCGACCGACGACGGCCGCTTGAAGCCCGACATCTCGGCCAACGGCATCGGCCTGTACAGCTGCGTCGACTCCGCCGACGACGCCTACGACACCTTCAACGGCACCTCGATGTCCGGGCCCAGCGCCGCCGGGGCGGCCAACCTGCTGGCGCAGCAGTACAAGGCGCTCAACGGCGGCACGCCGATGTTCGCTTCCGCGCTCAAGGGCCTGATCATTCACACCGCCGACGAGGCCGGCACCAACGACGGCCCCGACTACAGCTTCGGCTGGGGCCTGCTGAACGCGCTGACCGCGGCGGAGCTGGTCGCGGACGACGGCGCCACCGGCAGCCGGATCGTCCAGTCCAGCCTCACGAACGGCGGCTCTTACACTCACGAGGATTACTGCGACGGCACGGCGCCCCTGAAGGTGACCCTCTGCTGGACCGACCCGCCCGGCACACCGCCGCCCTGGTCGCTCGATCCGCCTGACCCGATCCTGGTCAACGACCTGGACGTGCGTCTGTACCGACTGTCGGACATGGCGGAGTTCGCGCCCTGGATCCTCGACCCGGCCAGTCCGGCCAGCCCCGCGACCACCGGCGACAACTTCCGCGACAACCTCGAGCAGGTGGAGATCGCGACCCCCAGCGCCGGCAACTACCGCGTCGTGGTCACCCACAAGGGGATCCTCGGCGGCCCGCAGATCTTCTCGCTGATCTACAGCGGCTTCGGCGGGTCGGCGCCCACGGCCCCGGTGGTCGAGAATGTTACCTTCGCCCAGCGGACCGACGGCAGCGGCTTGGTCGACATCGGTTTCGACCTGGTCGATCCGGACAGCCCGACCGTGACCGTCAGCCTGGAGGCCTCCGCCGACGGCGGCTCCAGCTGGACCCTGCCCATCACCGCGGTGAGCGGCGATGTCGGCGCGGGGGTGGCGGTCGGCGCCGGCAAGGCCGCAGTCTGGGACTTCGGCACCGAGCACCCGGGCCAGTTCGGCACCAGCTACGTGATCCGGGTGATTGCCGACGACGGGAGCTGAGCCGGGCCACCCCTCTGGTCCCCAGCGGCTTTTGGCAATTAAAGCGAATTTGGCGAGTTTTGCGTTCTTTACTGAACCGGGGTCGAGTCATGGCGGGTGACGGCTGGCGGGACTGAGATATCGGGTGAGTCGAATACCGCCCCCGGTAAACCGCCGGGGGCGGTCGCATGAGTTTCAATATTACCGGAACAGCGCCTTGACCGTCCCCCAGGTGACTTCCTGGCTCGATATTACCGGTGAATCCGAGTACAGGGTTCCGTCCTGGTCATTGACGATGAACATGTCGTAATCGCCCGACGGCAGGTAGGTCACCGTGGGAAGCCACGGCAGGCGCACGGTGCCAGCATACAGGGTGAATGTGTCCCCGGCCGAGAAGATATTCCAGTGGCCCTGGTCCACGAAGAGAACGTCACCGGCCAGGACGAAGCCGAAGCTGGTATCGAACGGCATGTGAACCCCGGTCGTGACACTTTCCGGTACTCCGTTGTGCGAGTAAGAAAAACCCTCGGGATAGGTCCCAAACCACTGCGACCCGGGTAATCCCGCCCTGACCACGAAGGTAAGGTAAGCGGCATCCGCCGAGTTCATCTCGAACTGAACGGTTTCCAGGAGAATGATATCGACCCATCCCTCGGTCTCGTTGATGACCGTCTCGAACTGCACGGCAATAGCCGATCCCGGGACCAGAAGAACCAGTAGCACAGTGATGAGCTTCTTCATCGGATTCCCCCCTGAAACAATTGACAGGTGCACGGCAAGGCTTGTTGAACGAAGCGTGGCCATATCTGCGCTTCGCCCCCAGCACTGCAGGAGGCAGCATCTTAACATGAACCCCGGATTACTATCAAGCCAAAAAGAATGCATTTTGTCAAAACCATCCACGAGCAGCGCTACTTTGCGTGATATGATTTATATTGCAATCGCATCATGATCCTGGTATGATCCTCGGGCATTAGGGGGAAGCACTCAGCGGCTGGGCCCCCTTGCTGGGGGCCTTTCCTGTCAGCCTCACCCTTGGAGTTCTTCGCAGCATAGTACTCCTCCCTTGGTTTTTTCACTCTGTTGCCACGTTTTTCGAAAACGTGTGGACAGGTAGGCGGGTTCCCGCTCAGGAACGGCATGAGGCGGTTTTCCCGTTTCACTTGCAGTTTCGAAAGGGGTGAGTCATGAAGAAATGGATAATTATGACGCTCTGTGTCTTGTTGGCCGCGAGCAGCGCCCTTGCCGACAAGATACCCACGATCAAGAAGCTCGATGACCTGGAGATTCAGGAGCTCAATCTCGGCGCGCCGGGCCGGCAGTGCTTGATGGGCAATCTGAATCCCCCAGCCTACGCCATCACCGACTGGATCATCGGCAACGAGGGGTACAAGTACCTCTTCTGGCCGCCGGATTACTGCCAGTGCCCCGGCTTCTTCCTCGACACGGTCCACATGTACATTCAAACCGATGGACCGGTTAATTTTGATGCCTACGTGGATCTCGAGGACGCGGAGTGGGACGATGACACCCAGTGCTGGGTTCCGGGCATCGTGGACTGCGAGTCGCCGATCTACAGCATCGATATCCCCAGTGATGGCTTGTGGGATATCGGGCTGCCAATGCCAGAGGATAATTGCGATTGCGCCTACATGGAGTACTGGTACTTCATCGGCTTCTACTTCATTACCGAGCTGGTTGCTGATGCCGTCACTGACAACATCCCCGTGGGTTGCACCAGCTACAACAACTTTGGTTCCGGCTGGGTGGATCTCGTAACTACCTACGGTTTCCCCGGCGAGCTGATCATGTATGCGGATGTTCACTGCTGCGAAGAGCCGGTCCCCGCCATCCCGGAAACCTGGGGAGGAGTCAAGAGTCTGTACCGTTGACCAGGATATGATGGCTGCCTGACAGGAGCAGTCAGAGCAGGGCGGAGGGCCAAGAGCCCTCCGCCTCGGGTTAGGGGAGCCGAAATGGTCCGAGCCGGAACAAGCAGCGT
>CAZAHC010000061.1:0-9302 GCA_964484595.1 uncultured Fibrobacteraceae bacterium | reverse complement strand
CATCCGTAAATGGTCCTTCCCTGAAGAAGCAGCGTAGCGGGGCCGCTACCATGCGCGCCCGTCACCGTAGCGACTCGCTACTGTCTCGAAGTGTTTCCCCCCGCTTTTCCCGGGCCAGGATTCTTCTAACAAATTGAAAATAGAAGGCTTGAGCCGGCAAGCTGGAACCGCCGCCCCAGGGCATGATTGATGCCTATTGGGGGCGAGGTCATGGTCATGAGAATTGCCATCCCGGTATGGGAAGAGAGGATATCGCCCGTTTTCGACACCGCCGGGATCCTCATTGTGGTTGACCTGGAGGACCGGCATGAGATCTCACGCCAGCGAGTGGAATTGCGCGGCGTACCTCTCCCGAAGCGGGTCGAGAGAGTGAAGGAGATCGGGCCGGAGATCTTGCTCTGCGGAGCCATCTCCCGGCCCCTGTTCGACCTGCTGGCTTCCTCGGGAATCGAGGTGGTTCCCTTCCTGTCGGGAGAGATCGAGGAGGTGTTGGCGGCGTTTCTCGAGAACCGACTTTCCGATTCTCGTTTCGTGATGCCGGGTTGCTGCGGCCAGAGGCGACGGCGGCGGTTCGGCTGCCGGGACCGGGGACGAAGGGGAAAGGATCGATCATGAAGATTGCGGTGACATCCCGGGGGCGGGAGATGAGCAGCGAGCTGGACCCCCGTTTCGGGAGGGCTGGTTGCTTCATCATTGTCGATACCGACAGCGGTAAGAATCGAGTCGTCGACAATTCACAGAATCTCAATGCGGCCCAGGGGGCGGGAGTCCAGGCCGCACAGGCAGTGGCATTTATGGGGGTCGAGGCAGTGCTGACCGGGCACTGTGGCCCGAAGGCCTTCCAGGTGCTCGACGCCGCGGGGATCAAGGTGTACCTCCGCGCCGAGGGCACGGTGGAGGCAGCGGTGGATAAATTCCTGGCCGGTGATTATGGCGCCGCGAAAAACCCGGACGTCGAGGGTCATTGGTAATACTGCCGGCCGCGCGGACGGCCGGGCAATCCAGCGAGGAGGTAACAAGATGCCAGGCGGAGATCGAACCGGCCCCCTCGGAATGGGGCCCCGAACGGGCAGAGTGGCCGGCTACTGTGCCGGTTACGAGGTACCGGGGTACCTGAATCCGGCTCCCGGCTGGGGGGCGGGTTTCGGCCCGGGACGTCGTGCCAGGGGAGGAACCGGCCGGCGCGGCGGCTGGGGCGGTGGCTGGGGCTGGCGGACCTATCCGCCGACCGAAGCTGCTGGCCCTGCCGGACCTCAAACGGCGGACCCGGGTTCTCCGGAACGACGACTCGAACAGCTCGAGGCCGAGATCTCGGAGATCCGCAGGCTCGTCGGTGAAGTTGGATCCTCCAAACCGGAAGGTGAATGAGCATGGGGACCGACAAAGGCTGGTTCATGGCCCGTGGTGCAGGCGGCGGCGCTGGCGGTGGCGCCCCCGGTGGCGGCGGGCGCGGACAGGGGGGTCGGGGACAGGGCGGCGGTCGTAAGGGTGGGTTTGCCCGGGGGCCCGGCGGGAACTGTGTCTGCCCGTCTTGCGGCAAGACGGTATCCCACGAGCAGGGCGTGCCGTGCTTCGAGACCAGGTGCCCGGACTGCGGCGCACTGATGACCCGGCAGCGATAGACCCATGCAAGTTGCCATTGCCAGCGGTAAGGGCGGGACGGGCAAGACCACGGTGGCGACCAACCTCGCAGCCACCGCCGCCCGGGATGGACTACAGGTGCACCTGATCGACTGTGACGTCGAGGAGCCCAACTGCCACCTCTTCGTGCAACCCGAGTTTCAGCGACGGGAGACCGTGACGGTGCCCGTACCCGTCATCGACGAGGAGCGTTGTAACAACTGTGGTGAGTGCGCCGAGATCTGCCAGTTCAATGCCCTCGCCTGTCTTTCCGACTCGGTGATGACCTTCCCCGAGCTCTGCCACAGCTGTGGTGGCTGCTGGCTGATCTGCCCGGAGAAGGCCATCGGCCAGGGAGACCGCGAGATCGGGGTCCTCGAGGAGGGGCGAGCTTCGGGGTTTGGCTTCACCTACGGACGCCTGAAGATCGGCGAGGCTCGGGTTCCTCCCCTCATCGACAGGGTGAGGGCCGAGAGCAACGGATCACCGTTGACGATCGTCGACGCCCCTCCCGGGACCTCCTGCCCGGCCATAGCCGCGATTCGCGGCAGCGATTTCGTGTTGCTGGTCACCGAGCCGACCCCGTTCGGCCTTCACGATCTTACCCTGGCGGTGGCCACCGTCAGGCGCCTGGATCACCCGTTCGGGGTGGTCATCAATTGCGAGGGAATCGGCGACGACCGGGTTTGCAGGTATTGCCGGGACGAGGCGATACCGTTGCTGGGCGGCATTCCCCACGACCGGCGAATCGCCGAAGCCTATGCGGCGGGAATCCTGGCGGTGGCCGCGGTGCCGGATATGGTGCCGATATTTCAAGAGCTACTGGGCGAGATCCTTACTCGTTGTGGAGCGGGAGCACGATGAAGGAACTGGTGGTTTGCAGCGGCAAGGGTGGCACCGGCAAGACCAGCGTGGTCGCCTCGTTTGCCGCGCTGGCGACGAGACCAGTGCTCGCCGACTGTGACGTCGACGCCGCCGATCTCCATCTGGTCCTCTCGCCCCACATCGAGCAACGGGAGGAGTTCCGGAGCGGCCGGGAGGCCGTCATCAGGCAGGAAAACTGCGCCGGCTGTGGGACCTGCCGGGAGGTGTGCCGGTTCGGCGCCATCCTGGCGAAGCCGGACGGGGCAGGAGGCGAATCCTGTG
The DNA here is from genome assembly GCA_964484595.1 of uncultured Fibrobacteraceae bacterium. GTDB lineage: Bacteria > Krumholzibacteriota > Krumholzibacteriia > LZORAL124-64-63 > LZORAL124-64-63 > CAZAHC01. The sequence continues at coordinate 6,536 of CAZAHC010000061.1, read as the reverse complement.
CCGTGGATTCCCTGGCCTGCGAGGGGTGTGGCGTCTGCGTGCGGATGTGTCCGGAGCAGGCCATCGATTTCCCGGAGACGGTCTGCGGGGCGTGGTTCGTTTCCCGGACCCGGTTCGGGCCGCTCGTCCATGCCCAGCTGGGCATCGCCGCCGAGAATTCCGGCAAGCTGGTGACCCTGGTCCGCTCCCGGGCCAGGAACATCGCTGAGGAACGGGAGGGGAACCTGCTGATCGTGGATGGCCCCCCGGGAATCGGCTGTCCCGTCATCGCTTCCCTGGCCGGCGCAGATCTCGCTTTGGTGGTGACGGAGCCGACCCTGTCGGGATTGCACGACCTGGAACGCGTTGTTCTCCTGGCCCGGCATTTCGGTATTCCCGTGGCGGTATGTCTGAACAAGCACGACCTCAACGAGGCAGTCGCCTACAAGATCCTCAACTACTGCGCCCAGGAAGAGCTGCAGATCGCAGGCAAGGTTCCTTACGACCCACAGGTGACGGCGGCCCAGCTGGCAAGGAAATCCGTGGTGGAGCACGACTCGTCGCCGGCGGCCGGCGCCATCGAAGAAGTATGGAATAGAATCGAAAAGTCGCTCCTGGAAAAACCAGAGAACCGGAGGTTGATTTGATGCGAATCGCCATCCCCGTGGCCACAGGAAAACTGGCGGCCCATTTCGGACACTGCGAGGAATTCGCCCTGATCGATATTGATCCGGACCAGAAAGCAATCCTGGGCAAGGAGGTGATCGATGCGCCTCCGCACCAGCCGGGCCTGCTCCCGGGCTGGTTGGCTCAGTATGGGGCGGAGGTTATCATTGCGGGAGGAATGGGAGTGCGGGCGCAACAGCTTTTCGCCGAGCATGAGATCCGCGTGGTGATCGGAGCGCCTTCCGAGACTCCAGAAGTTGTTGCCCGGGCATTCCTGGACGAAACGTTGCAGACCGGCCCCAACCTGTGTGATCACTGAGGAGCTACCATGACAACCGCACGGCAGCACAGGGAAACCTCGTCACCCTGTGACCGGCGGGAGATCATCAGGGAACCGGCGCATGACGGCTGCGTCGTGTGCGACCCCGCCAACAGCCGGGGACTCCGTCTCGAGTTCGTTCTGGGCGAGGACGGCAGCGTTTGGGCGGATTTCCGGTGTTCGAGGTCATGGCAAGGGTACCGGGGCTTCTTGCATGGTGGAGTGGTCTCGTCCCTCCTGGACGGAGCCATGACGAACTGCCTGTTCGCCCACGGACAGGTTTGCTTCACGGCGGAGCTGAACGTACGCTTCCTGCACTCGGTTGCGGTTGATGAGAGGGGAGCGGTGCGAGCCTGGATCGAACGCAACCATCCCGTCCTTAACGTGTTGAAGGCCGAGGTCGTGCAGGGCGGAAAGGTGAAAGCGACGGCGGTTGGCAAGTTCCTGAGGCAGTCACGCCGGCAGCAAGAGGAATGATGACGTGAAACGAAGAACCTTCATGAAGCTGGTCGGCGGTGCCACCCTGGCTCTCTCCGGGGCGATGTCCCTTTCGACTCGCCTGTTCTCGTCACTGCGGGCGCTGGCCAGCCCCTCCGGCCGGGAGGCCAGGAAGGTGCTGTGCCTCGGCCTGGACGGCATGGATCCCGGCCTGTTGCGGCGGTTCCTGGCGGAGGGGGCGCTGCCCAATTTTGCGAGACTCATCGCAGCCGGGGATTTCCGGGTCTGCGGGACGTCCATCCCTCCTCAGTCACCGGTGGCCTGGTCCAGTTTCATAACCGGACAGGACCCCGGCGGCCACGGGATCTTCGATTTCATCCACCGGACTCCGGAGACCTTGCTGCCCATGCTTTCGCTGGCCGAGACCCGGCCGCCGGCCCGGTTCTTCAAGCTGGGCAAGTGGAAGTTCCCCCGCACCGGCGGCGAGGTCGAGCTGCTTCGCCACGGCAAGGCGTTCTGGGAATACCTGGCCGAGGCTGGCATCGATGTCACGGTGTTCAAGATGCCCTCGAACTTCCCCCCGGTCGAATGCGGGGTTCGTAGCCTTTCCGGCATGGGTACCCCCGACATCCTCGGCACCTACGGCATCTTCGGATATTACACGGACCATCCGCCCGAGGACACGGACATCGGGGGCGGACGCATCGTCACGGTGGACTTGCGGGATCACCGGTTCACCGCCACGATCCCCGGCCCCACGAACTTCTATCGAGACGAGAACCCGGAGACCGCGGCCGCCTTCGAGGTCGTGGTGGACCCCGTTCACCCGGTCGGCAAGTTCCAGGTCGGCGATTCCTGTTTCATCCTGCAGGAGGGGGAGTGGAGCGACTGGGTCACCCTGCATTTCTCGATGATCCCCCATCTGAAGGAGGTCACGGGAATCTGCCGGTTCTACCTGATGGAGATCCGGCCGAGATTTCGTCTGTACGTCAGCCCGGTCCAGATCGATCCCGCCAACCCGGCGATGCCCATCAGCACCCCGGCCGATTACGCACGTGAAATCGCTGCCAAGACCGGCCCCTTCTACACCCAGGGCCTGCCCGATGATACCAAGGCCCTGGACGAGGGCGTTTTCCAGGACGGGGACTACATCCAGCAGGCGGATCTCGTCCTGGGGGAGCGTCTGCAGCAGTATCGCTACGAGCTCGAGCGGTTTCGTTCCCTGGAACGAGGCCTTCTCTTCTTCTACTTCAACAGCCTCGACCAGAACTGTCACATGTTCTGGCGCAACATGGACCCGGACTCTCCGCTGCATGCCGACGCCGGCGGCTGGCACGGCGACCGCATCCGTAACATGTACGTGGCGATGGACCAGGTCCTGGGCAAGGCCATGTCGAGCCTCGATGATGACACGGTTCTCTTCGCGGTATCCGATCACGGTTTCGCGCCCTATCACCGCTCCTTCCACGTGAACACCTGGCTGCTGGAGAACGGTTACCTGCACCTGGCGCCCGGCCGGCTACGCGAGGACGTCGCCTATCTTAGCGGTATCGACTGGCGACGGACACGGGCCTATTGCCTGGGCATCAACGCCCTCTACCTGAACCTGCGGGGGCGGGAGAGGTACGGTATCGTTCAACCCGGCCAGGAACGCGACGGGCTCCTGGCGGAGCTGGTGAAGAAGCTGGAGGCGGTTGTCGATCCCCAAACAGGCCGGCGGTCCATCAAGCACGCCTACCGGACCGACGAGGTCTACACCGGCCCCCAGGCCCGGGTCGCCCCGGAAATCGTTCTGGGCTATCGTCGCGGCTACCGGGGATCGAACGAGAGCGCCCTGGGCGAGCTGACCGAGACCATCTTCTCGGACAACCGGTTGAAGTGGAGCGGGGATCACTGCATGGCGGCCGACGAGGTTCCGGGCATCCTCGTCTGCAACCGGAAGATCAAGAAGGAGGACCCAGCCCTTCAGGACATGGCCCCTACCTTCTTGCGCCTGTTCGGTCTACCGCCGGGCAAGGACATGATCGGGCGCGATATCTTCGCTTGAGACGGCCGGGCTTTTCGGTTACTTGACCACGGTCATCTTGATCGTCCGCCCCAGGTTCTCCCCGTCCAGCAACAGCCGGCAGAAGAACAGCCCGCTGGGGACCGGCTCCCCTCGCAGATCCCGTCCGGACCAGTGGACCAGGCCCGGCCCGGCCGGCATGGTCTCGCCGCCGAGCCGGTACACCAGCCGCCCGCCGATATCAAAGATCTGCACCTCGACCCGTCCGCTGCGGGGCAGCGAGAACCTGATGTCGGTGCTGGGATTGAAGGGGTTCGGCGCGGCGTGCAGGCCCGGGTCGGCCCGGGCGGCGCGCTGCGTTGGCGATTCCAGGCCAGGTCCGTTGACGACCGCCAGCGGCGCCCCGGCGGCGGCGCCATCGGACCGCCCCAGCCGGCCAAGCTCGGGCAGCCCGTCCGGCCCGGCCGCGGCGCAGAGCACCGGACCGTCACAGGCTCCGGTCACCGGATCCTGGTTCAGGTAGAGGAAGGCCGGCCTGTCGTCGGTCACGGCCAGGGTCATGGTCAGCAGCCGCACCGGCCGGGCGGGAGATTCCACGGCCACCGGCTCGGCGTACCCGACCACGAACTCCGGCGGCGTGGCGAGGTTCAAGTGAGGTGTATCGATCGACCACTCCCTGACCATTAGGTTCTCGCTGGTGTGGACGTGTCCCTGCCAGCCGCTGATCCCCGCGGCCGCGGCCGCGTCGGAGACCAGCAGGTGGGCCCGGAACGGCTCGCCGGGTTCTGCGGCCAGCGACCGCTGCTTCCCCTCGGCATCGAAGTAGATCCCGATCGCGCCGGCTTCGGGCCGGTCACCGCTCGCCGCCACCGGCCCGCCACAGGTCGCCCCCAGCCCGGCCGCCAGCAGGACGATGTCCGACAGGTTGATGGCGCCGTCCCAGTAGAAGTCGCTGCGGTAGTCGTAAGCCGAGTAGAAGTCCTGGGCGAAGAGCACGACGTCGACCAGGTCGACCACCAGGTTTCCGTCGATGTCAGGGCTGTTGAAGTACATCTGCACGCCCAGCTGCGGAATGGCCTCCCCGTTCACGAGGACGATGGTCCTCTCGTCGCTGTAGGGGTCGGAGTGACGGCCACCGGCCACCGGGTTGCTGAAGGTGGTCTGGCCGTTGATGTCGGTGTTGGCGTCGGCGATCGATCCCCCGGGACAGAGAACCAGGCCGTCCAGAGAGGTTTCCAGCCACAGGTCCTCCCGCGGGAAGCCGAGAATGGGGTCGCCGTAGAAATCGAGCAGCGTCAGGAAAATCGTGGCGTCGACCTGTGTGCCGCCCGCCGCGTAACACCAGCTCAGCGGGTGCCCGCCGGCGTCCGGCACCGTGTATACCGACACCGGATCGGGATAGGCGCAGTGGTACTCCCCGTACGGCCACCAGGGACTGCCGAAGTCGAAGCGGTTGAAGTAGGCCCCGCGGGTCACCGAATCGCCGCCGATCCAGATCATGCCGTGCGAGTACAGGATGTCGGTGACGATGGGCGGGACCGATTCGACCACCATCGGCGTGCCGGTTTGCACGTCCACGTCGTTGGCCTGCCAGGGATCGCCCCAGCGGTCGAGATCAGGGATCCCGACCACCCCCATGTGGACGAACCAGACGATGTCCGGCTCGCCGACCTCCTGCTGGTAGACGACGGCGAAGTCCAGGCCGACGCGCCCGGACACGTGAGGGCAGAAGTAATCGCCGCCGCCGTCGGGAACGGCCAGGTCGTCGGTGTTCCACCCCACGCCGCCGTCGCTGGAGTACTGGCACGCGATCCCGCTGCCGAGCGGATAGCCGTGCTCGTAGACGACAAAAATCATGTTCTCCCAGGCGGCCACCGAGGTGGGGCCGGTGGCGCTGTCGAGATCCAGGTTCACGTACGTGGGGTAGTCGGCAATTTCGATCACGCTCACACGATCGCCCCAGGCCCGGTAGGAGATGAACAGGTAGTAGGGAACCAGGCCGGTGTTCCAGTGGATGTCGAGCCCGTCCCGGGCATCGGCGACGGCGAGGCTGTAATCGAACCAGGCGCCGACCTCGTTGCCCCAGTGCAGGCGCAGGCTGTCGTCGGCGAGAATGGCCGCGTAGAAGATCCGGTCGTCAAGTTGATCAACGTTGGTCTCCAGGGCGATGTCGGTGATCTCGACGCCGTGATCGAAGATGAGCTGGCTGCCGTAACCGGTGTCCTCCGACGCGTTGGTGAGATGGAACCTGCGCATCAGCGCGGCACAGTTCGCAGCGGTCCCGTCACCGGTGTAGCCCACGTAGAGGTACCCCAGGCCGGCCCGGCCGCTGACATCGTTGATCGGCCCGGTGCCCAGCCAGGAGTAGGTCTCCCACCAGGTGTAGCCGCCGTCGTACGAGATGTTCACCGACCAGCCGTCCGTCCCGGGTCCGAACTCGTACTTCAGCACCGAGTAGAGCTGCCCCTCGGTCCAGTTGAAGTCGAGGCAGACGTTCTGGACGTCTTCCCGGGTTCCGATGCGGAAGTTGTCCCGCTCCCTGGCCGCCGCCAGCTCGCGGGCCTGCCGCCACTCGATGCCGATCCCCGCGCACCGACCCGTCTCCTCCAGGCGGCGCAGGGCCTCGAGGGCGCCGGCATGATCGCCGCCATTCCAGGCGGCCTCGATTGAGCGAGCCTCCTGTCGGGCCGCGGCCCCTGCTCCTGCCGGCAGGTCGATCGAGATCCTGGCGTTGTGACGGTCGGCCCCGGGGAGGTCGTCCAGGGTCTGGCTCAACGGCTGGTGAGCAACGTCAAGAGCAGGGGTGGACCGGCTGTCGAGCGCGCGGTCGGTCCGGCGCTCGCTTCCCTCGCTGCTGGCCGGAAGCCCCAGCAGTCCCGTCAACAGAATCAGCAGGGCGCAATGGAGAATCGGGCGTCTCATGAGGTTCCCTCCCTCCAGGGGGATCTTGGCGGCGTGCCGGTGGGGCTCGCGGGCATAATATTACCATTTTCTCGCGGATTTTTCCGTAGTGGAGGTGTTTGAAGAGCCCGGATCAGACCTGGGTCTGGAGGAATTCGAGGGCGGAGCGGGACCAGGTTTTTGCCACGTGGCGAGTTCAAGGAGCAAGTGCAACACCTTCCCAGCCCG
>CAZAHC010000060.1:0-14730 GCA_964484595.1 uncultured Fibrobacteraceae bacterium | reverse complement strand
GGGGACACCTCTCCGTCACTCCCGCTGACCGATCCCGCTCTCTGGGAAAAACCGCCCCCCTTGCCCGGAGCACCCGCCCGGTTCGCGACGCCGGAGCGCCGCCAGCCGCCGACCGGCAGCCGGGGCTTCGACGTGCTTCATTACGAGCTGGAGCTGACGATCGATCCGCAGGAGCGGTCGGTGGCCGGCCGGGTGGGGATCGACCTGCAGGCGGTGGACGCGGGGCTGGACCGGGTACTGGTCGATCTGGTGAACAACCTGCAGGCCGACAGCCTGTTCTGGCAGGGAGCGCCGGTTCCCTTTGCCCACGAGGGTGACAGCCTGGCGGTTCTCCTGCCCGCTCTTCTTCCGGTCGGGGAGACCGGTCGGCTGAACATCCACTATCACGGCAACCCGGAGCGGCATGGGCCCCTGCGCGCGGGGCTTCTGTTTCGCGAGCACGGTCACGAGACCGAGGATCCCCACGACGGCGGCCCCATCGTCGCCAGCGTGAGCGAACCCTGGTCGGCCCACTCCTGGTGGCCCTGCAAGGATTACCCGGCCGACAAGGCGACCGCCGACCTCGCGCTGACCGTCCCGGACACCCTTTTCGCGGTCTCGAACGGGAATCTGCTGGGCATCAGCTCACCCACGGCCGGCTGGTCACGCTACGCCTGGCAGGAGAGCCACCCCATCGCCACCTACCTGGTGTCGGTCGCCATCTCCAATTACGAGTGGTGGGAGGAGCCCTGTCCCGGTCTGGTCGAGACGGTCCCGCTCCTCTTTTACGTCTTCCCCCAGGACCGCGCGCGGGCCGAGTTCGAGTTCGCCCCCACCTGCGCCATGCTGCAGTTCCTGGAGGATCGGTTCGGACCCTACCCGTTCACGGGCGAGAAGTACGGGCAGGCGGAGTTCCGCTGGGGCGGGGCCATGGAAAACCAGACGGCGACCAGCCTCGGCCAGTTCATGCTAACCGGCGACGGGCGGTACGAGTGGGTGGTGCTCCACGAGCTGGCCCATCACTGGTTCGGCGACCTGATCTCGCCGGCGCGCTGGGCGGACATCTGGCTCAACGAGGGTTTCGCGCGCTACAGCGAGGCGCTGTGGGCCGAGTTCAAGGCCGGCCGCCCTGAATACCTCGCCTACCTGCAAGGGATCGGTCCAGAACGGCACCCCGATCTCTTCGTCGGCCACGGTCTGCTGGCCGATCCCGATCCGATCCTGCCCAACCTGCTGATCTACGACAAGGGTGCCTGGGTGCTGCACATGCTGCGTGGCTACCTCGGTGACAACACCTTCTTCGACCTTTTGTACGACTACGCCACCAGCCCGCTGCTCGCCCACGGGAACGCCTCGACCGCCGACTTCCTGGCCATCGCCTCCGCGTCGGCGGGTTGCGACCTCACCCCCGTCCTTGAACCCTGGCTGTACACCGACGCCGTGCCGGAGCTGGCCTGGACCGTGCGCTCGCCTCCGGTGCCGGGCCCGGGGCCGGTGCGGCTGACGCTGAACCTCGTGCAGAAACAGGCCGTCCTTTTCCAGCTGGCGGTGCCGGTGCACATCTTCACCGCGGCGGGTCTCGAGGTCCGGCGGGCCGAGCTGACCGGGCCCAGGGCGTCCTTCGACTGGACCGTGGCCGGACCGGTGGACAGCGTGGCGATCGATCCGGAGGGATGGTTGCTGAAACGGACCGCCGACGCGGCCGCCCCGCGCCTGCGCAGCCTGCCGCCTGCGCCCAACCCCGCGAGCGAGGAAGGCGCCTGGCTGTCCTTCTTCCTCGGCCAGGAGAGCCAGGTTTCCTGCCAGCTGTACGATGTCCGCGGCCGTCGCCTGGGCGTCTGGGACCTCGGCCTCAAGCCCGCCAGCGAGGACGAGCCGCACCGTTGGTTGTGGCCCGGCCAGGACGGCCAGGGCCGGCGCGTACCCTCGGGTGTCTACTGGCTGGAGCTCGAAGCCGCGGGGAGACGTGCCGTCCACAAGATCACTCTGATCCACTAGGCCCTCATGTTGGCCTAGCGGATCAGGGTCAACTTGCTGTAGGCCCGCTCACCGCCCGCCAGGGCTTGCAGGTAGTAGACACCCGAACCCACCGGCCGCCCCCGGTCGTCGCGGCCGTTCCACGGCACCTGCCCCGGACCCGCCGGCCGGTCCTCCGCGAGCAGGGTCCGCACGCGGCGCCCCTGCAGGTTGAAAACCATCAGGACCATCCGGCCCGGTTCGGGGTTCTCGAAATGAACCGTCGTCTGCGGGTTGAAGGGGTTGGGCACCGCCGGACCGACCCGCAGGCGGCCCGGCGCTCCGGCCACGGCGGTGAGATTGGCCAGGGTGAACAGATCGCTCTGCACGTAGTCGCTCTGCTGGGCCGCATCGCGAGCCCGCGCCCGCAGGCAGCACTGGTTCGAGAACCGCGCGGGAATGGTCCAGCGGAAAGAGCCCGAGTTCACCAGCCCGTAGGCGATCGTGTCGGGCCAGCTCAGGCCTCCGTCCACCGAGAGGAACAGGTCGATCGCGGCGACGCCGATGTTGTCCGCCGCCGCCCACTTGATGTTGTGCTCGCTGCCGGTCTGCCAGACCTCGCCGCCGGCCGGGGCAGAGAGCGACACCCCCGGCGGGTACTGATCCGACACGGAGAAGCTCTTGTTGGAAGCATCGGCGCCGACGTTGCCTGCCGGGTCCTGCGCCAACACCTGCACCACCAGGTCAGCCGCCGGGGCCAGCGGAACCGGCCAGGTCCAGGAACCGGTGTTGACGAGGCCGGTGGCCAGCTGCTCGGCGAAGGTGCCGCCGCCGTCGTAGCTGAGCAGGATGCTCACACTCTCGACGCCCGTATCGTCGGTGGCGGTCCAGGAGATCGTCGCCTGCGCGCCGACCGCCCAGTCCTCTCCCCCGTTGGGACTCAGCACCGTCACCACCGGATCGACCGTGTCGAGCGTCTCGATGCCCACCTCGATGAACGCGGACATGGTCATCGCCGGGCTGGAGATGCTGTTGATTATCACCTTGGTGCTCTGGCCGTCGTTGTCCCGACTGTTAGGGTCGCTCCAGTTGTTGAAAACCGTGGCCGCACTGCTGCCCGGCCAGGGATCCCCGCCGTCGCCCCGGTTCTGCCGGTTCTCCAGGTGATCGAAGCCGTCGGCCTGTTCCAGCGCCACGCCGTAGACCGGGCCAACGTTGACCTGGTTCGTGTACCAGCCGGCGGCGATGACGTCCTCGTCGATGTGCCAGATGTTAAGCCCGGCGCCGGGCAGCAGGGCGTCGTTCAGGGTCCGCTGGCGATTCTCCACCAGGAAGTACTCCGCCGCCGGCAGGGCGTCCGACCAGACCTTCAGCACCGCCGGCGCCAGCTCCACCGCCGACAGCTCGTAGAGGTCGTCGCACGGCACCACCGTCGCCGTCGCCCAGCCCAGCGTCACCTTGCTCCAGGCGTTCATGTGCACGGGCGTCTCCGGCGAGGCGCCGTCCCCGCCCCACGACCCGGATCCCATCAGGCCCCACCGGCCGATCCCGTTACCGTTGCCGCTGGTGTCGTACAGGTCGGGCAGACCGAGGGCGTGGCCGTACTCGTGGCAAAACACGCCGATCTCGATCAGACCCCCGTAGCAGGAGATCTCCGGCTGGATGATGTAATCGTCGATCTTGATCAACCCGCCGCTGGCGCTGCTGGTACTGGTGGAGAAGGCACTGATGCCCCAGCCCCGCAGGAAGTAACTGTGGCTCCAGATGGCATTGTTGCCGCCGCACTCGCCCCCCTCGCCGGAGTGAACGATGATCACGGTGTCGACGTAGCCGTCGTCGTCGCCGGAGTTGGGAACCCCGTCCGGTCCATCGTTGTCGTACGGGCCCCAGTCGATGCCCGAGGCGTCGGCCAGCGCCACCAGGTCGCGCTCGAAGCCACCGGCGCTGGTCGGGTAGGCGCACAGTCCGTTGCAGCCACTGGCACCCTCGTAGTATGAGCTGAGGCGCGGCAGCCGGAACCAGCCGAAGACCTGTCCGGTCACCTGGAACTGGCCGTACGAGATCTCGGCGTAGTAATCTCTCAGCGAGCCGGTGGGCCAGGTACCGAAGAGCTCGGCCTGGAAGTCGGCCACCGCCTGGCTGCTGGCCAGGTCGGACGTGTCCCCGAGCAGGACCGGCAGGCTGCGGGAGCTGACAGCCATCGCCGCCGCTTGACCTGCGGCCGTTGCCTTGAAGGCTCCCGTCTCCCCGAGCCGGATCAGGTCCGGCCGGCTGACCCGGCCCAGGCCGAGCTGGCGCAGTGCTTCACCCGCGGCGGGCAGGCGGGCGTCCGAGCCGGGACGGGGCGGCATAACCGCCTCGGCCGCAGCGAAGGTCAAAATGAGAACCACCAGGACGACCAGAGGGCAAAATGAGAAGCGGGGATCCCTGCCGGCTACCATGCTGTTGCTCCTAAGTTGCCAGACCACAACGCCGTAGCGGGCGATCGCCTCCGGCCGGGGCCGGGGCGAACGTCGTCGGGGTACTCTCCCGGCCGGAGTATCAGGAATCGTGCCGGAGGGGAATTGCGCGGTCAGTCAACAGGTCGCAGGGGCGCGAACCTGGGCAGCAGGTGCTTGCGACCAGCGGCGGGGAACTCGACGGTGACGAGCAGGTCGTCGCCCGTTCCCTCCACCCGCTGCACGACGCCGTTGCCGAAGCTGCTGTGAAAGACCGTCTGGCCGGGGAAGAAGCGGGTCTCCTCCTGCGAGACGTCCCGGTCCCAGGCGGAGACCGGCTCGGGGCGGGCCAGCCGGCCACTACCGCTCGGGGCGCCGGCCCGGCTCGCCGCCGCCCGCCCGACGCGCCGGCCGCTGGGGCCCCCGGTGAACAGGCCCGGGCCAACGGCCACGCTCTGGTGCCGGTCGACCAGCTCGCCGGGGATCTCGCCGAGGAACCGCGAGGGTAGGCAGTCCTCGTACACCCCGAACCGGCGGCGACGCCTGGCGTACAGCAGGTACACCCGCCGCCGGGCGCGGGTGACCGCGACGTAAAAGAGGCGGCGCTCTTCCTCCAGGCCGCTCTCCTCGGCGGCGCTGGCCGCGTGGGGCAACAGCTCCTCCTCGCACCCGCTGACCATCACGACAGGGAACTCCAGGCCCTTGGCCGTGTGGATGGTCATCAATCGAACCAGCCCCTCGGTGTCCTGCAGGGCATCCACGTCCGATACCAGGGCGACCTGCTCGAGGAACTGGGCGAGCCGGCCGCCGTCGGCCCCCTCAGCGAAGGAATAGGCGGCGTTGATCAGCTCGTTCACGTTCTCGCTCCGGGCCCGGGCCGTGGCGGGATCGTCGGTTTCCAGGAAGGAACCGTACCCCGTCTCCTGGATGATCCTCTCCAGCAGGGCCGGGACCTGGGTCTCCGGCTCGGCGGCCCGCCAGGCGGTCACCAGGGCGAAGAAGGACCGCACCCGCCGGCAGGCGGCCGGCGCCAGCTCCCTTTCGATCAGGCCCGGTTCGGCGGCGGTTTCCCCCAGGGTGAGCTCGTTCTCGTCCGCCAGGCCGATCAGCCTCGCCACGGTGGCGGCTCCGATCCCGCGCCTCGGCACGTTGATCACGCGCAGGGCCGAGATGCGATCCTGCGGATTGGCCACCAGCTTCAAGTAGGCCAGCAGGTCGCGCACCTCGCGCCGTTCGTAGAACTGGACGCTACCGACGATCTGATAGGGGATATTCGCCCGGCGCAGGGCGTCCTCCAGGAGCCGGGACTGGGCGTTGGTCCGGTACAGGACGGCGAGGTCGCCGCGCTTGCAGCCGCGGGTCAGCTCCTGCTGGACCAACGTCACCAGGCGGGCCGCCTCGTCCTCCGCATCGGCGGTCTCGTCCAGCCGCAGGTTGTCGCCGGCGGACCCGCTGGTCCACAGGTTCTTGCCCTTGCGGTCCTTATTGTGGGCGATCACCGCGTTGGCGGCGGCCAGGATGTTGCCGGTGCTGCGGTAGTTCTGCTCCAGGCGCAGCAGCGTTGTGCCGGGGAAGTACTGCTCGAAGTTGAGCATGTTCTCCACGCAGGCGCCCCGCCAGGAGTAGATGGCCTGATCGTCGTCCCCGACGACGAACAGGTTGCCATGGCAGCTGCAGAGCGCCTTGACCAGGATCAGCTGCAGCGGGTTGGTGTCCTGGAATTCGTCCACTAGCACGTGACGGAAGCGCCGGGCGTACTTCTGGCGCACCTCCGGGACCTGTTCCAGCAGGTGCACCGTCCGCAGGACGAGGTCGTCGAAATCGAGCGCGTTGCACGCCTGCAGCTCCTCCTCGTAGGCCCGGTAAACCTCGGCGATCTTGTGCTCGACGAAACCGGCGGCGCCGGCCCGGGCGGCAGCGGGGGCCCGATCCTCGTTCTTCCAGCGGCTGATCACGGCCCGGCTCACGGCGGGGGGGAACTGCTTGAGGTCCAGCTCCCGGCGGGTGGTCGCACGCTTGACGACCCGCAAGGAGTCGTCACTGTCATAGATCACGAAGCGCCGGTCGACGCCGATCGCCTCGCCGTCGCGGCGCAGGATCTTCACCCCGGTGGCGTGGAAGGTCCCGATCCAGGAGGGGGCCGGCCCGGCGGCGACCAGGCGATCCACCCGCTTGCGCATCTCGCGGGCGGCGCGGTTGGTGAAAGTGAAGGCGAGGATCTCTGCGGGCGAGAGACCGTCCTGCTGCAGCAACCAGGCGATGCGCGTCGTCAGCACCCGGGTCTTGCCGCTGCCGGCTCCGGCCACCACGAGCACCGGGCCCTCCGGGGCACAGACCGCCTCCCGCTGGGCTGGATTCAGGTCGGCCAGGATGTCGGTCAAGGTTGTCCCTCCGGCTCGCCCGCTCCCTGCCGCCGGGGCGACCCGGAATCAGAATTCCGGGCCGATGCTGAAGTGGAACTCGGTGTCCTGGGTCCGACGCAGATCGGTCTTCCAGGCCCAGTCGAATTTCAGGGGGAGGAATCCGATGCGGGTTCTTATACCAAAGCCGTAGTCCCCGTGCAAGCCCAGGAAACCGGCCCGGCCGTGCGCGTCGTCGCCGAAGAAGCGGACATCGTCGGTCCAAACCGAACCGACGTCGCAGAAGACGGTGGCGCCGATGTTGCCTAACCCCCAGCGGCCGGGCCAGCCGAAGACCAGGTAATCCACCAGGGGCAGGCGGTACTCGAGGTTGGCCATGAAGAGCTTCGAGCCGCTCAGGTTGGGCACGGTCTGGTAGTCGTAGAAGCTGTAGCCCCGCAGGCTGAAGGGCCCGCCCAGGACGAAGGCGCGCGGATCCTTCCCGGCGCTAAAGGCACCCACCAGCCGCAGGGCGATGGTGTTCCGTCGCCAGGGCAGCCAGTACTTGCGCAGGTCCAGGGTGGTGGTCTGCCTTTCGAGGCTAGCCCCCGCGAACGGGAGGCAGGTGGTGTAGCTCATTGCGAGACGGGATCCGGTCACCGGACCGAAGCGCCCATAGTAGGCGGTGTCGTGAACGAAGGAGAGGCTCGGCTGCAGCAGCTGGGCGGTCTTCTTCTCCCCCGGGATCAGGAACAGCCCGCTGCCGTCGAGACCGTAGCTGGTTCGCTCGGAAGTCAGCAGCTGCACCTCCAGGTCGAGCCTCTGGAAGGTATTGAACGGATAGCTGGCCAGGCCGAACAGGCCGTAGTTGCGCTCGGCGAACAGGGTGTCGTGGGGCAGCAGCTCGCCGATGCTGGTGACCGCCGAGTTGTAGTAGTTGTGGTAGTGAAAGATGCCCGCCCCGAAGTTGAGGCGCCGCTTCAGGTAGAAGTAGGAAGCTGCCAGGTCGCTGTTCTCGAAGGATCCGTAGAAATTGACCAGGAACCGCCAGCGGTGGTTGCCCAGCAGATCGCTCAGCGAGATGATGTTGGCCATGCCCAGGCCGATCGCCGAGCTGAAGTAGATCGCGCCGCCGCCGAGGGCCTGGCTGGTATCGAGGGAAAACCGGGTCCGGTACGGTTCCACCCGCCCGATCCGGCCGGGGTCCACCAGGGTGTCGGTGACTGCCTCGCGCTGGATGAGCGGCGGCGGGGCCAGGGTGACCGGCTCGGTCTGCCGCCCGGCCGGCTCCCGCTCGACCCACTGGCCGAGGAAGGAGTCGGCGGCGTACAGGTCCCAGCCCGCCGTGTGGAAGGCGGCAAAGACCAGCCGGTCCGCCTGCCGCGCGTAGGTCGGCTGGGCCATGCCGCCCAGCACGCTGGTCAGCAGGCGCTGCTCGCGAACGGCGGTGCCCGCCGAATCCAGCCGGACCAGGGCCAGGTTGGCGATCCCATCGCTCTTGTCCACCAGGCAGAGGGTGTGGGCGTCGATCCAGATCGGGTCGTGCCGCCCGTTCTCCTCGCCGAACAGAACCGACCGGCTGCCATCCTCCAGGTCGAGCAGGACGACGCTGCCGCCCGGCGCCACCCGCTGGCTGTCGTTCGGCCGGCCGTCGTGCGGGCGGGCCCAGAGCAGCCGCCGACCGCCGTCGGGGCCGATCTCGAACTCGAAGTCGATCTCGGCCCGGGGATTGAAGGCGAAGACGAGCCGCCGCCCGTCCGGCGACCAGGCGGGGGAGCTCTCGTCCCCCACGTCGTCGGTCAAGCGGACCAACTGCTGCCCCCCGGAGAGGGTTTGCCCCAGCCCGGCCCAGGGGGGCGGAGCGGAACCGGCGCCGCCGGCCAGCTCGACAAGGTAGAGATCGGTACGGCCGTTCCGGGTTCCGACCACGGCCAGGGTCGTCCCGTCCGGAGACCAGGCCGGCGAGGAGGCGATATCCAGCCCCAGCTTGAGCGAGCGCGTGACCTTGCCGGTCTGCACGTCCAGGGTGTGCAGCGTCTCCTCGTTGCCGCTCTTGGCGATGAAGGCGATCTCGCGGCCGGTGGGATCGAAGCTGATCCCGCTGCGAAAGGCGTGGAACGATTCGAAGCTGCTCGAGCGATGTCCCTTGGCCAGCTTGCGCAGCACCTTGCCATCGAGGGCGGAGAGCAGGTAGAGACTGGTCAGGCCGTCCCGGTCGGAGAAGAAGGCCACCAGGTCGCCGTCCGGCGAGATCGCCGGGCGCTCGTTGAAGAAGCACTTCTCCTCCACGTGGTCGGTGAGGGGACGGGCCACTTCCCCGGGCTCCTCCAGGTCGCCGTAGCTGGGCCAGTACCGCTTGCGCAGCGACCTGGCCAGCAGCTCGTCCAGGTCCTCGGTCTTCAGGCCGAAGACCTGCCGGAGCGCCCGCTCGACGCTGCGGGCCCGGCCCACGTGGCGCCAGAAGTCGACGATCTTCTGCTCCCCGTAACGCTCGGAGAGGAGCCGGAAGGCGGCCTGGCCTTCCTTGTAGACGAAGAAGCCGCCCGCCTGCGCGAGCGGTACCAGGTAGTTGTTGATCGTGGCGTCGCGCAGGAACATGTCGGCCTCGCCATCCCAGCCGCTGGACAGCCATTCGGCGATGCCCTCGGCGAACCAGAGGGGGATGCTGTACAACATGTTGCGGCCGACGTTGCCGCCCCGGCCGAAGGCCATGTCGAACATGAAGACGTGGACCAGCTCGTGGCGGATGACGTGCACGAAGTCGGCGTGGGATCCGTTGTAGGGCAGCACCATGCGGTTGCGGAACGGCTCGCTGAAGCCGCCCGTGCCCTCGCCGATCAGCTCGTCGGCGATGTTGGTCTGCGCGAAATCCTCGTGCGAGGCATAGAGGATGAAGGGCACTCGCCACTTCAGCTCCCGGTCGAGACGGTTGGCGTACTCCCGGTAGGTCTGCTCGGCGATGAGGCTGGCCCGTACGGCCAGCTCCTCGGCCCCCTCGTAGTGCAGGATCTCGAAGTGGGGCGTGTAGAGGATCTTCCACTGGAGATTGTGGGTCTGGACCTTGTTCTTGCCGAAGTACTGGGCGCTGCCGGGAGCCGCCAGCAGGCAGAGGCACACCGCGCCCACCAGCGCCACGCCGCACCGGGCCCGCCACCTGCGGCCGTATCTCCTGCCCCGTCCCTGGCCGATCATGGCCTCTCCTAGTAGGCGAAGCGGTACTTCAGATCGAGCGTGTAGGTGGAATCACCCTGCAGCTCGTCCACCCGCCGGCGGATCTCCGACTGCAGCAGCAGGTGGTCGTTGATCTGGTACTCAATAAGCAGGTCCCGGTCCGCCTGGGAAAGCCCCTGGGCGTATTTTATGTAGAGGTCCCGCCCGAGGTACTTCCCCACCCCGATGAGCGGGGCCAGGGTGCCGCTGCCGTCCACCTGTTCGCGCTCGATCTGCTCGATGTCGAAAGTATCCACCAGGTCGAGGCCGGCGGCAATCTCCCGCTCCAGGAGGTTGAACCCGGCCGAGATGGAGGCGTCGCGGAAGCCGCCGCCGACGCGCGGGTCGTCCACGTGCGGGCTCAACCCGAGCAACATCCGCTCGATCCCCTCGCGGGGGTACCCGCTCTCGGACCGGAAGGAGATGACGGGAGCGTCCAGGGTTCCGGTCACCAGCACGGTGATCCGCTCCAGGGCGCTGCTGTTGCCGTAGGTAGCGCTGCGCACCCGCACCGTGGTCTCGGCCTCGATGTCGACCCGGGGCGTGAGCCCGACCTCCTGGCTGAAGTCCAGCCCTCCCCGCACCACCTTGAAATCGTTGTTGAACACCGGCAGGTGGCCGGCATCGATGTTGGCCGAGCCCCGCAGGTACAGGCCTTCCTCGTCCCGGATCAGGTCGGCGTCGCCGCTGACGAACAGCTCCATGGCCCGGTTGACCACCCGCACCGACCGCGGCGGGGCCACCAGCTGGATGTCGGCCAGCCAGTCCGGGGCCACCGTGGCGGCCCGCGGGTCGCTCACCCCCGGTCGCTCGGCGAAGTCGCCCGTGTAGCGGGCCTCGATCACGTCGAGCCGACCGCTGAACTTCGGCACGACCAGACTGTCCGGACCGACCCGGACCCCGGTCAGCAACAAGTGCGGCGAACGGACCAGCGCTCGCAGGTCCGGGATGGACGCCACCAGGAAACGATCCACGTCGAGGTCGACCGCGAACGACTCCAGGGCCAGGCCCCGGAAGCGGACGCGGCCGTCGCCCTGGATGGTGCCGAGAGCACCCTCGCCGCCCACGATCCGGTCCAGGATCAGCTCGTCCCCGGAGAAGGTCCCGTCGAGGCTCACCCCGTGGTAGATCTCCCCCAGACCCTTCAACACGAAGCTGGCGTCACGGACCTGCAGGTTGCCCTCCCAGAGGGGATGCTCGAGGGGACCGGCGACGGTGATCTCGCCTTCCCCCCGCCCCCCGCACTCGATGAAGGCGTTGGTGGCCCTGGCCAGCGGCGCCAGGTCCGATTCCGCCGCCACGACCAGGTGCATCAGGAACGGAGCCTCGGGGGGGGTGACCGGCGATGAGAGCAGATCGAAGGCGAGCGGGACTTCCAGGCGGCCGCTCACCTCCAGCGGCCCCTGCCGGCCGACCAGACCGGAGAGCACCAGCTGGTCCCGGTCGACCAACACCCGGCCCGCAAGGCTCTCCAGTTGCAGCCAGTGGACGTTGAAGGGAGCGCTGGACAGGCGGCCGACAATTTGCGGTTCTCGGGTCGTGCCGCCGATCTGTAGAGATGTCTCGAAACAGCCGGCGAGGCGATCGAGAGCCGGGATCGCGAACCGGTCGCAGAAGGCCCAGTCGCCTTCCTGGATGGAGAGGGAAAGATCGAGCTCGGCGCCCGGCCAGAAGTCGTCGAACCCGGCGCCGGGATGAGTGACGGTTCCGGAGCAGGACAGCAGGCCGCGATCGCTGGCCAGCCACAGCTGGTTCACCGCCAGGGAGCCTTGCCGGTATAAGGCTTCGACGTGGAGGGAATCGATCCGGGCGGGGTCGAGATCGCAACCGGTGAGGTCGGCCACCAGGTTGACCTGGGGTTCGGCGGGGGTGCCGCCCAGGAGCAAGGTGGCAGTGCCCTCGCCGCCCAGGCGAACCGATCCGGGCAGGAACGGGTTCACCAGACCCAGGTCGAAGCGAGTCAGTTGCAACGAGCCGGCCAGCTCCTGCTCGTTCTGCTGATAATCCTGGACCGCCAGCTCACCGTACTCAGAGGCCAGAAAGAAGGCGGGCAGGGAAACCCCGTCCGCGCCGAACGTCAGATGAGTGGGACCGGCCATCCGCCAGTGGTTGCCTTCCAGGTCCACAGCGAAGGCCTCGACCCGGATAGTGGAGACCGAGTCGCCGAAAACGGCCCGGCCGTTCAGGACCAGCAGGGTGTCGCCGCGCTGCGAGCGAAAGGATTCGACCCGGGCGCCATCCGCCGCCAGCCGCCCTCGCAGCTGGAACTGCCCTAGGGAAACGCCACCGAGGGTCAGATCTTCCCCCCCCACCTCCAAACACGCCAGGGGATCCCCCACTACCTCGCACACCACGAGCGCCACGCGCTTCGAGCCCACCCCCAGGGGCGGCAGCCGGAAATCTCGCCCGGAAACCTGCCCGGCGAAGGTCAGGGCGTCGGAGCGGCCGCTCAGTTCCCCGCCGGCCGAGAGGCTGCCGCCGATCCGCGGCAGATTCCACTGCTCCGGCAACCGGGCCAGCTCCGGAACGTCCAGGCTCAGATCACCCCGGAAGAAGCGGCTGGTATCGCTGTGGCCGGTAACCCACGCCTTCTGCCCCTGGAAGTCCAGATCCAGCCGGTCGAAGGCGACACCGGTCGAATCGGCCTGCACATCGACCCACAGGGTATCGAACGGGATCTCGGCCACGTGGCCCTCGGTCAGGACCGCGGTGACCCGGGTGCGCAGCGGGGCCTCGTCGTGCAGGAGGATCATCTGGCCGCGTCCCTGGCTGGCCGGCAGTTCTTCGCCCGGGACCAGACCCTGCGCCAGGTCGACATCCGCCACCTGACCCGTCAGCCGGTAGGAGACCGCCTGCGGATCGGAGATGTCGAACTCGCCCCGGCCGGCGAAATAGGCGGAATTGATGCGGCCGTACAGCTCGTCCCAGAGAAGGCTTCCCGCCGAGAGCACCGCCCGGCCTCCCACCCCCTCGAAGCGATAACCTTCCAGCTCGCCGGTGAACTCCCCGCGATAGAGCAGGCTGTCGCCGCTGCTGCGGAAGGTGGCGTCCAGGTCTCCCACGGCGGTGAAGCCGAGGGTGAGGTTCAGCAGATCCTCGATCTCGGTGGCGACCACCGCCTCGGCTTGCACGGCCAGATCGAGCTGCCCTTGCCATTCCCGTCGGCCCTCGAGCACGACCTTGCTGTCGTTCAGCCGGCAGTGCAGGCCCCGGAACCGCACCCCGGACGAGTCGAGCGCGGCCTTACCCCAGACGCCGCTCAACCTGCTGTTGCGCGTTTCCCAGTCGCAGGCGGCGTCCCGGCAATCGAGATCCAGCAGGGTATCCGCGGCAACCACGCCCCGCCAGTTGATCCCGGAGATTCTCTCGCGCAACCTCCCGTCCGGCCCGGAGACCTCCACCGAGCAGCCGAGGATCTCCAGCTGATCGAGCCGCAGGCGAGGCCACCGCCGGGGCGCTCCGTCCCCGCCGCTGCCGCCCGATCCCTGGAGGGAATACACCTCGCCCCCCTTGATCAGCAGCCGTCGCAGGCGGGGCGGAGATCCGAACAGCTCGCCGAACCGGTAAGCCACCGACAGCGTGTCCACCGCGATCAGGGTGACGCCCTGCCCTTCGCCGTGCAGGGTGGCCGACACGCGGTAGAGATCGATTCCCCCGAAGGGATGCCAGCGGAAATCGCCCACCTTCAGGTTGCCGTTCCAGTCGTGCAGCAGGTTCTGGCTGATCAGCCGGGAGGCGAACGGCGCCAGCAGCCGGGGATGGGTACCGAGATAGGCGACGATGCCCAGGATCACCATCCAGGCGACGAGCAAGGGCAATCGTGTCGATCGGAACCACACCGCCTCGGCCCCCTCAGAACGGGTAACCCAGAGAAAAATGATACATGACCCTGTCCTCGGTCTTTTCCGGCTCCCCCGCCTCGTCGACGAACTGCATCCGTTTCAGGGGAAAACCGACATCGATCCGGAACGGCCCGAAAGGCGTGTCGAGGCGCAGGCCGGTACCTACGCTGAAACGGTAATCCCAGACCCTGGTGGCCGCCGGATCGGTCGGGGAGCGGGGATACGACCGCAGGCGAAAGCTCCGCAGGCGGATATCCCCGGCCTTCTCCCAGACGTTGCCGCCGTCGCAGAAGAGAACCCCGCCCAGCTTCCAGCGGGAAAGCCAGGGCAGGGGGAAGCGCCATTCCACGTTGGTCAGCAACAGGTAGTTGCCCCCGCGCGCCGGATCCTGGGGCAAGATCAGGTCGGGATTGGCCAGGCGCAGCGAGTCCGACGTTGCGAGCCGGGGCCCGAGGCTGCTCTCGGCGTAGCCCCGGACCGAGGATACACCGCCGGCGAAAAAACGGTCCGCGTAGGGCACCCCGTCCGCTCCCCGGTCGGCCGATCCGCCGTAGGCCCCGACCGCCCCGGCGCTGATCCGGAAAGCCAGGACCCCGCCGAGCGGACAGGCGCGATAACCGTGCCAGGCGGCGACACCCTTGACGAAGCTGTTGTCCCCGGCCAGCGGCCCGCCGGCGATCTCCACCCGCGCCGTGGCCAGCGAACCTCGCTTGGGCCGGAAGGCGTCGTCCCGCCCCTCGGCGAAAAGAGTGTAGACCGCCGAGTTGGTCTGGGTCTTCTTGATCCCGAGCGCATCGAATACAGACTTCACCTCGGTCGCGTCGGGATGAGGCTGGGGGTTGTCGACCTCCAGCTGCAGCGCCACGGTGTTCAGTATCCACGGCCGGGGGCGGAAATGGGTCCCCACCGAGGCACCGAAGGTCTGGAGGTTCATGCCGGACTCGCCGCGGGTTTCCTTCTCCAGGA
>CAZAHC010000059.1:0-14772 GCA_964484595.1 uncultured Fibrobacteraceae bacterium | reverse complement strand
GCCGCGGCTGCTGAACCGGAGTCGGGCGAAGAGAACGCTGTCCGCCTGGATCAAACCCGGGGCGACAAACCGCAATCCCAGGTCGTGTACCTCCGGGTCACTGACCCTGCCCAGGCAAAGGGGCGAGGCGTCCGGATTCCAGATCAGGTCGGCCAGCTCTTCACCGTCGTCCTCGGCGCTGGCGATCGGGATCTCGTGGGGGAGGGCCATCGCGGCCGGGACCAGGAAAACGAGCAGGAACAGCAGGGCGAGCAAACGGAAGAGAAGGGAGAGTGCGGGAGGTACACACCAATCCGAGGCCGCGGCTCTTGCCGCAGCCTGCGAGGGGAATCCCGGCTTTGATTGACACCTGGTCACCACGCCCCCCTGCAGGCTGAGATCGGCCGTGGCGTCGCCCAAAAACCAAGAACACTGGGGAGGCTGGCGTCCGCGTAAGTGCATGCCCTGGAGGACGGACGCCCCAATCCCCGATGGTGTCCGGATTGTATCACAGTCCCGTGACAATTTTCAACCGACTCCACCCGAGCCTGGATTGTTACGGAGTTACTGCTCCCGGGCCCGGTCCTGGCGGATGTCGATGCAAGGCTCGGCTACCTGTGCTAGGCTTCGTCTGACCCGGGATTCCAGAAGGGAGGGAAACAGGGTGTCTGCTGGTGGTCGTGTTCCCTGGCGCAGGTTGGTCGTCGTTTTTCTGCTCGCGGCAGGAGGTCTGGTACTCTACAGGTCCTGTATCAACCCGGCCCCGGGGAGGCGGCTCACGGCGGCCGGCGGCCTCGGAGAGAAGGGCTCGTTTGCCGGCTGCAACGTACTTCTCCTGACCCTGGACACGACGCGGGCGGACCGGCTCGGCTGCTACGGATACGGGGCGATCCAGACACCCACCCTGGATCGTCTGGCGGACGAGGGGGTGCTGTTCTGGCGTGCCACGGCCGTTACCCCGATCACGCTGCCTTCGCATGCGTCCATTCTCACCGGGCTTTATCCTCGCCGCCACGGAGTGCGGTCCAACGGTTTCTTCCGTCTTGCCGATGAGCAGGTGACGCTGGCGGAGGTGCTGCGGGAGGCGGGGTACCAGACCGGCGCGGTGATCGCCGCGTTCGTTCTCAACTCGCGGTTCGGGCTGGATCAGGGATTCGAGTACTATGACGATGACCTGGGCCAGACAAACCAATCCGACCCCCTGGTCTTCGCGGAGCGAAACGCCACCCGGGTGACGGACAGCGCCCTGGGGTGGCTGGAAAAGGCGGCCGGGAAACCTTTCCTGCTGTGGGTTCACTATTTCGATCCCCACTCCGCCTACCGGCCCCCGGAACCTTACGCGGAGCGCTATGCCGCCAGCCCCTATGATGGCGAGATCGCCTACATGGATGCAGAGCTGGGCCGGCTGATCGAGGGGCTGGAACGCCTCGGGTGTGGTGAGAATACCATCGTCGTGGTGATCGGGGATCACGGTGAGGCCCTCCACCAGCACGACGAGGCGACACACGGTTTCCTGCTCTACGAAGAAACGATGCGGGTTCCCTTCATCCTGCGGTGCGGGGAGAGGCTGGGAGGGGGAATCCAGCGCACGGATCGGGTGTCGCAGGTGGATGTGGCTCCGACGATTCTCGCCCTCCTGGGAATCGACCCCCCGGCAGGTATCGATGGCGTCGATCTCGAGAGGCCCGGAGCCACGCCCCACACCTGCTTCGGCGAGACCTACCAGGGCAGGATGGAGCACGGGTGGGCGGCGCTGTTCTCGGTCTACGAGGAAGACGCCAAGTACCTGCACGGCCCCAACCCCGAGCTTTACGATCTCGAGCACGATCCTCTCGAGCAGGAGAACCTCTACGCTCGGCAACCGGAACGAGTCGCCGTGCTGCACGGCAAGCTCGCGGCCTGGTTTGGCGACGAACTCGAGTCTACCGGGTCCCCGACCCCGTCCAAGCAATTGACCAAGGCCGAGCTGGAGCGCCTGGCGTCTCTCGGGTATGTGTTCTCGAGCCCGACGGGGTCCCCGCAGACCGCCGAGCGGCACGATCCCAGACGGATGATGGCCGTGATGCGCCAGGTGGATCAGGTGGTGTTCGGCAAACCGCCGTCTGAACGAGGTCCGGAGACCATCACCAGGCTGGAGGAAATCCTCCAGGAAAACCCGGATTTCGTTCCCGGATTTCGCTACCTAGGGCTGCTGCGGCGCGCGCAGGGAGACCTGGCAGGAGCGACTGCGGCGTTCGGCCGCGCGGTGGAACTGCACCCCGAGTCGCCGGAACTGCGCTTGATGCTGGCCCAGGCCCTCGCGAGACAGGGCCAGACAGGGGAGGCCCTTGAGAACCTGCACCTTCTGCTCGTCTCCTTCCCGCAGGACCCGAAGGCCCACCTGATGGTGGGGCGCCTGCTTCTGGCGAGTGGGGAATCCGACACGGCGCTGGTCCACCTCCGCGCCGCGTTCGAACTGCAACCGGATCTGCCCGGCTGCGCGGACACGCTGGAAAAGGCCTACACCCAGGCGGGACGGGCGCCCGAGCTGGAGCCGATCTTGAACGAAGCGCTCGCCGCCGAGCCGGCGTCGCCGGACATCCGACTGGCCAAGGCCACTTACCTGTACCGGCTGGAGCGGTTCGAGGAGGCCCGGGATGTATTGAGGGAGGGACTTCGCCTGGCGCCGGGGAATCCGCAGGCGATCAACAACCTGACCCGTATCCTGATTGCCAGGCCGGATCCCGAGGGACAGCAACTGGCCGAGGCGATAGCCCTGCTGGAGGGCCTCCCCGCGGGGGTCAGGAACTCGGATCCGGAGATACTATTGACCTTGAGCCAGGTGCAGGGCCTGCTCGGACAGATCAACGAGGCGTTGGCTTCCTGTCGAGAGGCGATCACGCTGGCGGAAGAGAACCGGCGGCACGCCGTGACCGCAAGGGCTCGCCAGTACCTGGATCAACTGCAACAGGCCCGAAAGTAACCGGCCCCCGGTCAGTAATCATTCCGGCGCAACCGGCCGGATAGAATTACCCCCCGGCCGGCCGGGACAGGAGGGCGCCCCCGAGCGAGCCGAACTGCAGCTCGCGCTCGAACTCGAGGGGAGAGCCGATCCCGGCCGCCGTCTCCTCCAGCCGGCCCAGATCGCATTGCCCCGGATGCTGGAAACCGAGCAGGAGCTTGCCCTGCGGCTTGAGGGCGCGGAGACAGGCCAGGAAGGCGTCCAGGTCGTCGTCCAGCCGGGTCAGGCAGACCAGGTCGAAGGATTTTAGGGCGGCGACGGATTTCAGGAAGTCAGGGGCGTAGATCCGGTTGTTGGGATTCCGCAGGGCGGTCTGGAGCTGGAGGCCCCCCTCCACCGCGGCGACCCCCGGAAAGAACGAGAACTCGGACTTGGCCTCGTCCAGGTCCAGATCCTCGGCGAGGACGATGTCGATCTGGCCGGCCAGGCCGGCGAAGACCCGCTCGGCCCACATGTCGGGTGTCCCCCCGACGACGAGGATCTCGCTTCCCTTGCCGACGCCGATTTCCCGGGCCAGCTGCAGGATCTGCTCGATTCTCCGGCCGAGGTTGCCTCGCCCCTGGCTGGCGAGATCCTCGCTCATCCGCGCGATTATATCGAAGCCGAGGCTGCGACCTGACTTTTCGCGCAGCCTGAACAGCAGGCCGTCGGGGGCGTAGGCGTCGTAGGCCACGCGTTCGACCGGGAGGCGATCCAGGAAGTAATCCCCGGCCGCCGCCGCTTTCTGAACCCGGTCCGGATCGGAGAACTCCGGCTCCAGGAAACCGGCCAGCAGAACCCCGCCCTCCCGCAAGCCCCGCAGGCTGTTGTGAAGAACTACCTCGTGAGCAAACCCACGGATTCCCCTGGCGACCGAGAACAGGCAGACGGCGTCGAAGGCGTCCTCTTCGGGGAAGAACAGGTTGATCTGGCCGCTGCGGAACTCGAGCGGTCGGTCTTCCGGCAGGGAGGCGAGGAAATCGGCGAGGCCGGGCACGAAGTCGTAGATGGTCCCGAGCGCGGCGTGCTCCTCCTCGATCCGGGCCAGGAACCTCCGGTTCTCGCAGAAGACGGTGACTTCGCAGCGGCAGACCTGGAGGGCGAGGACGTGCCAGGGATTCCCCAGTCGTGGGTTCGCCGCCAGAACCTGTTGCGACTCCTGGAGATCGAGAGCTCGGGCCAGGTCGATCGCTCGCTTCATCTGGCGGGCGAGGAAGGTCTTGCTCAGACCAGCCTCCAGATCCTGGGCGATCTGTTCCAGGCGGTCGAGGTCTGCGGCGCTGCCGGCGGCGGAGGACATGACGGTTGCTGACCTGGATTGTTCATGAACGGCCCACGGACTCTCCCTGCCACGGCATCCATGAATAATTCGGGCAGGCGGTTGGAACAAGTCTTTTTGCCTGTTAGAATCAGTCCCCGGGAACGGTTATGGGGGCCGGGAATGAGGAAGGGGACCAGCAACGACCTGAACAGCTCTTCATTTTCCAGCGAGAAGATAGGTTCATCTTGGTTGGAGCCGGGCTCGAAAACGAAGGGAAGGTCATCATGAAAACCTTGTTCACACTCACGGCGATCTGCCTCCTGGTGGCCGGATTGGCCGGGATCGCCGAGGCGGCCGGCGCGGGGAACGGATCGAGTGGCACCCCCCGGTTCGACACGAGAGCCACCCTGAACACTCCCGGCAATCATCAGCTGAGCCGGGACCGCGACCTGTACTGCACCGCCAGAGAGGAAAGGTGGGACGTCTGGCCGCAGTACCCTCATACCGGCTACAACTGCGCCGACTCGGTGTGCGTGCAGTCCTTCACGCCGCAGAACGATTATATCCTGTGCCGGGTGTCGGTCGTGCTCAATTCACACGGCAGCTCCAGCGCGTATCTCTACATCCAGGACGGGCCCACGGCCGATGCGGCGGTCTATGCCGCTTCCTCCTGCACCGGGATCGGACCGACGGAGGACTGGTATGATTTCGACATCGGGGACATCTACCTGGAGGTCGGTCAAACCTATTTCATCCGGGTCGAGGGAGCGGTGTTCTGGCGCTGTTTCCGCGATTTCGTGCCGCCGGGCAGCGATCCGTATCCTTACGGCGCCGCCTACCTGAACGGTTCGATGTTCGATGTCTACGACCCCCCGTACGAGTACTACAACGATTTCTGGTTCATCACCTTCACCTGGGGCGACGAACCTCCTCCCATTGACGAATGTGCCCCCGGGCTGGTCCACGAGTGGGAGCCCCCGCTTCACGATCAGTACGTGGACGAATACAACGGCGGCTGCAACAGCACCCCGCCGGTTTTCCAGGCTCTCGAGGCCATTGATCCCCCCGACTGCATCAGTATGTGCGGCAAGAGCGGCTGGTACCTGTTCGACGGGTGGGAACGCCGGGATACGGACTGGTTCACGGTCACTGCCGCCGGCGACACCCTGGAGTTCACCATCACCGCTCAATACCCGACCAATATGTTCATCATGAACACGGACTGTAACAACCTAATCATACTGGCGGATGCGTACGCCCCGACCGACGTTCCCACCACCATCAACTACCTGACCAGTCCGGGCGAGGAGTACTGGCTCTGGGTTGGCCCGGCCGATTTCGGCGGGCCGGTAACCGAGTACTCCTATGAGATGCACGTCTGTGGCGTGTCCGGCGGCCCGGTGCCGACGGAGAAGGTGTCCTGGGGCTCGGTCAAGAGCTTGTATCGCTAGATCTTGGCAGACGGCAGGAAGGGCCGCGGGGGGGGGGGGGGTGGCCCCCCCGCCCCGAGATGGTTGCCGGGGGCTCGGCCAAGAGCTGTTATCGCTATATCTTGGCAGCCGGCCGTATGGGCCGGGGGCCGGGTAAAGAACCCCGGCCCGCTGTTTCTGGCGTCCTGTCGCCACCTGGTCCGGGCCCGAAATTTCATCGTTAGGTTTCCCCCTCCCCGCCGGTTCTAGGCGCGCTCGACGAACCATTAACAGTGATTGGGGTGTCCGGTTTCGCAGGCGGCGAGAGAAAATACCGGCGCACCAGTGGCGGGAGGATGAAACGATGAAACGCAAGGAAATGGTTTCCAGTCATGGCGTGCCGGGAAGAATCGCCCTGGCCCTGCTGGCAGCGCTGGTCTCGGTGAGCTGCCTGCTCGCGAGCGCCGCGGTGCCGGCCGAAACGCGGCTGCCGGAGTTCGATCCCAGGGCCCGGGCCGATGACTATTACCTGGGCTCGGTGCAGCCGCCGGGATACGAGGAGCCGGCCGATCTTTGGGGGCCGGGCACGTATCTCGAGAATTACGCGGCAGAGTCGGGATGGTCGTTCCCCAAGGAGAGTTTGGCAAAGAGAGGTGCGGTGGCCTGGTATCCCCTCGGTTCCAGCCCGGACGGGACCAGTTACAAGGCTCGCGCCGTGGCGCTCTACAACGGAGAGCTGATCGTGGGCGGATCCTTCGCGGAGGCGGGCGGAACGACGGTGAACAACGTCGCCCGCTGGGACGGCAGCTCTTGGTCCAGCCTGGGAGCGGGCATAAACGGACCGGTCTTCGCCCTCGAGGTTTATGACGGCGAGCTGATCGCCGCCGGCGATTTCAGCGAGGCCGGCGGAGCGTCGGCGAACAGGATCGCCCGCTGGGACGGCACCTTCTGGAATAGCCTCACCGGTGGGATCGGAGGGGATTGTGATCCAATCGTGAATGCCCTGACGGTTCACGACGGCAACCTGATCGCTGGCGGCGCCTTCAATACCGCCGGCGGGGAAAGCGTGCACAAGGTAGCCGCCTGGGACGGCAGCTCATGGAGCGCCGTCGGAACCGGCGGAGACGGTCAGTTGCTGCAATGGGTCACCACCCTGGCCTCCTACGACGGGGATCTCTACGCGGGCATGATGAACGCCACGCTCGGTGGCATTCAGTATGTGGCTCGGTGGGACGGAAACCAGTGGAACAATGTGGGGACCGGGCCGAACGGTGCGGTCTTTGCCCTCGCGGTTTACGCCACCAAGCTGTTTGCTGGCGGCACATTCGACCAGGCGGGTGGAGGGGCCGCGACCATGATCGCCAGCTGGGACGGCAGCTCCTGGAGCGATGTTGGTGGAGGTATCGCCTTCGGCACCCAGCACTGCGTGGACGCCCTTTACGATTTCCACGGGAATCTCATCGTGGCAGGGTACTTCGATTCCGCGGGAGGGGTGGCGGTCAATAACATTGCCGTGTGGAACCAGTCCGGCTGGAACAACATCGGCGAGGGCATGAACGACGAGATACACGCCTTGGGCGAATTCGACAACGACAAGATTGCAGTCGGCGACTTCACCGAGGCGGACGGGTACGGCGCCAACTACGTCGCTCGCTGGGGAAGCGGCAGCCGGTGCCGCAACGGCGGCTCCCGGTCGGACGAGGAAGAAGAGGATTGCGAGGACGAGTACGAGGACGACCATAACGGGGGCTGCAACAGCACCCCCGTGATCTTCGCCCACCTCGAGACCTGCCAAGCGATAACGGTCGACGGCACCAGCGGCACCTTCCTCAACGACGGGATGAACTACCGGGACACCGACTGGTACGAGATCAACCCCACGGAGGTGACCAACCTCAGGTTCTGCTGCACGGCCCATTTTCCGGTGAACATCTTCGTCATCGACGGGAACTACGGGTGCGACAATGTACAGATCATCGGGCAGGCCACCGGCAATATCCAGGAGGAGGTGTGCATCGAGATGACCCTCCAGCCGGGAAGATACTGGCTATGGGTCGGTCCGAGCTGGTTCGACGGCATCCCGTGCGGATCCCCGTACACGATGACCGTGGAGGGGTACCTCTACACCTGGGTGGCGCCGTCGGTCACGACGCACCCCCAGAGTCAGGAAGTCGATCCAGGCCAGGCCGTCACGTTCACGGCCGGCGCCTCCGGGGATCCTCCCCTGTCTTACCAGTGGCGCAAGGACGGAGTGGCAATTCCGGGGGCGACCTCGAGTTCTTACAATATTGCCTCGGTGGCACCGGACGACGCCGGCGAGTACGACGTGCGGGTTTCCAGTCCCTACGGTCTCGCCTACAGCCGTGCCGCCACCTTGACGGTGGTGAACGATCCCGAGATCGGTCTCTCCCCTGCCTCCTGGAGCGAGGTGGTCTTTGCCGGGGAGACGAAGCAGGCCAATCTGCAGATCGTCAACTCGGGCACCGGAGATCTTACCTTCACCGTCTCGACAGAGGAGGGCCTGCCGGGGGCCGCCAAGATGGGACGGGCGCCGGAGTTCTTCAAGGGGGGGGCCGGGACGCCGCTCCCGCTGCAGGCTGGCGCCGCCGAGGGAAACGACCGGCAGGACGCCCAGAGCAGTGTTTCCTGGCTCCTGGTCAATCCTCCGCAGGGAACGGTCGCCGCGGGCGACACCGCGGTTGTTATTCTGACGGTCGACGGCACTTCGCTGACCCCGGCCTGGTACCAGGCAACGGTACGGGTGGAGAGCAACGACGACCAGGATCCGCTGGTCGAGCTGCCCTTCACCGTCGGGGTTCCCCAGTACCGGTTCGCCAACCACGACGCGGGCAACGTGGTCTTCTGCGTCACCGACGGCGGCTGTTACGGGTACTGGGACCGGGTCCTGTATTACCGCTTCGGGGACGGATTCCAGTATCCCGTCTCCGCTCCCAAGGATTACCTGACCTACGGGTCCTTCTGGGCCGGGACCGGTCCGGACCGCATGATGGACGGTTCCTGCGACTACGACTGGCGGAACCTGACGCAGCTGGAAATCGGCGAGGAGCTGCCGCAGGTCGGAACCGCGAGGTTCGACGACGGCAATGCACCTTCACCCCTGGGGCTTTCCGTCACCCAGATCAGCAACGCGCGGGCAGCTCCTCCCGATGACGATTACGTGATGGTCCATTTCTGGGTCGGCAACACGAGCGGCGAGGACCTCGAGAACCTCTACCTCGGTTTCTTCCTGGACTGGGACGTCAGCGAGAACCTGCTGGACAGCGGAGGCTATGACAGCGATCTCAACCTCGGCTACTTGTACGACAGCGAGGGCGCCGACCCGGTTCACGTCGGTCTGACGCTCCTGTCGTCGGGCGAGCCGTCCTCGTTCCGGTTCATTCACAATCCCACCTATGTCTGGCCCCAGAGCGGACACATCGACGATGCGGAAAAGTACCAGTTCGTCAGCAGCGGGGTGCTGGAAACGACCACCGAGAGCGCGGACGACTGGTCCACGGTCCTGGCGGTGGGCCCCTTGGCCCTGGCGGCCGGGGACAGCGTCGCCTTCGATGTGGCCCTGGTTGCGGGCGAGAACCTGGAAGACCTGAAGGCCAACGCCCAGGCGGCGAGGGCGCCGACCTCCGTGGCCGAGGAAGCCTCCGGACCGCCACCGGCCGCGGTTCGGGCCGGGCTCGAGCCCAACTTCCCGAACCCGTTCAACCCCCAGACCACGATTGGCTATTCCCTGACCAGGCCGGGGCACGTGAGCCTCGATATCTTCAGCGCGGACGGCCGGCTGGTCCGCCGGCTGGTCGACTCCGTGCAAGCCGCGGGCAGACACCTGGTCACCTGGGACGGCAGGGACGACGCCGGCCGCGGGGTAAGTACCGGCGTGTACTTCTGCCGCCTGGCGGCCGAGGATCTGGTGAGGACCAGGAAGATGACACTGTTGAAGTGAGTTCAACCGCCGGCCGCGGGGCTCGCCCTGGCGGGTCCCGCACCGGTCGTCCGGGTACCAGGGACCGGGACCGTGATCGCTCGATGTTGCTTCCGCAGGTGACAGCGAGCGATTGCGGGTGTCCTTGACCTGGCACCTCGCGAACCGGTACCATGGGGCGCCGGCCCGGATTCAATACTCCGGGCTGAGAGACGATCTCGCAGCCCGGACTGCTCGGTCCTTCAGGTAGAGGTCGTACCGATGCGCACTCCCGCCGGATACTTCGCCGTTTTCCTGACCCTGTTCCTGTGGATCCACGCCGCCGGTCCCCTGCCGGCCAGGGATACCCCGGGACCGGCGGGGGAGCTGCTCGGGCAGATGGAGGAATTACGGATCGAGGGCAGGTTCGACGAGGCCCTCGCCGTTGCCCGGCAGCGGGTCGCTGCGCTACGCGAGATGTCCCTGGCGGCCTGGTGGGTGCAGGACGCCGAGCAGACAGTCGCGACACTCGAGGCCGTCGTTCGCCTGCCGGCAGCGGCGCAGAGTGAGATGGCCGAGGCGTATCGGCTCACTCGGGAGATCAACCAGCTCCGGGACCAGAACGCCCTTGCCGAGGGGGTCGAACTGTCGGAAAAGCGGCTGGAGATCCGTCGCCGCCACCTCGGTGACCGCTCGCTCGAAGTTGCCGAGGACAAGTTCAGGCTGGCCGCTTTCCTCGGGTACAACCCCCGGGCAAGATCGCTCGCCGAGGCGGCCTTGCAGACGCAACGGGAGTTGCTGGGTAATGAACATCCCCAGGTGGTGAGCACTCTCGAGTTCCTGGCCTGGTGGCATTCCGAGGATGGTAAGCTTGCCGAGGCGGAGGCCCTTTTCCGGGAAGCGCTCGTCCAGAATCGTATGCTTCACGGCGAGGAACACGAGAAGGTGGCCGAGAGCTTTGGTTGGCTGGGCAGGCTGTGCATGCAGCAGGGAGACTACGCCAGGGCGGAGCTGTACACCACCCGGGCCCTGGCCCTCGTGCGCAACATCTGGCACAGCAAGCATTGGATGGTGGCGACCTGCCAGAACAACCTCGGCATCATTGCCGGCTCCCTGGGAGACCACGTGACGGCCGAGTCCCTCCTCCGGGAATCTCTCGACCTGCGCCGCGAGATACTCGGTGACGAGCACGCCCACGTCACCATGTCCATGATCAGTCTCGGCTGTACGCTCATGGAACAGGGCAAGTATGCCGAGGCGGAGCCGTTGCTGCTGGAGGCGGCGAGAAGAAACGCAGAGAGGCTCGGCTGGGAGGATCCGGAGTGCCTGTTCGCCCTGGCCGAGCTCTACCGGAACCGGGGCGACTTCGCGGCGGCCGAACCGCTCTACCGCGAAATCCTGGCCGTGTTCGATGCTCACCCCGAACACCTGAGGCCGACGGTTGTCGCCTTCCTGGATGGCCTGGGCAAGCTTCTCATCGCCAAGCGGGAGTACGCCGAGGCGGAAGAGATCTACACCAGGGCAACCGCCCTGTACGAGCGCTTCTACGCCGCGGAACATCCCTTCATCGCCAACACCCTGGCCCGCCGCGGATTCTGTGCGCTTGCCCGGCAGGACCACGCGGCGGCGGAAGATCTCCTCTCGAGAGCGGCCACGATCTTCGAGACGGCCCGGCTGCGGCTCGGAGCCGGCTTCAAGCGAGCAACCGGCGATCTTGCGGCATCTCCGTACAAGCATCTGGCGGCGGCCAGGTTGCGGCTGGGAGATCCGGAAGGAGCCTGGCAGGCCGCCGAGAAGAGTCTCGGGCGCGCCCTGGCCGACCTCCTGCTCACCGCCGGCCAGCGGTCGCTCGGCCCGGCCGAGGCCGCCCGCCAGGATTCCCTGCAGAAGGACCTGGCCCGTCTCGAGCAGCAACTGGCCTTGCTGCTCGAGGCCGGAGAAGCCGACACCTCCGGGCGAAGAACCCGGGACATCGAGACGACCAGGACCGAGCTGGCCAACGCCGAGGCCGCCTGGGGCACCCTGCAACGGGAGATCGCCGCCAGGCATCCGGTCACCGAGGGGCAGTCATTCGCCCTGGACCGCATCCAGGGATCGATTGCCGGAAATACCGCCCTTGTCGGCTGGCTGTCGGTCGGGGTCGGTCCGGAGAATCTGGGCACCTGGGGTTACGTGATCCGCCGGACCGGACCGGTGGAGTGGGTGGAACTCGCCGGTCGATACGGTCCCGGGGACTCCTCCTCGCTCGAGCGGAGCGCGGCGACCTTCAGGGAAGCGCTCCTGGTGGCGGCGTCCTGGCGGGAGCGGATCCTGGACATCGAGGAGATCTCGGCCCTGGCCGCTGACAGCTGGGGATGCTGGGTGGCTCCCCTGACGGCGCACCTGACCGGAATTGACAACCTCGTCGTCTTCCCCTCGGGGCCGTTGCTCGGAGTTCCGGTCGAGGCCTTCCGCGCTGCCGACGGGATGGTTCTCGGGGATCGGTACGCCGTGTCCTACGCGCCCTCGGCGACCGTCTACACCTGGCTCCAGGAGCAGGAAGCAGAGAGGCCGAAGCGGTCGGGTCCGACCAGGGCCCTCCTGGTGGGCGATCCCTGCTTCAACGAGGAACATCTGCTGGCCATGAACCAGGAGAGCGAGACTAGGCCGTCCCCGCTGGCAGGGGGAGAGATCGAGGTCGCCCAGCTCCTCGACCAGACCGTCCTGCGCAGCGCGCTCGCCGGGAACCGGGAGGCGCTGGCGGCCCTGCCCCGCTTGCCCATGACCCGGCGGGAGGTGCAGACGGTGGCGGCGGTCCTGCCAGAGGTGACCGTCCTGCTGGGCGACCAAGCCTCGGAACAGGAACTCGACCGGCTCGCCGAGACGGGGGCGCTGCGGTCCTTCGACACAATTCACCTGGCGACCCATGCCCTGGTGGACGACCGGCGGCCGGGACGCTCGGCCCTGATCCTGTCGCTCGTCGGCCTACCCGATCCCCTGGAGGCGACGCTGGCCGGGCAACGGGTCTACGACGGTCTGCTCTCGGCCCGGGAGGTCGTCAGCCAGTGGGACCTGGACGCGGATCTGGTAGTGCTGAGCGGCTGCCAGACCGCCCTGGGCAGGGAGATCGAGGGAGAGGGTTACCTCGGGCTGGTCAACGCCTTCCTGCAGGCCGGGGGACGGAATCTCCTGGTCAGCCTGTGGCGGGTGGAGGACCAGGCGACCTCGTTGCTCATGGAGAGGTTCTACGAGAACCTGATCGGCGTCCCCGGCGAGAATCGCGGGGACCAGCCTGGCGAACCCATGCCCATGGCCCGAGCGCTGACCGAGGCCAAGAGCTGGCTGCGCAACCATACAGACCCGGCGGGCCGCCGGCCGTTCCGGCACCCGGCCTACTGGTCCGGTTTCGTGCTCATCGGAGCACCCGAACCGGCGGCGGAGAGGTGAATAACCGCGAGGTGGCTCCGCGATCATGCCCGCATCGGTATATGAAGGTCCCCGGTGGCCGCTACGCCTGAAGGCGCTCTGCGCGGAGTTCCTGTCCCCGCCCGACGAGGCCGCCGGCGACCGCACCCGGGGCGAGATCTGGAAGATCTTCAACCTGGCCCTTGCCATCTACCTGCGCCACCATGCGTCCCGCCTGGCCGGCATCTCCCGGGAGGATCTCGAGGACATCGCCTCTGACAAGTCGTTAGATCTGATGCACAGGATGGTTCAGGGGAAGCAACGATTTCACGACCGCCGGCCGGCGGAGATCATGAGCTTCTTCTCGAAGGTGGCCAGGAACGAGCTGATGGATCTGCTGAAGGAGCGCGGACGCTGGGTGGAGCCGAAGGACGAGGAGAGACCGGAGTGGGAGTTCGGGGCGACAGGCGAGGAAATCACGATGAGCCGGATCGAGAGGGCCGATCTGGCGGCGGAGCGCCAGGAGTTCAGCCGGGCGCTGCTGGAATGCGCCGAGACGCTGGCGCCGCGCTCGCGGCTGGTCTGGTTCTTCCGGGTCTTCTACGAGATGGCGAGCAAGGACATAGCGGTCCATCCCCGGGTTCTGGTCAAGCCGAGCCACGTGGATGTCCTGCTGCAGCGGAGCCGGGAGAAGATTCGCGAGTGCATGCAGCGGCAGGGATTCCAGCTCGGGGAGATTCCCCCGGGCACCTTCGCCGTACTCTGGCGGACCTTTCACCGCCAGGCGGAAAACCGGGCCGAGGGGTAATACAGAGGTAACATCATGACCACGCGCCCGACATCGAATCAGGAAGGAACCGCAGGATCAGTGCACCTGGACGAGCACCGGTGCCTGGATCTGCTCCTGGGCCTGCTTCCTCCGGCCGAGGAAGAAAGCGTCATGTCACATGTTACCGGCTGTCCCGCGTGCGAGAAGCTCCTGCGAGAGAGGGCGGCCGCGGCGGAGCGGCTGGAGGCCACCCGGGTCCTAGCCACCTCGCCGGCCGGAGAACTGGTCCTGCAGAGGCGAGGGTCGGCGGTTCACGCCGAGGAGCCGGATGCTGCGACCCGGGCTGCCGCGGCGGCCGAGGCGGCAGGACGGATCCCCGAGGGCCGGGGGAAACTGCTGGGGATCTGGACGGATGTACGGGAAGGACTGCAGGCCGGGTTCCGGCAACCACGTTACCGGCTGGCCGCCGGGCTAGCGGTGGCGGCCGCGGTTTGCATGCTGGTGCTGTGGCCCGGGCCCGAGGGCCCCTCCGTTCCCGACGGGTTCCACCCGCTGCCGTCTTACACCTTCGAGCTGCAGTCACGGGTAACTCCCGGGACCGGCCCTCCGGCCGATCTCGTGGCGGGGCTCGTGGCCTACGAGAGGGCCGATTACGGGAACGCCGTCGAGCTGCTGACCCGGGCCGGGACACCTGCCCCTGACGAGGTGGACGAGACGGTCCGGAAGATATACCTGGGCAGCGCCCTGACCTGGCGGGGGAGGTTCGAAGAGGCCGTCGAGGTCCTGGCGGATGTCCGCTTCGCCCTGGTTCCGGGCCAGTGGGGTCGGGAGGCTCACTGGACCTATTATCTCGCCTGCCGGGAGTCCGGCCGGACCGCCCGGGCCGACTCCCTCCTGCAGATCCTGGCCCGGAAACCCGGCGAGATCGGGGAGCGGGCCCGGCGCGCCCAGGCGGCGTCGGCGGTCGATTGAGGCCGGGCAGGCCCGGCGAAGCATTCCCATCGAGGCGGTCTACTGGATCGGTTGTGCCTCCGAGAATGTGTCTGGCCCGTAACCTGCACAAGTCCGGGCATG
>CAZAHC010000058.1:0-14973 GCA_964484595.1 uncultured Fibrobacteraceae bacterium | reverse complement strand
GGGAAGTCCCGCCAGCCGGAGCCGCACCCTCAGCGGTAGCCTCGCCTTCGCCAGGCAGGCTGGGGAAGAGAGCTTCATCGGCGGGGACGGGCGGCGTGACGTCGCTGGTCAGGGTCCCCTCGCTCACCGCTTCCTGGACCACCGAACCAGTAGCCTGGTTGCGATCGGCGGTCAGCGCAAAGAGGGTTGCCGAGGTGATGAAGAAAGCGACCGCGCAATAGATGGTCAACTTGTGCAGAATGGTGGTCATGCCTCGGGAACCGAAGATCTGCTGGGGCGCCCCCCCACCGCCGAAGGCGCCGGCCAGACCGCCACCCTTGCTCGACTGCAGCAGGATCACCACGCAAAGAACCACGCACACCAGAACGTGCAAGACCACGAAAAACGCGTACATGCCAACTGACTCCTGCTTTGGTGCCCACCGACAGAGAATCTGTCGGCGCCCACCGAGAGCGGGCTAAAGTTAATAGCCCGGACGACCTTTGTGAATCGCACCCGAGTCGCCGGGCGCCAAGCGGCTCAGGCATCGGACTGCGCCGCGACCCCGGGCAGCGAACGCCCCGCCATGAATTCGAGGGAGGCCCCACCTCCGGTCGAGATGTGCGAGATCCGGCCGGCGAGACCGAGCTGGTTCAGGGCGGCCACCGAATCCCCGCCCCCCACCACCGACAGCGCGCCGGCCGCGGTCGCGGCGGCGACGGCTTCACCGACGGCCTTGGTACCCGCCGCGAACGAGGGGATCTCGAACACACCCAGCGGACCGTTCCAGAAGATGGCCCGCGCCTCGGCGAGGCTCTCGCGGAAGCGGGCGACGGTCTGCGAACCGATGTCCAGCCCCTGCCAGCCGTCGGGGATGTCGGTCACGATCACTTCCTTCTTCTCACCTTGGTCGCTGAAGTCGGTCGAGACCACGCAGTCCTCGGGCAGCACCAGGCTGGCGGACGATGTCTTCGCCTGGTCCGCGATCTCCTTCACCACCGCCAGGCTCTCCTCGTCGACCAGACTGTCACCCACGCCCAGCCCAAGGACCTTGAAGAAGGTGAAGATCATTCCCCCGCCCAGGAGCAAGGTGTCGACCCGGTCCAGCAGATTGGCGATGACGTCGACCTTCCCCTTGACCTTCGCCCCTCCCAGCACGGCGACGAACGGCCGGGGCGGATCGGAGAGCAGCCGGCCGAGGTTGTCCAGCTCCTTCACCATTAGGAAGCCGGCCCGGCGTTCCGCGAAATGCCCGGTCACGCCGACGGTGGAAGCGTGCGCCCGGTGAGCGGTGCCGAAGGCATCGTTCACGAAGGTGTCGCCGAGGGCGGCGAGGGCGGCGGCGAATTCCGGCTCGTTGGCGGTTTCGCCGGCGGCGTAGCGCAGATTCTCGACCAGCAGGATCTCCCCCGGCTGCAGCCTCGCCGCCGCCCCGGTCGCCTCCGGGCCCACCGTGTCCGCGGCGAAGCGAACGGGGACGTCGACCAGCTCGGCCAGGCGATCGGCCACCGGGCGCAGGCTGAAGGCCGGATCTGGTTTCCCCTTGGGCCGACCGAGATGGCTCATCAGGATCAGGCTGCCGCCCTTTTCCAGCACGTACCTGATCGAAGGCAGGGCGGCCTGGATCCGTGTGTCGTCGGTGATCCGTCTTTCCTTGTCCAGCGGAACGTTGAAATCGACCCGCATCAGGACCTTCAAGCCGGTGGGATCGAGCTGGCCCAGGCTCAGCTTCTCGCTCATTTCCTTCCATCCTCTCCGTCGCGCAGGTCCAAGCTGGCGGCGCGGCCCCGGCGCCCGCCACGGCGGCCAGGTGCCTGAATGGTGTAACCCGTTGCTTTATATTGAAATATGAGGGCCTCATTTTAGAAACACCCCGCCGGACTGTCAAGATCGGATTCCCTCCCTTCCCGGTTCCGACCTGGCGCCGGCCGGCCCGTTTTCCGCCCCCCCGCGGGGGTCATCCCCACCGCCAGCGCCCACCTGACCCGCCAGCCGGCCAGCGTGAGAGCCTCGGCCACCGCCAGGATCGTCGCGCCGCTGGTGACCAGGTCGTCGATCAGGCCGAGCCGGTTTCGCTCCGGCGCCGGAGCCGCCGCGAACGCGCCCCGGACGTTTCCCCTCCGAGCGGCCTCGCCGGACGGGATCTTCGCCTGCTGAGGGGTGCGGCGGCGGCGGGAAACGATCCCCGGCCAGCAAGGAACCCCGGCCTCCCGCGCCACCAGGCGCGCCAGCAGATCGGCCTGGTTGAAGCCTCGTTCCCGTCGGCGGTCACGGTGCAACGGCACCGGCACCAGGCCATCGATCGCTCCCCCGGCCACGAGGGCCACCGGCAGCGCCCGGACGGCCAGAGCCGCCAGCGGCCACGCCGCGCCCCGAACGCCGTGATACTTCCAGGCCTTCAGCACCGCGACCAGCTCCGCGCCGGTTCTCGTTCCCGCGGCCACGGGCAGGACCAGGTCCGACGGGCCGGTAAGTGTGCGCAGGTAGGGGCGGTGGGCCAGGCGCTCCAGACAGGTCGGGCAGAGGTGAGACCGGTCCCACACTCGTAAACCCGGCAACACCGGTCCGCGGGGGAAAAAGACCGCTCCCTCGGTCTCGACCGCGCCGCACCTCAGGCAACGTTCCGGCAGGAAAAGCGAGAGCAAGGCCTCACCCGCCCGCAACCAGATCGACAAGCGGCCACCTCCTCCGCTGCCCGGCTGGAGGCCTCGGAGCGCAGAGCCAGGCCGGGAATATCCGTCGGCTGAAGAACGGGGAGGAAGGAACCAGAGTTAATCCGTCAGGGCGTTCCGCATCGCATCCCAGGGAACGGGGGGGCCGAACCACCAGGCAAACGACAGGCCTCCCTGCAGGAGAAGGACCGGCTCGCCGGTGACGTGCTGGAACCCGAGTGGCACCGGGTACGAGGGCAGCTGGCCGCTGTAGCGGAGGTCAACCAGCAGGCATTCCTGACTGCCCGCCGAGTCGGGCAGCAGCGGCGCGAGGTCTACCTCGCCGGGAAGGCAGGCGATCCAGACGGCCGGCTCATCCGGGGGATCAGCCCCCGACTCGTCTGCCAGGGGCAGGATCTCGACCCGGCTGCGGGAGAGGTGGAGACCCGAACCACCGAGCCAGTCGGCGAGACGCTGCCGGCCCTCCGCCGAGCGATTCCGCACCCTGATCAGCGGGACCGATCGATCCCGCAGAGCCATGACCGCAGCGCGCGCGGATCCCCCCCCGCCCAGCACGTGGCCCACGGCCGGCGGGGACTCTCCGGTCCAGGCCTGGGAGATGACGGCCCCGATGCCGCCGCAATCGGTATTGTGGCCCAACCACTTGTCTTCGACCACGCGCACGGTGTTGACCGCTCCCACCTGGCGGGCGGTCGGAGTGAGATCATCACAGAGCGAGGCGGCCTCGATCTTCAGCGGCGCGGTGACGTTGAACCCTCCCAGCCCGGCGGCGGGCCCCGCCTGCTTGAGGTCCCCGAGCTGACGGGGCAAGACGTCGGCGGCGAGGTACTCGAAGGGAAGCTCGCGCTCGCGCAAGGCCGCGGCCTGCATGACCGGCGACCGCGAGTGGGCGATCGGGTGGCCGAGAACCGCGTAAAAGGGCCGGACGGCCTGCCACGGTTCACCGGCACGCGACCACCCCCCAGCGGGGCTAAGGGTCAAGAGGTCGAAAGCCGCTTCAGACATCATCCCCATCCACATCCTCGGTCGGGGGGCGGCGCGTGATCAAGACCACCGCACCGGCCAGGGTCAGACCCAGACTAAGAAACTGGTTGTTGCTCAACCCGAGCGCGATCTGCTGGCTGGGTTCGATGAAGCGCGTGAACTCCAGCAGGAAGCGGGCGACGCCGTAGATCACCAGGAAACGGCCGAAGGTGGTGCCGGGCGGCACCGGTCGCCTTTCGGCCAGCAGCAGGAAGGCGAAAGCAGCGAAGGCGATCAGCGAGGCGTAGAGCTGGGAGGGATGCAGGGCCAAACCGCCGAAGGTTGTGGAGGCGAGGCACGTCGCCGGGAAATGGACGCCCCAGGGCAGATCGGTGGGTTTGCCGAAGCAGCATCCGGAAAGAAAGCAGCCGAGCCTGGTAATACCGATCCCCAGCATGACGGCGGGGGCGAGCACGTCGGCGATCTCCAGGAACCGGAGGCGGTTGCGGCGGACGTACCAGGCTACCGCCACCATGGCCAGGAGAAGGCCCCCGAAGAGGGTCAGCCCCCCGTCCCAGATGAAGAAGACCCGGTACCACTCCCGGTAGAGTTCGCGATGCGTCAGGACGAAGAAGGTCCGCACCCCGACCAGGCTGGATACCATGATGACGAAGCAGAGGTCCAGGATGACCTGGGGATCGAAGCCGGCGGCCCGGCCCCGGCGCAGGCTCAGCCAGATGCCGATCACGAAACTGAGGGCCAGCATCAGGCCGAAGGTCTTGACGAAGCCGAAGAGTTCCGGCTGCATGGTTCCTCCCGACGGTTCGGGTCGTTCCCCGCGAGGCCCGGCCTCAGGTCCCGTAACGCCGGGCGCCGATGTTGACCAGCAGGCCCAGCAGGAACGAGGAGGTCAAAAGATTCGAGCCGCCATAGCTGATCAAGGGCAGGGGCAGGCCCGTCACCGGCAACAGGCCGGTGGTGATGGCGACGTTGACGACTACGTGGAAAGTAAAGTACGTAACGATGCCGATGGCCAGAAAAGCCGGAAAGGGCCGCGGCGAGGACTGGGCCAGCCGGAGACCGCGCAGGATGATCACCAGGAACAACCCCAGCAGCAAGCCGGCCCCGGCGAATCCCAGCTCCTCTCCCACCACCGAGAAGATGAAGTCGGTGTGCCTTTCGGGCAGGAACGCCAGTCCTTTCTGCGTCCCTTGCAGGTAATGGGTCCCGAACAGGCCGCCGCTACCGATGGCCACCTTCGACTGGATGATCTGGTAGCCACTGCCTGCAGCGTCCCGGGTCGGCTCGAAGAAGGCCATGATCCTTTCCTGCTGGTAGGTCTGCAACCTGTCCCAGAGGTAGGTGATCCCGAGGCCGGTCGCGATGTTCCCCAGCAGGAGCACGGCGCTGCTCAGCACCCGGAACCGGCCGAGGTACAGCAGACCGATCAGGAACAACAAGTAAACTCCCCAGGGCCAGGCCTGGTGCAGCACCGATTCGGAGTAGAAGCTGATCACGGCGCTCAGGATGCCCGAGACCACACCCACCAGGAAAACCCCTGATATCCCGAACCAGAAGATCAGGCCGAGCCAGAGGGCCGGAAAGACCAGGCTGGTGCCAAGATCCGGTTCGCGCAGGACCAGGGTTGCGGGGAAAACCGCCAGCAGCAGGCTCAGGAGCACGGGCAGCGACGGCCGGCGGTCCGCCTGGGGACGGCTCAACAGGGCGGCGGCGGCGATGATGTAGGCGATCTTCGCCAGCTCGGACGGCTGCATCCGGAACGGCCCCAGAACCAGCCAGCGGCGAGCCCCGCCGACCTGGGGCCCCACCCACAGCACCAGCACCAGCAAGAGGAGGCTGGCCAGGTAAAGAGGCAAGGCAAGATCCTCGAGCTGGCGCAGAGGAATCCGCGCGGCCAGGGCCATCACCGCCCAGCCGACCAGCACCCAGAGCAGCTGGCGGAAGAACACGGACTTGGCCACGACCGGTTCGAGGTCCTCGTAAGGGCCGCGGATCGGCTCGGTTACACTCCAGAGGATGGCCAGGCTGAACAGGCAGAGGCCAAAGTACGCCAGGAGCAGACGCCGTTCGCCGGGGTGCAGGAACCCGGGTAGGAGACTCATCGCGCACCCCCCACCGAGGCAGCCGCCATCGGGTCGGGCCGGCTGGCGATAGCCCGGGCCGCCCAGTCGAAGTAGGACCATAGCCAGCGACCGGCCACCGGAGCGGCCTTGGCGCCGCCGTGGCCGGCGTTCTCCAGGATGACGGCCAGGGCGACTTCCGGGGTGCCAGCGGGGGCATACCCCATAAACCAGGCGTGGTCGTCCCCGTGGGGGTTCTGGGCAGTGCCCGTCTTGCCGGCCACCGCTATCCCCGCCAGGTGAGCGGCGGTGCCGGTCCCGACATCCACCACCTGCTCCAGGCACGATCGGACCCAGGCCAGGTGATCCAGGTGGGGGTTCAGCTCCACCCGCTGCCGGAAAACCGGTTCGCTCCCGAGCAGGAACCGGGGCGCGGCGACCCGGCCTGAGGTGGCGATGAGGGCCACGAGGTTGGCCATCTGCAGCGGGGTGACCAGGATCTCGCCCTGACCGATGGCGTTGTTGAGCATCACCCCCCGGGTCCATTTCCCACGGCCGAACCGCCCGTCGTACCAGGCGGCGGTGGGGATGTGGCCGGCGACCTCTTCCGGGAAGAGATCACCGCAGGGCCGGCCGAGGCCGAAGGCGACCGCCGTCTCGTGAAGCTGGTCGATGTCCAGCCGCAAGGCCAG
The DNA here is from genome assembly GCA_964484595.1 of uncultured Fibrobacteraceae bacterium. Lineage (GTDB taxonomy): Bacteria > Krumholzibacteriota > Krumholzibacteriia > LZORAL124-64-63 > LZORAL124-64-63 > CAZAHC01. Next base: position 8,586 of record CAZAHC010000058.1, on the reverse strand, counting down.
CTGGTAGTAGAAAACATCACAGGAGTGAACCAGAGCCAGCTCGTGGTCGAGATCGCCATGCCCGCCGCGGTCCCAGCAGTGGAAGACGCGATCGCCGTACAGGTACCCACCGCGGCACGGTTCCAGGACCGACCGGGTACCGATCTGGTCTTGGGCCAGACCGCAGAGCGAGGTGATCGGCTTGTAAAGCGAGCCGGGCGGATAGGTCGCCTGGATGACGCGGTTGAAGAAGGGGTTGTCCGGATCGCTCGAGAGCTCCTGCCACTCAGCCGGGCTGATGGTGGCGGTCAGCAGGTTCGGATCGAAGGAGGGTGAGCTGTAAGCCGCCAGGACCTCTCCCGCCGGGAGCGACAGGGCCACCCCGCAACCGGTCCGCTCGCCGATTTGCGCGGCGAGACTCTCCTGCAGGGCCAGGGCCAGGGTGAGGGTAACATCCGCGCTGGGTTTCACCCTCTGGCGCCAGAGGGGCTGGCTGACCACGATCTGCCCCGAGGCGTTGACCTCCATGATCTTCTCGCCGTTGCGGCCCCGGAGCAGTTCCTCGCAGGCCTTCTCCACTCCCAGCTTGCCGATCAGGTCGCCCCGGCGATAAACCCCGTCGCCGGCCGCGTCGATATCCGCCTGGCCGACCTCCCCCACGTAGCCGATCACATGAGCGAACAGGGGGCCGTGGAGGTAGCGACGCCGGGCGCGAGCATCCACGCGAACTCCCGGCAGCTCCTGGCGATATTCCTCCACCGCCGCGCAGAGCTGCATGCTGGCGTTGGCGATCAGCACCAACGGGTCGCGCCCCGCGGCCTTTTGCTGCCGCAGGCGGTCCAGCGTTTCCGGCGGTGACAGATCGAACCATTCGAGCAGGCGACGCAGCGTCGAATCGGGTCCGTCTTCCCGCAGCGCGGCGGCTGGCAGGGTGATGTCGGCGAGGTACTGGTTGTCCGCGAGGATGTTCCCCTCGCGATCGAGAATGCGTCCCCGCGGCCCCTTGATCGGGAAGCTCACCTGGCGGTTCTCGAGGGCCTGGCTCTGGTAATAGTCGTGGCGAGGGACCTGCATGATGAAGAGGTTGAGGCCCAGGATCCCGAACAGGAACAGCACACCCCCCCGGAAGATGTTGCCGCGCAAGGTCCGGGATTGAGGCATGGTTCTCTCTCCGGCGGCAGCGGGGTCGCCCCCCGCCCGCGAGCGGGTTCGCCTTCGGCGGCGGGGGAGGATCAGTCCTCCCGCCGCAAGATCCCGATCATGTCGGCCAGCCGGATCAGCGGGGCCCCGACCAGCCCGCTGTAAAGCGCCACGGGGATCGCCTGGCGCCACAGCGGCTGCAGGAAGGAGTCGGAGCCGAAGCTGCTCTGGACCAGCAGGTAGAGGGTGTCATGGCCAAAAACCGCCGCCGCTACGACGACGCCCTCGACCACCGGCATGCCGTAAGCAAGGTTCCGGCGCAGCCGGCCGAGGGAAAAGCCCAGGCCGGTCTTGCACAGAGCCTGCAAGCCGAGCAGGTGCGGCGTGGCCAGGTCCTGGACGAGACCGAGGCAGAAACCGCCGAGGCACCCCGCGGTGGGCCCCTCGGCGAGGGCCAGGATCACCAGCGCGATCAGCGGAAAATCGGGCGCCACGCCGCCGATGGTGATCAGGGGCGCGACGACGGTATCACCGACGAAAGCGAGCAGGATCCAGCCGAGCGTGGTCCGCACGAAATGTCTCATGGCCCTTTCCCTGCCCCTCCGTCCCCGGCCGTCGGGAAAACACCGGCGGGCGGGTGGGCCCCGGTCCCCACCACGAAGACTGTCTCGTTGTAGCGGAAGGAGGCGAGGGGAATCACGTACACCCGCTTGAACAGCTCGTCCAGGGGGTTGGAAACGGCGCCGACGACCCCGACCGGCAGCCCCCGGGGCATCCGGCTCGGCGCCCCGGCGAGGTCTTTCTCGTCCCGGATCTCGGCAATCCCCGAGGTGATGAGGCGGTCACCTGGCTGGACGTCCTCGTCCCGGCCGACCATGTCCAGGATGAACTTCCCGCCGCTCGGCCGGAAAACGCCAAGCAAACCGGTCCGCTCGATCTCGCAACCGATGGCCACGTCCGGCGCGGACAGCAGCTCCACCCAGGCGGTGCGCGGGCTGGTGATCTTCCGGATTCGCCCCAGCAGGCCGGTGCTGGTGATCACCGGCTGGTAGCGCTGCCAGTCCGCGGGGGCGGCGCTGCGGATCTGGATCATGCGCGCAAACCGGCCGCGCCGCCGGGCCATAACCTCGCAGGGCAGCAGGTGACCGTCGACCCCGAACGCCAGGTCCGCCGTCGAGGTCAGCCGGGTGCGATCCCCCGGTCGCCTCGCCACCGCGGACGCCTGGAGCTCCAACTCGGCCACCCGGGCCTGGAGCCACTCGTTCTCGCGCCTGATCCGGGTAACATCCGCGGCGAAATTGCGCACGCGCAGGTAGGGATCGGTGAGCACCAGACGCAGGTCGTCGGCCACCGTGATCTGCTCGTCATCGGGCAGGACCAGCAGGATCAACGAACAGATCAGGCAGATCAGGAAGGGAAACAATTCCGTCCGGCGGACCGACTGCGAAACCCGGAACATGGCTAATCCCGTCCGCCCTTCATGATGACCGGGCGGTAGCGTTCGAAGTCGTCCAGGATCTTGCCGGTACCCAGCACGACGCAGAAGAGCGGGTCGTCCATCAGGTTGATGGGCAGGTCGGTCTGCTCGCGCAGCAGCTCGGGTAAACCCTTCAGCAGGGCGCCGCCGCCGGTCATCACGATCCCGCGGTCCTTGATGTCGGCGGCCAGCTCGGGTGGCGTCTGTTCCAGGGAATGCTTCAGGGCGTCGGAGATGGCCTGGATGGGCTCCTGCAGGGCCTCCCGGATCTCGACCGTGGAGATCTTCATGGTCTTCGGAACGCCCGAGACCTGGTACAGACCCTTGACCTCCATCTCTGTCTCGTCGCGCAGCTTGTGGGCCGAGCCGATGGTCTTCTTGATGTGCTCGGCGGTCTGGTCGCCGATCAGGAGGTTGTGGTTCTTCTTGATGTACTGGGCGATGGCCTCGTCCATCTCGTCACCGCCGACCCGGATGGAGGTGTCGCAGACGATGCCGTTCAGGGCAATGACCGCGATCTCGGTGGTGCCGCCGCCGACGTCGATGATCATGTTGCCGCTGGGCTGGTCGACCGGCAAGCCGACGCCGATGGCGGCGGCGATCGGCTCGGCGACCAGGAACACGTCCCGGGCCCCGGCGTGCTTGGCCGAGTCGCGAACGGCGCGCTTCTCGACCTCGGTGATTCCCGAGGGCACGCAGATGATGATGCGCGGGGCGATGAAGTGTCGTTTCTTCTGGGCCATCTTGATGAATTCACGCAGCATGTACTCGGTGACCTCGAAGTCGGCGATCACACCGTCCTTCAGGGGCCGAATGGCGGAGATGCTGTCCGGGGTTTTGCCCAGCATAGCCTTGGCCTCGGCGCCCACCGCGTAGACCTTGCCGTTGGATTTCTGGATGGCCACCACCGAAGGCTGGTTCAGGACGATACCCTTGCCCTTGATGTAGACCAGGGTATTGGCCGTGCCGAGGTCGATGGCGATATCGTTGGTGAACATGCTCTGCAAGCGCTTGAACATGGGGGTCACCCCTCAGAACTGGCTAAGGTGGGCTGGCCGGGTTCCGGCGGCACGGGCCAGCCGTACTCGCGAAGGCTCAGAAACTCACCGCTGCCCACGATGATGTGGTCCAGCATCTCGATGCCGAGCAACCGGCCGCAACGGATCAGCCTTTCGGTCAGCTCCAGATCGTCACCGCTCGGCCTCGCGCAGCCGGACGGGTGATTGTGAGCGGCGATGACGGCCGCGGCGCCCATGGCCACCGCGGGCTTGAACACCTCCCGGGGATGCACCAGGGACGCATTCAAGGAACCGATGGAGATGGTCTCGACGGCCACCACCCGGTGGCGGGTGTCGAGATACAGGCCCAGGAAGTGCTCCCGATCGCAGCCCCGAAACTCGTCGTCCAGGACCGGCTGGAGATCGGCCGGACGCCGCACGAGCAGGCCCAGCTTGCGGGCCGGCCCCTGACAGCGTCTACCCAGCTCGACGGCGGCGCACAGACGTGCCGCCCGCGCCAGCCCGACGCCCGGCAGGCGACAGAGGACCTGCGGGCTGACCTCCGCCAGACCCGGCAACGAACCACAACGAGCCAGCAGTTGAACCGCCAGCAACGAGGCCGGAACCGGTCCGCCGGGCCCCAGAACCAGGGCCACGAGCTCTCCGCCGGAAAGCGCCTTGACTCCATGGCGCAACAAACGTTCCACCCGCGAGCCCGGCTCCGGCAGTCGCAGCGGGCTCCGGGGGCACTCCCCAACCTCCCTTGTGTTCTGTATCTCGTTGAATTTCAATACGCTACAGCCCAAAGGAAGGTGACGAGAAAGTACCAAATGGTCTCCCACCCGGCAACTCTTTTCTTCTCCCCGGGATATTCCCGGGGGACCGCTTTTCCCTTGTCCGCCTGACCGACCGTCCTTATCCTTCGCTCGGCAGGAGTGGATCAACCAAGGATTAATTCATGCCCATGCCACCCTCCCCGGTCTCGCCTGCGGTGCTGGTCCGCAAGTACGGCGGCTCGTCGCTCGCCTCGGTCGACCGCATTAGCATCGTGGCCCGGGACATCTGCGCCCAGCGGGCCGCCGGCCACGCGGTGGTGGTCGTCGTCAGCGCCATGGGTCAGACCACCGATGAGCTGGCCCAGCTCGCCCACCAGGCCAACCGGCAGCCACCCCGGCGGGAGCTGGACATGCTGCTCTCGGTCGGTGAGCGCATCACCATGTCGCTGCTGTCGATGGCCCTGGCCGCCGAGGGCTGCAGCGCCATCTCCTTCACCGGGTCCCAGTGTGGCATCATCACCGACAACAGCCATACCGACGCCCGCATCATCGAGGTGAAGGGCGACCGCGTGCGGCGGGCCCTCGCCGACGGATTCGTGGTCGTCGTGGCTGGTTTTCAGGGCGTTAGCCTCGAGAAGGAGATCACCACCCTCGGCCGCGGCGGCAGCGACGCCACCGCCGTGGCCCTCGCCGCCGCCCTCGGCGCCCGCCGCTGCGAGATCCTCAAGGACGTCCCCGGGGTGATGACTGCCGATCCCAAGCAGGTGCCGGCCGCTCGTCGGCTCGAGGCCCTCAGCTTCGACCAGTTGCGGGACCTGGCCACCAGCGGCTGCGGGGTGGTTCACCTCCGGGCGGTGGAGTACGCTGCGGCCCACGACGTCCCGATCTTCGTCGGCTCCAGCTTCGCGGACGGGCCCGGCACCGTCATCGAACCCGGCGGCGCCGGCCGGCCGGCTTCCCCCGCGTCCGACCGGTACCGCCCCCTGGCCTTGATTGTCCACGAGGATGTGGCCTTCTGCTCGCTGACCTGTGCCGACCCCGACGCCGCCCACCTGTGGCGGGATCGCCTGCTCGCCAATCTCCCCGCCGAGCCGTTGCTGGCGGAGTGGTTCGACCGGAATCAGGGTTTCCACTGGGAGGCGGTGGCGCCCGCCGCTTCGCTCCGGGAGCTGCCCGTGGGCCTCGGCGATCTGTCGGCGGAACCGGCCTGCTCCCTGGTCTGGCGGGACGATTACGGACTGATCACCCTCGCGGGTGGCCAGCCCGCCAGCTGGCTTGTCGCCGAGACGGCGGTGGCCGATCTCCTCCGGGCTCGCGGCCTGCGCGACTGGCGACTCCGGGCTGACGGCCCCGCTCTCAGGTTGCTGGTTCCGGCGAACAGTCTGGCCAGTCTTCCGGATGCTCTCCACGCAGCTTTTTTCCCAGCCTGAACTCGCGCGCCAGGAAGTCCTGCCACACCCCCGGCGGCAACTCGCGTCGCGCCACCTCGAGCCAGCCGCGCGCCTGGGCCTGGTCCTTCAGCTTGGACCGGAAGAGCATTATCGCTCGCACCAGGGCCAGCGGTGCCCGGTCGTCGGCCGGGAACCGGAGGTACAGGTCGAGATGGGCTCGCACCGCCCCCGCAAAATCGAGCTTCTTCTCCAGGAAGAAGGCAGCCTTGGCCAGATCCTCGGGCGCCAGGGTCAAGCGATCCCCGCCGCGCTGGGCCTCATGGAACACGCTCAAGGCCTTGTCGACCCTTCCCACGCCGAGCGCCTGGCGAAAGGCCAGCCGGTAGTCCTCGCGAGCGCGGCGGGTCTGACCGGTCATGCGGCGGGCCCGCGCCAGCTGGAGTCGCCCGGCCAGGTTGCCCGGTTCCAGTTCGAGGTACTCCAGGAAGGCTCCCTCGGCGGCGTACGGCTCCCCGCCGGCGAGGAACCGTCTCCCCCTCACCAGGCGGCTTTCTGCCCGCCCCTGCCGATGATAGCCAAGCAGCAAAGCAAGGAACAGGCCGAGCGAAAACCCGCCCAGGTGCGCCCCGTAGGAAACCGCGGATCCGCTCTCGGACGCCACCAGTCCCTGGACCACCTGTAGGAGCAACCACAGGAAGATAGCCGCCGGCACCGGGAGAAAGGCCCGACCGGTCCGGTTGACACCCTGCAGGGGCGTGAACACCCAATAAGCCAGCGCCAGGCGCGCAAATGAGAAGCGGACCAGGGAGAAGGCAAGCAATCCGGCGACGGCCCCGGAGGCGCCCATCACCCCCATCATTGAACTCCCCAGTACCCCGCTCACGGCGACCAGACCGTGCACGACGTTGCCCGCCGCCCCCAGCATCAGGAAGTAGTAGAGGAAGCGGAACCGGCCCAGGCGATCCTCGAAGGCCGGCGCAAAGACCCACAGGTAGACGAGGTTGCCAAGGAAGTGGAACCAGCCGGCGTGCAGGAAGATCGCGGTGACCACGGTCCAGGGCGCCTGGTTGCCCGGGAAAAAAACCAGCCGGGCGGGGTGAAAGGAGAACGCCCAGGGGAAGTAACGGGTCCAGACGAAGATCCCCGTCATGAACAGCATCAGCAAAAGGGTCAACACCGGGGGACGCCGGCGCTCGATTTCGAGACCGATCGGGAAAAAGTAGAAGAAGTACATGAACGGGCTTCCCGCTGGTTACGGGCGAACACGATACCAAAACCGCGCGACCCCGCCGCTTTCCTCCCTCTTTCGGTCGACGGGATTGGGGCTTGAGAGAGGATGGCAGCGGCCACAGGCCGCCCGGCCAAAGGTCAGAAGCAGCGAGTAAGTGTGAAGGAGGCGAAATGGTAGAGGGGATCGTCTCCGGCCCCGGTCAGCACCGCGCCCAGGCCGAGCGGACTCTCGTCGTTGTAGGCGAGATCCAGGTCCCAGGCTGCCAGGTGACAGGCCAGACCGAGGGCGAAATCGAGCCGGGGGTTGTCGAGCCGGGTCTCGACTCCAGCCGTATCGGAGGCGAAACGGTCAACGCTGGTGACGTTGCGCAGCTGCTGGACCGCGCCTCCCCGCAGGGTCAGCCAGCTGGCGAGCCGCGACTCGACACCGATCCGGAGCCGGTGGCTGTGGTAGCAGTTTTCCCGGCCAGTGAAGTTGCTACCGGACCAGGCGCGCCAGGTCGTTTCGCCGAACCGGAACTCGTACGAGCAGAGCAGCAGATTGTCCGCGTCCGGGAACAGGTTCACGCCGCAGCCGATCCCGGTGGTGTGGGCGTCCAGGTCGGCCGGCAGGTCGAAACCGGCCAGTTGGTCACAATCCCCGAGGAAGGCAAGGAAGTCCTCGCGCAGGTGACAAACCACCGGGACGAGGACGACCTTCTCGGTCACTCCCCAGAAGGCCCGGGCTCGCCAGGAGAACCCGGCCCGTGACTCCTGCTCCGCGGTGTCGATTTTCCCCAGGGTGGTGGTCCAGCCGTGGTACCGGCGCTGGTTCAGGATCCATTCCCCGGCCAGGTCGAGGTACAACCTCTCCTGCAGATCAAAGCGCAGCCCCACTCCCAGGCGGGTCGTCTCCTCGTGGCGGTTGATCCCGCCGCTGATGCCGGCGGTGAACCACTCGCGGGAACTCCAGCCGCCGCCAAGGCCCACCTGGAATCCACCCCACCGGCGGGCCAGGAGCAGACCGAGCGAACCGGGAAGCTGGCCGGTTTCGGTGACGTCGGCGACGTACAGGGCACCGGCACCCCAGCGCCCGACCGCGTCGAAGCGAAGGTGAACACCGATCCCCTGATTGCGGACCTGACGGTCCGCCTCGCCCGCGAGGAGGAAATCCCCGAGCTCCAGAACCACCAGGTCCTCGTAGTCGGGCAGGCTCCCGAACCACCTCAGGACGTTGTGGCTGTCCTCGCAGAAATCCCCGCTGCCGCCGAGACTCTGCAGCCGGGCGGAAGAGGCCGCCACCTCCCGGCCGGCGACCAGAACGAGGCCGGCAGCCAGGAGGATCACCAGACGGGGGATTCGCGAGACCATCGCGGCTCTCCTTCGGGAAGCCAGGGCCCTCGACCGGTGTGACCCGATCGGGGAGGAAACTCGCCGACGCGGATTCTCAAAGCGACGAGCTGGATTGCAGATGATAATCGCCCAGCCCGTGCGGATCGACAAAGGTAAACCGCCGCCCCGCCGCGAAGTAATACCAGACCTCCCAGCGGCTCTCGCGCGAGAGATCGTCGCCGACGCTCTCCACCCTGTCCGGAGGTCCGTAGCGGATGAAGATC
>CAZAHC010000057.1:0-15115 GCA_964484595.1 uncultured Fibrobacteraceae bacterium | reverse complement strand
GGGAAGGTAGGCGAGTCTGCTTCGCCGAGGGCGGTGGCAGACCGCCGCCGTGGCTCGCGATGCGCGCCCAGGGCACGTCGGTCTGGATTCCAACCTGGGCCGGGCTGCCGGACGATCTCAAGCTGGCCCTGGCCGATCAGGAGGAGGACGAGGAGGTGGAGGCCGGGACGGCCGCGCGCCGGTTCCACGCGGCGGCAGCGGTACCGCTATACGAACCGCCGGGCCTGACGGCTGCTCCGACCCCCGGCCCCAGCGAGGCAGGCTTGCTGTTCCTGGTTGCGCGACGGCCGAATTCCCGGACCGGCCTGTTCGGTCTGGGCCGGCGCCTGTCGCGGTTTGTCACCCTTCGTTGGCAGCAGCAGTACGAGGTGAACCAGCGCATCCACACCGACAGCCTGACCGGAGTGAACAACCGGGCCTTCTTCGATCTGCAGTTCAGCCTGGAACTGGAACGCGCCAAGCGGGCCAGATCGGCCCTTTCGCTGGTCCTGGCCGATCTCGATCACTTCAAGCAGGTCAACGATACCCACGGGCACCCGGTCGGGGACGAGGTCTTGAAGCTGGTGGCCCGTCAACTGCAAGGAGCCACCCGGCGGATCGACCACATCTGTCGAACGGGTGGGGAAGAATTCGCCCTGATCCTGCCGGACACCGATGCCACCGCCGCCCGGGAAGTCGTCGGCAGGTTCTTCGCCGGACTCGACCGGCTGGTCGTGACGGCGCCGGATTCCGGGGAGAGCGTCCAGGTAACCCTCTCCTTCGGCGTCGCCTCGTTCCCGGAGGGGGGTACGGACGCCTTCGAGCTCTATCGCAAGGCTGACGCCATGCTGTATCTCTCCAAGGAGATGGGGCGCAACCGGTGTCACTTCTGGAACCAAAACGGCGAACCGCTGGCCCTGCTTCCGGAAACTCCCGCCGGCTGAACCAGCTCCGGCTCCGCTTTTTCCCCTCGTTTTCACCTCGCCGTCACTGGGCTATCACCTGGGCCGCGCTGCATCTGCTCGGCCACGTGGCAGGGGAGTGGTCGGTGCAGGTCAGCCCCGCCCAACCGGGTGAGCCCAGGTTGCCACCCAGGGCCTGGGCCAGTCGGGTTCTGGCCCTGGCGCCGGCGGCCCTGGCGTTAGGCAAGAACCCGGTCTGCTCGACCCTGGTCTGGGGGCTTACCGGGGGAGGTGCCTTCTGGTCCGGGCAACAAGAAGCGACCGCCCGGCGCAGCCGGCCGCACGCTGTCGCAGACCCGGCCTGGGCGCCCTGCCGGAGGGTCGGTTGGCAAGGACCGGTCGTGGCCCGGATCACTGCCTGGCCCCGGGACCGGGCTAAGGGTTGGTCGGCAGCCGGGGTTCTCGTCGCCTGCGCCTCCGGGGCTCAGGTCGGACCCTTCGCGCCGCGGCGGGGCGAGGGGATCCTGATCAAGGGCCAGGGTCCAGCACCGGGTCTGTGGTCGTTCGTCGCCGGCCGGATGGCCACAACCTTGCCACGAGCCGCCGCGCTGCCCGGCGGCTTCGATCCCGCCCGTTTTCTGGCCGGCCGTGGCCTGCTTTGGGAAGGGCGTTTCGACGGTCAGCCGCAGCTTCTGACCGGATCCGATCTGCCGCTCGGTCCGGACTGGCTGGGCCGGATAGCCGGCAGCTTCCTCTGCCCCGTTCGGGGAGCGCTACTGGATCGCCTGGCGGGCGGCCTGCCGCCCCGAGAAGCTGCCCTGGTCGCCTCGGTATTGCTGGGCGAAAGAGATTTGTCCAGCCGGGCGGCACGCGAGCCCTTTGCGCGCCTCGGCCTGGCCCACCTCTTCGCGGTCTCGGGCTTACACGTGGGGATCTTGCTGGTGATCCTGGCCGCGATGTTGCGACCCTTCTCGCCGGGGCCGTGGCTGCGCCTGGTTGTGGTCCTGGCTGTGCTGTCCGTTTATGCCCTGTTGACGGGGATGTCCAGCTCGGTTCTACGGGCAGCCGGCATGGTCCTGCTGGTGCTGTCGGGGCCGGTCTGGGGGAGGAAGTGCGACCCGCTGAACGGACTCGGCCTGCTGTTCTGGCTGAACTACCAGCTCTCGCCCTGCAGTATCCTGGACAGCGGCTTACGCCTGTCCTACCTGGCGGCGACCGGCATCGTCCTGGTGAGTCGCCTGATCGGTCCGGTTCTGCGGTCCGGTCCCCGGGTGGTGCGGTGGGTGCTGGCCGCCGGTTCGGTGACCCTGAGCGCCCAGTGGTTCACCGCCTGCGAGGTCGCCTGTTCCTTCGGGTGGTACAACCCGCTCTCGCCGTTGCTGAACCTGGTGGCGGTTCCAGTCTTCTCGGTTGCGGTCTGGTGTGCGGTGATTGGAATCGGGGTCGGCCTGCTGTGGTCCTGGGGCGCGGAAGCGGTTCTGGGTGTTAGCTGGCTGCTCTTTCGCCTGTTGACCGCAGGGGCGGGAATGCTGGACCGGGAACTGCCCCTGGTTGTCGGAGTGCCGGTCCTCGACCCGTGGCGACTGGCCGGCTTCCTGCTGCTTTCGGCCGGCTTGCTAGAGCAAGTGCGCCGGCTGGGCCGGGGACGCCGGGGGCCCGGGGTTATCCTGCCCGGGCTGCTTCTCGCAGGCGGGCTTGTTTGCTTGCTGTCCGGAGGTGGACGAACAGGCGGCGGTCGCATGGCCGCCGTCCAGTTCGACGTTGGGCAGGGAGACTGCGGTCTGCTTCGCTTTCCCGACGGCTGGACCGCCCTGGTTGACACCGGCCCCGCCTGGCCGGGGGGCTCGGCGCTGCAGTGGTCGGTCTTGCCCTGGCTCGAACGTCAGAGGATCAGGAAGCTGGATGCGGTGATCCTGACCCATGGACACCACGATCATACCGGGGGGGCGGAGGAACTGGTCAGACGCTGCCAGGTTTGCTGCTGGTACCTGGGAGGATCGGCAGCCGAGAAGGCAGAAGTCCTGCCGCCGGGCAGCGTGACCCGCAGTCCGGTTCGCGGCGACCTGCTGCACGAAAACGGGCCCTGGCAACTGGTCTGTCTCTACCCTGACCAGGCCGGAGGTGCCGCAGGCAGCGCCGAGAACGACCGCTCCATCGTGCTCGCCCTGCTGCGCGAGGGAGAAGCGGTGGCCTTGTGGAGCGGAGATCTCGAGCGCGCTGGGGAACGGTCCGTGCTGGCCGGACCCGTGCCGGCCGTCGGGACCGGGCTGCAGGTCTGGAAGGGCGGGCACCACGGCAGCAACACCTCCGGTACGGCGAACTTCCTGGCCTGGGCCCGGCCCCGTCTGGTCGTGATCAGCTGTGGCGTGGAAAACCGTCATCATCACCCGAGCCACGGTCCCTACCTGGCCGCAGGCGATACGGTACCGCTGATCAGGACCGATCTGGCCGGGTCCATCTTCTGGCAATGGGAAAACGACGGGGAGCTGCACTGGTGGACTGCGGTCGGTGAGCGGGGCCGGTTGCCCAGGGATCTGGAGCCGGCGCCGGCGGCCACAGCGTCACCTTGACACTTCGCGCGGCCGCACCTACCATGCCGCCGTCGTTATTCGCCGACGGCTTTTTTCCCACCTGGCAGGGGAGGAGAACATGGGTGCGCTGCGCAGTACCGAGGAGATCGGCCTGCGGCCTGATTACACCGGCAAGGTCAGGGACGTCTTCGATCTCGGCGACAAGCTCTTCATCGTGTCCACCGACCGGATCTCCGCCTACGACGTGATCATGGACGAGGTGGTTCCCGGGCGCGGCGTGGTCCTGACGGTGATGAGCCTTGGCTGGCTCGACCGCTTCGCCGACATCCCCAACCATCTGATCACCGCCGACCCGGCCGAATTCCCCGCTCCCTTCGGCGATTTCCCCGACGCGCTTGGCGGCCGGTCGGTCCTGGTGCACAAGGCCCGGCGGTTCGACGTTGAGTGCATCGTGCGTGGGTATATCGCCGGGTCCGGCTGGCGATCCTACCAGCAGGACGGTACGATCTGCGGGTTCGAGCTGCCGGCGGGTTTGCAGCTGGCCCAGAAGCTCCCCGAGGCGCTGTTCACCCCCTCGACCAAGGCCGCCGAGGGGCACGACGAGAACATCTCGTTCGCGGCGATGACCGCGATCGTCGGCGCAGAGCCGGCGGCGACCCTGCGCGAACTGTCGCTGCGGATCTACCGTGAGGGCGCCGCCTATGCCGAGCCCCGGGGAGTGATCCTGGCCGACACCAAGTTCGAGTTCGGCCTGGTGGGCGACCAGGTGACCCTGATCGACGAGACCCTGACTCCCGATTCGAGCCGCTTCTGGCCCGCGGCCGAGCACCGGCCGGGCGTGGAACCGGCCAGCTGGGACAAGCAGATCCTGCGCAACCATCTCGACACCCTCGACTGGAACAAGACGCCCCCGCCGCCCCCGCTGCCGGCGGAGATCCTCGCCCGGACCGCCAGCCGCTACCGGGAAGTCCTGCAGATCCTCTTTCCCGCGGAGGCCGAAAAATGGCAAGCGTACCTCCAGTGAAGCGACCCCGCCGGGCCCTGCTGAGTCTTACCGACAAGAGCGGCCTCGCCGAGCTCGCCGCGGGGCTGGTGTCCTGCGGCTACGAACTCATCGCTTCGGGGGGAACCGCGCGGTCCCTGGCGGAGAGCGGGTTTGCGGTCACCCGGGTGAGCGAGCTGACCGGCTTTCCGGAGATCTTCGGCGGGCGGGTCAAGACCATGCACCCGCTGGTGATGGGCGGGATCCTCGGCGCTGAGGAGGCCGACTTCGCCGAGGTGGCCGACCTGGGGGTGGCGCCCATCGATCTGGTCTGCGTGAACCTTTACCGCTTTCGCGAAGCTGCCGGCTCCGGCGCCGGCGAGACAGAGGTGATCGAGAACATAGACATCGGCGGACCCTCCCTGCTGCGGGCCGCTGCCAAGAACTTTTCGCGCGTTACCGTCCTTAGCGATCCGGTCTTCTATCCCGAGTTCCTTGCCGAGCTGGAAAAGCACGACGGTACGACCAGCCTCGACTTCCGGCGGCGGATGGCCGCGGCGACCTTCGCCCGCGTGGGTGCTTACAACCGCTCCATCGCCGCCTGGTTCGGTGAAACCCTGCCGGGCCAGGACAAGGAAACGGGGGCAACTGCCCTCGCCCTGCGTTACGGGGAGAATCCTCACCAGAAGGCGGAGCTGGTGGTCGGGCCCGGCGAGTCGGGTGACGCCGGGCTGGAGAGCTGCGGGTTGACCCAGCTGGGCGGGAAGGAACTGTCGTACAACAACCTGGTCGATCTGGTAGCGGCGGTGAAGCTGGTCGGCGATTTCCGGCGACCCTGCTGCGCCGTCATCAAGCACACCAACCCCTGTGGGTTCGGCCGGGGCGAACCCGCCGTCGCCCTGGACCGGGCCCTGCGCTGCGATCCGGTTTCGGCCTTCGGCGGAGTTTTTTCCTTCAACACGCCGGTGAACCTGGCCGCGGCCGAAACGCTGGGCGGGATGTTCTACGAGATCGTAGCCGCCCCCGACTTCACCCAAGACGCCCTGGCCAAGCTTCGCCGCAAGAAGAACGTGCGCATCCTTCGCTTCCGGGGGTCGGTTTTTGCAGCCGCCACCCAGGGCAAGAGCCGCACCTTCGGGCGGCTCACCTTGCGGCAGGACGAGGACAGCGGATTCCCGGAGCTGGCCAGCTGGAGCGTCGCCGCCGGACCGGAACCAGACGAGAGTACCGCCCGGGCGCTGGCTCTGGTCTGGAAGGTCTGCAAGCACGGCAAGAGCAACGCGATCGTGGTCGGTGACGGTGACGGCACCCTCGGCTGTGGCTTCGGGCAGATGAGCCGGGTAGACTCGACCCGGATCGCCCTGCAGAAGGCCGCCGACCAGGGTCTCGACCTCCAGGGAGCGGTTGCCGCCTCGGACGGGTTCTTCCCTTTCCCGGACAGCATCGAGCTGCTGGCGCGGGTCGGCGTCAAGGCGGTGGTCGCGCCCGGCGGCTCCATCCGGGACCAGGAGGTCGCCCGGGCAGCAGGTGAACTTGGCATCACCCTGGTGTTTTCCGACCGACGACACTTCAATCACTGACCCTGGCTACCGGGCCAAGGCTCGGGAGGGTTTCATGGCGGCCGCCGGAGCAGTAAGTCAGCAGCCCAAGATCGTTGTTCTCGATTTCGGATCGCAGTACAGCCAGCTCATCGCCCGCCGGCTGCGGGAGATTGGCGTCTTCAGCGAGCTTCATCCCTTCAGTCGCTACCAGGAGGTGCTGGGAGAACCGGACCTGCGCGGGCTGATTCTCTCGGGGGGGCCATCCTCGGTCACCGAAGATGGAGCGCCCGACGTCGGGAAGGATCTCTTCGCCGCCGGGGTTCCCTTGCTGGGCATCTGCTACGGGATGCAGCTGATGTGCCACAAGCTCGGCGGTCGCATCGAACCCGCTGACCGGCGCGAGTACGGGGCGGCCGAGATCAAGGTGATTTCCCGGGCTGCGCTCTTCGGCGACACCCCCGACCGGCAACAGGTCTGGATGAGCCACGGCGATCGGGTCGCGGCCTTGCCCGCCGGGTTCGTGGTGCTGGCCGAGACCGAGCAGATACCCTTCGCCGCCGCCGCGGATCCTGGGCGCGGCTTCTTCTGTGTGCAGTTTCACCCCGAGGTTGTACACACCCCGCACGGCAACGAGATCCTGACCGCGTTCGCCCGGGAGATCTGCGGCATCACCGAGAGCTGGTCTGCCTCGACCTTCGTGGCCGACGCCGTCACCGTGATCCGGGAACAAGTCGGTCAGGCTCGGGTCCTCTGCGCCGTCTCCGGCGGGGTCGATTCCACGGTGGTGGCCACGCTGGTCGACCGGGCGATCGGCGAGAGGTTGCACACGGTTTACGTGGACAACGGCCTGATGCGCCAGGGCGAGAGTGACGAGGTGCAGCAGAGCCTGGACGGCTTCCTTCAGCGCCCCATCCAGCGGGTCGACGCCGGCCCTGTTTTTCTGGCCGGCCTGGTCGGCGTGACCGAGCCGGAGGCCAAGCGACGCATCATCGGCAATTCCTTCATCTCCGTCTTCAAGGAGGCGACCGCGGACAAGGGACCGTTCGGTTTTCTGGCCCAGGGCACCCTCTATCCCGATCGCATCGAGTCCCAGTCGGTGGCCGGGCCTTCCAGCGTCATCAAGACTCACCACAACGTGGGCGGATTGCCGGCCGAGCTGGGCTTCGACCTCATCGAGCCCCTGCGCGACCTTTTCAAGGACGAGGTGCGGCAGGTGGGCAGGCAACTCGAGATTCCCGATTCGCTGCTGCAGCGACATCCCTTCCCCGGGCCCGGCCTGGGAGTGCGGATTCTGGGAGAGGTCACGGCCGAGAAGGTTTCCCTACTGCAGGCAGCGGACTCTATCTTTATCCAGGAGCTGCATCGCTCCGGCCAGTACGGTAAGATCTGGCAGGCGGGCGCGGTGCTCCTGCCGATTCGCTCGGTGGGAGTGATGGGGGATCAGCGAACCTACGAGCACGTGGTCGCCCTGCGCGCGGTGACCAGCCGTGATGGCATGACCGCCGACTGGGCCCAGATTCCCCCCGCCGTTCTGGGTCGCGTGAGCAACCGGATCATCAACGAGGTCCCCGGCGTCAACCGGGTTGTCTATGATATCAGCAGCAAGCCACCAAGCACCATCGAGTGGGAGTAGGGGGCGCCTGCTGTTGAGAGTCCCCGGGGCCGCGTGGCCTCGTCGGGCCCGGTGGTTCCTGGGGCTTTGCCTGGTGCTCCTGGCGGGGCTGGCCGGCGCCCCGTCGGTTGCTGACGCTGCCGGCGATTCCGGCACCCTGCAGCGACTGCGCTCCGAGAGGCGGGCCGCGATGCGGGAGGCAGTGGCCCGGGCGCGCTGCGAGTTCGCCGCCGCCCGGTTCGGCTTGCTGGTCATCCCCGTGGACTTCGCGGACTACCGGTTGCCGGCCGACTGGGATCCCAACGCGGCTCTGGGCCAGCGCCTGTTCCCCCTGGCCGGTGAATCCCTCGCCAACTTCTATCGCATTGCCTCGGGGGAAAGGCTGGAGCTGACGACCCTGCTGGCGCCGCGGGTCTCGCTGGCCGGCGTCCGCCGGGACTATGCCGACCCCCTCTTTGGCCTCGACTATGAAAACTCCCGGCGGCTGGCCCGCGAGGCCCTGCAGGCCGTGGCGGCCATGGGACTGGATTTCCGCCAACTGGACATGGAGGGCCCGGACCGCCTGCCCGGCAGTGCCGACGACGACGGGGAGGTGGACGGGGTCCTGATCCTGCACGCGGCCCCCGGCACCGAGAACGATCCCCCGCCGGGCGGGGGCCTGATCGAGGCCTTGCAGTACTTTCTCGACGAGCCCGTTGCAAACGGCGGCGTGGTGGCCAGCTCGTACGCCGTGGCCAGCCTCCAGAGCGGCCTCGGGATCTGGGCCCATGAGGTGGGGCATCTGTTCGGTTTGAACGACCGTTACGATACCGACATGTCTGCCGACCAGGGGGAGGCGGTGGCCAGGGGCGGGCTTGGTATCTTCAGCCTCATGGCGGCCGGGGCCTGGGGCAACGGGGACGGCAGCGGCGCCGCCCTGCTCGACGCCTACAGCGCGGCGCAGCTCGGGTGGTGCGACATCGTGTCCGCGCGGGGCAGTGGGCGACCGGACACGCTCCTGGCGGCCCCTGCCGGGCGGACCGCCTGGCGGGTCTGGACCCAGGGAATCAGCGGCCCGGAGTACTTCCTTCTCGAAACGCGGGCAGGGCCGGCAAGCGGTCCCTTCGACGCCCAGCTTCCCCCGGGACAGCTTCTCATCTATCACGTCGACGAATCGCTGGCCGAGGGCGAAGCCGAAGGCACCTCCTTTCCCGACCGCCACATCCGGGTGGTGCTGGTAGAGGCCGACGGCGACGGCCACCTCGCGATCGGGGAAGATACCGGTCGACCGGCGGATCTGTTTCCCGGCCCGCTGGGCAAGACCGAGTTCAGCCCGACGAGCGATCCTGCCAGCCTGGGGTACGACGGGCCGAGCGAGGTCTCACTGACCGGGATCAATCCTCTTGGGGACAAGGTCGCCCTGGAGATCAGCGACACCGTCAGCTTTGGCGTTTCCGTGGACTTCGGCTTCGCGGGGGAGGCCCCCGGCGAATTGCAGCTGGTGGTGACGGAAACGGGTCTGCCCCTGCCCTTCCTGACGGCCACGGTCTCGGTGGCCTCGGAACCGGCCTGGGGTGAATTCACTCCCGGCGGGCAGCAGGTGATTCTGGACCTGGTCCGGGACGAAAACGGCCGCTGGACTACTCCCGATCCTCCGCTCTGGTCGCCTTACCTGATGCCGCCCGACAGCGAGGCTTTCACGGTTTTTTCCATCGAGCTGTCCAGTGACGGCTGGCAGGCCGAGCCCGCCGCACGCCTCTGGCTCTGGCAACAGCCTACCGACCCGCTGGACTTCGCCGCGAACTGGGACACTTCCTGGGAGATGCTCCACCCGTCCGGCCAGGCCAATACGACGTGGCATTTCTGGGCTGGCCCTCCTTTTTTGACGGCCGATGGTTCCGGGGTCTTGGTCTGCACTGGCGCCGAATTTCCAAGCGCATTCCCGGGCTGGAATACTACCGTTGCCTACCACGATAGTGCCGACGTTGTTCTGGTTTCGAGCCCCTTAGCCCCCGGCACCGAAGCAGTTCGGCTGGTCCATGCGGTTGACCTTGAGACCGAGCGGCCAGGTTTGGGCTGGGACGGTGCGGTTATCGAATTCGGTTTGCCCGATGGCAGCTGGGCCGTCACCCAACCGGTGGACGGTTATGATGCTCAGGTGGATGCCCGGTCCGATTGCCCCTTGCACGGGAGGGACGCCTTCTGCGGACACGATCCCTTGTCCGCGGACGGGCCGGTTACCTGGCGAGTCGATCTCTTCCCGGTGCCTGAAGCCTGCGGTCCCTTCAAGCTGCGGCTGCGATTTGCCAGCGACAAGTACCCCCTTTCCCAACCTGGGAAGGGATGGTTCGTCGCCCGCCTGGAGAGCCTTGCCTCGCTCGACCACGACTCGGCTTTCCCGGTTGACCTGCTTGCTCCCGACAACCCGACCGCCAGCTGCCTGGTCTGGGCCTGGCCCTGGGAGCCGACCGATTCGTTCGCGATCGAGACAAGCGCCGACCAGGGCCTGACCTGGACAGAGATCTGGTCCGGGCCGCCGGCGCCGGGTCCTGGTGGCTGGCAGTGGTCGCTCCCGCTGGCCTCGCTGGCGGGGGGACTTCCCGCCGACCCCTCGGTTCGGCAACAGGTCAGGGTGGTGGCGCTTGTCTCGCTGGGCCGGGTGGTTTCCCGACCGATGGTTCTCTACCGCGACGGCGGGTTGTCGCGGCCGGCACTCCTGGGAAGTCCTTATCCCAATCCCGCGCGGGGGCCGGTTCGCCTGCTGGTCAAGCTTCCGTACGGGGAGGCGGGGCGGCTCTCGGTGTTTGACGTCCGTGGCCGCCGGCTTCGTGGTTGGGATCTGGCGGGCGGGCAGCAGCTGCTCCTGTGGGACGGCCGGGACGGAGCGGGGCGGCGGGCCGCCGCCGGCCAGTACCTGTTTCGCCTCGAGACGGGTGGCCGGCGGGTCACCCGGAAGGTGGTCTTCCTGCCATGATTCGCCTGCCGGGAGTTCTATTGGTGACCGCGTGGTTCTGCTGCCTCCTGGGGGCCGGTTCGACGGCCGCCGGCGAACCGCTGGTTGATCCCTTCCTGGAAGAGTTCCGGGTCGGCTATTTTCGCAACTGGGAAGACATCCGGCTCGAGGGGGGCTGGCCGGTCAGGCTTTTCGAGCCCCTCAAAATTAAGGAAGAGTGGCTCGCCGCCGCCGAACGCTTCTTCGCGCCAGCCCGGATCCCGCAGAGTCACCGCCTGGTCGCCTGGCGCCTGCTGGGACCGGCCGCCGGTTCGAGCGAGGCCCAGCAGGCCTGGTACGACGATCATCGGCAAGCGCTGCGGAGGTTCCGGTCCGGCACAGGTACCGTGACCGAGGTTCCGGCCAGGATATTCCTGGTTAAGGAGACTCTTTATGCCCTGGCCTTTAGGCATTATCAGAAAACCGATTACGAGAATTCCTTCGAGGTAATATCAAGGATCCTCGCCCGGCGGCGGGAACTGGGGCTGTCCCCCGAAGAAGTGTTTGTCTGGTCTCTCCGGGCGAGGCGGCTGGCGGAAATTTGCGGTCAGGTTGCCGGGGGGAGCAGCAACCAGGTATGGCCGGAGCTCTTCATGCTGGGCCCCTATGATGCCCGTTCCGGGTGGGCGATCTGGGTGGCCAGGCAACGGTCCCGGCGTCTGCCGGCGCTAACCCCGGGATGCGCCTCGGAGTGCCTGGCGGTTTTCCTGGCCGGCCTGAGCCGGCATTGGCTTTCCGCGACCGAGCTCGCGGGGGCTGGTTTTCCTGCCGGGGCGGAAGCGGCCGTGGGCGCGGTGGCCCTGCCCAGGGGAGAGCCGCTCGACCGGCACTTCGCCAGGTTTGATCAACCCCCAGGGGAAGAACGCTGGCAGGAAATCTGGCTCCTGGGGAGGCGGCGCCAGGCCGCCGGCCGGCCCGAGCGCCTCGAGGCGCTGGCTGCGCTGCCTGGTCTGGCCCCCGGCCAGCGGCTCGACCTGTTGCGACGGGCCTCGGAGGCCTGGTTGTTGCTCAGCCAGTGGCCAGCCGGCCTGGCGAACCTGGAAGCCGCGCTGGACCTGGTTGGCGGCCCGGTCACCGGGGAGCCGGCGCGCCGCCTGCTGGAGTGGACCGAACAGGTAATGGTGCTGGCGGTTGCCCGGCAAAACGAGTCGGCCCGGGGGCGGATTCTCAAGCTGGCCGCGACCTACCTGCACGGCGACCGGTGGGCGACACTCGCCGGCCGGCTGAGTCGCTGGCAAGAGTGGGAACCTGGCAACGACCAGCAGTCGGGGCCGAAAGCCGGGGGAATTGCGGACGAGGCCGGCTGGCTGGTCCGCACCGGGCGGGCGGACGAGATCCGGACCGAGGGCGATGACGCACTGGCCACCGCCAGCCGGCGGCTGCAAGCCGAACTCTGGCGGCTCTGGACCGAATGGGGGCTCGGCTTCTGCGCCGAGGCGGCCGCGGAGGGTCCGGTCGATCTGCGCCTCCGGGATTACCGGAGCGGTCTGCAAGCGGTCCGGGCCTGCCCGACGGAGACCGGACGGTTCGCCCTCGCCTGTGCCACCATCGGCCGCTTCCTGCGGGATCATGCCTGGCAGGCGGTGGTCCTCGATCGGGTTCTCGCCTGTGATCTGGCCCGCCTTGCCGAGGGACAGGTTCTGTCCGGCCAGTCTCCCTTTCTGGACCTCGACTCCCGGCCGCCGGGACTCCCGCGCCCCGGGAAGCTCACCCGCCACGCCCTGCTCGGGGTGTGCCTGGCCACCGGAGATAAAGCGGGTCAAGTCGCCCTGACCGTGGATTTGCCCCAGGGTGAGCTGAGCCTCGTCGACCGGTACAAGTTCCTCTATCCCTTGCCCGAACCCGGGCCCCTGCTGGCGGCCGTCGCGGACTCCGGAATCGAACCCGCCCTGATCCTGGCTCTGGCCCGGAACGAATCCCTCTTCGATCCGAACGCTCGCTCCCGAGCCGGCGCCCTGGGCTGGTTGCAGATCATGCCCTTCCATTATCCCGACCGTGGGGTTTCCGGCGGGGCGGTGCGCTGGGAGCGCCCCTCGGTTTCGGTGGCGCTGGGTGCCGGCCTGCTGGCGGAGAACGCCCGGCGTTATGCCGGCGATCCCTACCGGACTGTGGCCGCGTACAACGCCGGGGGCCAGGCGGTCGATCGCTGGGATCGCCAGCTAGGAGGCCCGAAGGAGCGCGATCTCTTTCTTGCCTGGATCGGCTACCCCGAAACCCGGCGCTACTGCGAAAAGGTATTGATTGATCGGGCTATTTACGATTGGATGATCAGTGAAAATGGGGAGGTGGCCCGGTGATTCCGGTCGAACCGGGTGACTCTACCCGTGGGCTGGGATCGGTCGGGGATCATGAAACAGAAGCTCGCTCAACGCCTGGACAAGAACCAGCTGGCCGAACGTTCGCGGCGGCTGAAAGAGCAGCTGCGGGACAAGCGTGACGAACTGAAACCGGATCCCGCCACCTTGCGCTCCTGGCGGCAGGGCGTGGAGTGGGATCGCAAGGGCATCCATCTCGGTTCGACAATCCTGGCCCTCTGGACCTTCTACCTCCAGGAGCCTTACGCCACCGGCGGTCTCGCCCTGGCCACCCTCTTCGTTCTGGCGGTCGATCACTTCCGGATCCGCTCCCGGCGCTGGGCGGTCTGGTGCTACCGGACCTTCCCCTTCGTCTTCCGGGTGAACGAGCGCTACACCTACACCGGCGCCACCGTGATGATGGTCGGCATCACCCTGACCAGCGCCCTGTTCCCGGCCGGCCCCGCGACCGCGGGCATCCTTTGCCTCACCTGGGGCGATTCGGCCGCTGCGCTGGCGGGACAATCCTACCAGGAGTGGCGACGCCAGCGACACCTGCGAAAGGCCGAACCCGGGCGGCGGCCGGCCGTGAAGGTCCGCCGGCACAAGACCCTCGCCGGCACCCTGGGTTGCCTTTTCGTCTCCATGGGCATGATCCTGCTGGTCGTTGGCCCGCAACCGCTGGTCATCGTTCTGGGGGGGACCACCGCGGCGCTGATGGAGAGATGGACCCACGGCCGCTGGGACAACCTGACCATGCCCCTGGCCACCGCCGGCATCGTCCACTACGCGCTGACCTGGCTGGACTGACCCGGGGGCGGGATTGACACCTCCAGGGGCCTGCTCTACCTTTTTCCGGCGCCAACCGCCCATTCCGCAAGAGGGAGTGATTCAAGATGGCTTCCGGGCTTACCGGTCTGCTGGAAAAGATCTTTGGCAAGAAGTCCCGCCGGGATTACGGCAAGCTGAAGCCGGTTCTGGGGCTGGTCAAGGAGGCCCGTCAAGCCTTCCGTGAACTGGACGACGAGGCTCTGCGGGCCAAGCGTGAAGAGTTAAGGACCCGGCACGCCGCCGGGGAAACCCTCGACGACCTGCTGCCCGAGGCGTTCGGGGTGGTCTGGGAGGGGTGTCGCCGGTTGGCCGAGCGGCAGGTCTCCTGGCCCGTCTGGAACCGGGAGCAGGTCTGGGACATGGTGCCCTACGACGTCCAGATCCTCGGGGGCATCGCCTTGCACCAGGGCAAGATCGCCGAGATGGCCACCGGTGAAGGCAAGACCCTCGTGGCCATCATGCCCCTCTACCTGAACTCGCTGGCCGGCAAGGGCGCCCACCTGATCACCGTCAACGACTACCTCGCCCGCCGTGACGCCGAGTGGATGGGCGGGGTGCTGAAGTTCCTCGGCTGCACGGTCGGCTTCATCCTCAACGAGATGACTCCCGCCGAACGCCGCGAGGCCTACGGCTGCGAGATCACCTACGGGACGAACAACGAGTTCGGCTTCGACTACCTGCGGGACAACATGGCCATCCAGAAGGAGCAGCTGGTCCAGCGGGGTTTCCACTACGCCATCGTGGACGAGGTCGATTCGGTGCTGGTCGACGAGGCTCGCACCCCCCTGATCATCAGCGGGGCTGTGGACAAGTCGACCCACCGCTTCGAGGAGCTGAAGCCCCGGGTCGAGCGGCTGGTTCGCCAGCAGGAACGGATCGTGAACAGCTGGGCCACCGACGCGGAGCGCAGCTTGAAGGGGGCCGGTCCGGAAGAGGATCTGGAGATCGACGAGGATACCGCGCTGAAGCTCCTGCGCATCAGCCGCGGGGCGCCCAAGAACAAGCGCTACCGCCGGCTTGCCCAGATCCCGGGTGTGCTGGAGAGCGTGCAGCGCATCGAAGCTGCCTACATGCGGGACAAGGCCATGTGGGAGGCCGACGCCGACCTGCTGTACGTGGTCGACGAGAAGAACCACGGCGTGGACCTGACCGAGAAGGGCCGGGAGATCCTGGCCCAGGAGGAGAAGGACTTCTTCGTCCTGCCGGACCTGGCCGGGGCTGCCGGCGAGATCGAGGCGGACAAGAGCCTCGACGCCACCGGGAAGGCCAAGAAGCTCGAGACCGTCGAGCGGCAATACGCGCTGAAGAACGAGCAGATCAGCAACGTGGACCAGCTACTGAAGGCGTACTCCCTGTTCGCGAAGGATGACGAGTACGTCATCCAGGAGGGCAAGATCATCATCGTGGACGAGTTCACGGGGCGGCTCATGCCCGGCCGCCGCTTCAGCGAGGGGCTGCATCAGGCGCTGGAG
>CAZAHC010000056.1:0-15179 GCA_964484595.1 uncultured Fibrobacteraceae bacterium | reverse complement strand
GTCGCCCCACCCGCGGGCCCCGGTCGGGGACAATGTGGGGCGGGGGGGGGGGGGCGGCCGCTCTTTCTTGTTCCCTCCGGCCGGAGGTCCCGGTAACTGCCATGAGGTCGTGTCGACTTTCGCAGCCGCTGCTGGTGGTCTGGTGCGCCGCGCAGGTGCTGCTCGCCGGCGCCGCCCGGTCCGAGCCGGTGCCCCTGGCACCCCCGCTCGATTGCGGGCCGCTTTCCCCCTCCTATCAAGCCCAGCTGCCTGGCGTAGCGGAGGCCTACACCAAGTCGTATCTAGCCGCCCGGCTCGGCGACACGGCCGCCGCTCGCACTCCCAACCAGGACCTCTACGACGCTCGCTACTACGCTCTGGACCTCGCGATCGATCCGGTCTTCCGCCAGATCACGGGCATGGTCACCGCCGTGGTGACCGTCACCGGTCCTGAGCTGGCGGAGATCGACCTCGATCTCTGGGGCACCTTGACCGTCACCGCGGCGAGCGTCGGCGGTCAATCGGCGTTCTTCAGCCACGTCGCCAGCGTGGTCACGATCTATCTGGACCGGACTTACGCCAGCGGCGAAACGGTCACCGTCGGGGTCAGCTACCACGGCAATCCCGACATCCCCAACACCGATGCCTGGGAATGGAGCAACTCCGGGGGCGAGCCCTGGATCTGGACCATGAGCCAGCCGTACGGGGCGCGGCACTGGTGGGCCTGCAAGGACCAGGCGGCCGACAAGGCCGATTCGGTCGACATCCGGGTGACGGTTCCGGACGACGGACTGCTGGTGGCCTCGAACGGGCGGCTGGTCTCGGTGGTCGACAACGGGGACACCCGGACCTTCCACTGGCACGAGGGGTATCCCATCGCCACCTACCTGGTTTCCCTCGCCATCCATCCCTACGCAACCTTCAGCGAGTGGTACCATTACTCCCGCTGCGATTCGCTCGAGCTGCAGTTCTACGTCCTGCCGCATCAGCTCGACAACGCGTTGCTCGGTTACCCGGTCACCGTGGAGATGCTGGCCGCTTTCGCCGAGGGCTTCGGTCCGTATCCCTTCCTGACCGAGAAGTATGGACACGCCCAGATCGACATCGGCGGCGGCATGGAGCATCAGACCCTGACCAGCCTCAAGTACTCCGCCTACCACCCCAGCCTGATCGCCCACGAACTGGCCCACCAGTGGTGGGGAGACATGATCACCTGCGAGACGTTCCATCACGTCTGGCTGAACGAGGGTCTGGCCACCTGGTCGGAGGCATACTGGCGCGGGTGGAGCGAGGGGATGGCTGCCTACCACGAGAACATGGCCATCACCCGGTACTTCGGAGCGGGCACCATCTTCGTCGAGGATCCGGACGATTTCGGCTCGATCTTCGTCTGGTACCTCGTCTACGCCAAGGCGTCCTGGGTGGTCCACATGCTGCGCCACGTGCTGGGAGAGGAAGACTTCTTCGCCGCGCTCGCCGCCTACCGGGCTGTCCACGAGGGTGGCACCGCGACCACCGAGCAGTTCCGGGATGTCTGCGAGGCCGTTTCCGGAGTGGACCTGGATCGCTTCTTTGCGCAGTGGATCTACGGCGAATACTATCCCCGGTACCGGTATTCCTGGTACTCGCTGGCGGACGACAGGTCCACTAGGGTAAGGTTGCAGATCGAACAGACCCAGACGGACACCGGCCTGTTCGCAATGCCCCTGGACGTGACCGTGACCACCGATACCGGGGTTTACGAGTTCGTGGTCCAGAACGACCAGGCTATTCAGGACTACACGTTCACCGTTGGCGGCACCGTGTTGGGCTTGGAGCTGGACCGGGACGGCTGGGTGTTGAAGACGGTCGAGGAGGTGGCCGTCGACGTGCCGCCCGCCGATCTGGCCCGGGCCCGTCTGCTGCCGAACCGACCCAACCCCTTCAATCCCGTCACCACGATCCCCTTCGTCCTGCCCAGCGGTGGCGGCCTGGCCCGGCTGCAGGTCTTCGACGCCACCGGCAAGCTGGTCCAGACCCTCTGCGCTGGTTTCCTGTCCGCCGGGCCGCACACGGCGGTCTGGAACGGTCTGGACCAGGCGGGCCGCCCGGTCGCCTCCGGAACCTATTTCTACCGCCTGCGGGCGCCGGGCTGCGATCTTACCCGCAAGATGACGCTTCTGAAATGATCGGTTGGGGCCCGGAAAATGTGTCCAGGTAGGTGATTGCCCGGCAACGCTCTTGGCCCCCTCCTGACCATTCCCGGGGACGGTCCCCGGGGCACTTCCTGTACCCGGGTCGTTCGGCATCCGGACCACAACCAAAGGTTTACAGCCTGGGCGTGCGCCGGCTAGGTTGGGACGGTTTCTTCCCTTGAGCCGAGGAGCGCGCTCTGTTTTATCTGGTCGCCGCATCGGTGCTCTGGGCCCTGTCGTTCGGGCTGATCAAGAGGCATCTGGCCGCCTTCGATCCGCTCGTCGTCGCCTGCGTTCGCCTGGCCATCTCGGCGGTGCTCTTCTCACCCTGGTTGTTCCGCCGCCGACTCGACCGCTCGCTCACCTTGCGCCTGCTCGGTCTGGGGGCCCTGCAGTTCGGCCTCATGTACTGTTTTTACATTGCTTCTTACCGCAGCCTGCCGGCGTACGCGGTGGCGCTGTTCACAATCTTCACGCCGCTGTACGTGAGCGGTTTCTGCGGACTGGCGGCCCGACGGTGGTCCGGGCGGCACGCCGCCGCCGCCCTGCTGGCCGTCGTCGGTGCGGCGGTGGTGTTGCTGCGGGGCTTCGCCGGGCTGGAGGCCTGGGCCGGAATCGGCCTTTTGCAAGCGGCTAACCTCTGCTTCGCGGGCGGGCAGGTGCTTTACCGCCGCCTGGTTCGCCGGTGGCCGGGCCCGACTGCCGCCCCTGATCGGCAGGCTGCCGCGGCGCCGGAAACAACCCTGCTCGCCTGGATGTACCTCGGCGCAACGCTGGTCACCGGGGCGGGGGCTCTGTTGCTCGCGGATCCGGCCCGGCTCGCTTTCGGACCGGAGGGGTGGCTGGTCCTGCTGTACCTGGGCGTGGTGCCGACCGGCCTGGGCTTCTTCCTCTGGAACCGGGGCGCGGCCCGGGCGGGGGCCGGGTTCCTGGCTGCCTGCAACAACCTGAAGATACCCCTGGCGGTGCTGTGCGCCTGGTTCGTTTTCGGTGAGGAGGCGGATTACCTGCGGGTTCTCGCCGGCCTGACGGTGATCGTGTTAGCCCTGTACCTGGCCGGGGCGCCGATTGCCCTTCCCTCTC
Organism: uncultured Fibrobacteraceae bacterium; assembly: GCA_964484595.1. Lineage (GTDB taxonomy): Bacteria > Krumholzibacteriota > Krumholzibacteriia > LZORAL124-64-63 > LZORAL124-64-63 > CAZAHC01. Next base: position 11,943 of record CAZAHC010000056.1, on the reverse strand, counting down.
GCCGGGGCCGCGTAATACAATGAGCTAGCATGATACCCGCAGATCTTCCTGTCGTTCACGAGGATAACCACCTGCTGGCCGTGATCAAGCCGGCCGGCTTGCTCGTTCAGGGGGACCGGAGCGGTCACGTCACCCTGCTCGACCTGGCCAGGAGGTACCTCAAGCGGAAGTACCGGAAGCCGGGCAACGTCTACCTCGGTCTGGTTCACCGGCTCGACCGCCCGGTTTCGGGCCTCGTCCTGCTGGCGCGAACCTCGAAGGCCGCCCGCCGGCTGGCCGAACAGTTTCGGGCCGGGACCCTGGCGAAGACCTATCTGGCCGTGGTCCTGGGGCGGCCCGCCAGGCGACAGGCAGAACTCGTCTCCTACCTGGCGACGAGGGGGGATCGTCAGGGACGGACCCGGGCCGGATCCGCGCCCTTCCCGGGAGCGAGGGAGGCGAAGCTCTTCTATCGGGTCCGGGAGCGACGCCGGGGCTGCACCCTGCTGGAGGTCGAACCCCGGACCGGACGGCGGCATCAGATCCGCGCCCAGCTTGCCCTGCTCGGACACCCCATCCTGGGGGACCTGAAGTACGGAGCACCCGGCCGGCTGCCCGGCCGGCGAATCGGCTTGCACGCTCTGCGCCTGGTGGTGGCCCATCCGGTCGGTGGCGAACGTCTTGTCCTCGAGGCGCCTCCCCCGGTCGACTGGCCCTGGCCACCAGCCAGGCCCGCGGCGGGAGAAAGGAGTACCGGATGAAGAAGAGATCGTTGCTGGTCCTGGCCGCTGCTGTCGCCGCCGGCTGCTCGGTGGGCAACTTCGAGCTGGAGGAGGGGTCGGTCCACCGGGGCGACATCGACCGGGCGGTCGGCAACGTGGAGATCGGCGCCGACTGCCGGGTGGAGGGAGATGTCCAGCTCACCGCCGGGAATCTCGAGATCGGCCGGCGCTCGGTCATAACCGGCACCATTGCGGTCGACCACGGCAACGTGGAGATGGACGACGAGGCGCAGGCCGGGGCCGTGGAGATCAAGAACGGCCATCTCGAGCTGGGGGAGGCGGTTGAGATCGGAGGGCCGGTCAATCTGGCCAACGGGATGATCGAGGTCAGAGGCGCTCGCGTGGGCGGACCGGTGACGCTGGTCCGGGGGCGTCTCGAAGTCTACTCGGGATCCGAGCTCGCGGCGGGGTTGCAGGTCGAGGTGACCGGCACTGCCTCCTGGGATTCCACGGTGGTGTTCATCCACGGCGGCTCGCGAGTTGCCGGCCAGGTGATCACGCGCGGCGTCGTTACCCTGGTCGTCGAGACCACGGCCGATGTTGCGGACGCGGAGTTCGTCGGCAACGCTCCTCTTTACCAGTAAGACGTCCCGGTGCCGGACCGGGATCCCGGGGTGGGGTTTTGATCGAGGTCGACGTCACGGTCATCGGGGGGGGGATCGTCGGCAGCGCAGTTGCCGCCGAGGCGGCGGGGCGTGGCGGGTCCACGGTGCTGCTGGAAAAGGAGCCGAAGCTCGCCACCGGCATCACCGCTCGCAGCAGCGAGGTCGCCCACGGCGGCATGTATTACCCCACCGGTACGCTGAAGGCCCGGTTCTGCCCCGTGGGCCGGCGTCGCCTGAAGGAGTTCTGCCGGCGCAGCGGCGTCAGCTATCACGAGACCGGCAAGCTGATCGTCGCGGTCACCGCCGCCGAGGAACCGGAGCTGCAGCGGTTGCTGGAGCTGGGGCAGGCCAACGACGTGGAGGATCTGCGGCTGGTCTCCCGGGCCGAGCTGAAGGCGCTCGAGCCGCAGGTCCGGGCGGTGGGCGCCCTCTTTTCCCCTCGCACCGCCGTTCTCGACGCCGAGGGCGCTGCCCGTGCCTACGGCCGGCTCGCGGCCGAGCGGTCCGGTCAGGTGCTGACCGGCGCCCCCGTGACGGGCCTGGCCCGCCACCGAGGCGGCTGGCGCGTGGAGGTGACAGGCGGCCAGGCCGGCGACCGGGAGGGCTGGGTTCACCGCAGCCGCTGGGTGGTCAATGCCGCCGGGCTCTACTGCGACCGGATCGCCGAGCTGGCCGGCGTGCCCGTGGAGCAGGAGGGTCTCCGGCTGGCCTGGGTCAAGGGCAGCTATTTCGCCGTGGCGGGGGTAGCGGCCGGGACGGTGCACCACCTGGTCTACCCGGTGCCCCCGGCCAACGGCTCCAGCCTCGGCATCCACGTCTGCCTCGACCGCGGCGGGCGAATCAAGCTGGGACCAGACGTGGAGCCGGTGCCCCCGGTGGAGGATTACCGGGTCGACCCCGGCCGTCGTCCCGACTTCCTGGCCGGCGCCGCCACCTTCCTGCCTTTCTTGCGCGAGGACGATCTTTCCCCCGACCTGGCCGGGATCCGGCCCAAGCTGGCGGCCGATCGGTTCGCCGACTTCGTCCTGCGCCGCGAGGAGGGCGACTGCGAAGGCCTGATCAACCTGATCGGGATCGACAGTCCCGGCCTGACCTCCACTCCCGCTCTCGCCGAGGCGGTTGCCGACCTGATCGCCGGGTGAGCCTGGAAGCCGAGCCTAAGCTCGCCCCGGAGGCTGTCGAAATACAGGGTAAGAAGACATCGCTGAAACCACGGGCTCGTACCGGCGCCCGAGCGGGTCACCGCCTCCGGCACGAGGCCCCAACCGGTGGAGATCGTCATGTGGGCTTTTCTGCGCAGGAATTTCTTACGCCTGACCCTGGCGGCCCTCTTCTGCGGCCTGCTGGTCCCGGTGCTGGGCGGTTGCGCCTCGGCGCCGCCCCCGCCGCCGCCCCCACGGCGGGTGGAAGTCAAGCCCGCCAAGCCCGGGCCCAATTTCGTCTGGGTGGAAGGGCACTGGAAGTGGAAGGGTCGTCGGCGCGGCCACGTCTGGGTGCCAGGGCACTGGCGGAGACGTTGACCCGGCTAATGCTCATTTCCGGCTGGGCAACCACGAACCCTCAAGTTAAGATCCGCCTTGGCCGGATTATTCAGGAATAATCCGGCCTAAAAGCGGGAGCGGCCGGTCCGCTTCCTGGATTCCCGGTACTCGGCCGCCCGGAGGCGTGTTCGTGTGGATCGTCCTCGGCCTGATGGTGCTCGCCGCGGTTTTTTTCCGCCCCCGTTCCGACCGGCACCGGGGTCCCCCTCTCTTCAGCCAGACCGCTCCCCACTGGCGGCGCTGCTACAGCCGGCGCAATTTCCTGCGCCTCGGCGGCGCCCTGGTCGGTGCCGGCGTTTTTGCCTACAGCGGGGCCGACGAGGCCGTCGAGCGGTTCCACTCCGAGCGGATCCGCTGCTCGCTGACCGATAGCCTGGCCAGGCTGGTCGAACCGACCGGCCGGCGCTTTCTCTTCATCAACTGGGCCCTGCTGGCCGCGCTGGACTGGACCTGGCACAGCAGCTCATTCACCAGGTGGGGGCGCCGGAACTTCGAGGCGATCCTGGTGGGGTTGCCGACGCTGTGGAGCTTGCAGTACGGCCTGGGCGGATCGCGGCCGACCGACCCCCCCGGCGATCCCCGCTGGCGTCCGCTGGCGGACGACAACTCCGCCTCCGGCCATGCCTTCATGGCCGCCGTCCCCTGGCTGAACCTCGCTCACCTGGCCGGCGGTCGCCCGGGGCGCTGGTCAGCGCGGTTCGCTTCCGGTCTCACCGGGTGGTCCCGGCTCAACGATCGCAAGCACTACCTGTCCCAGGTGGGGCTGGGGTACGGGATTGCCTGGACCGCCGTCGAAGCGGTGACGGGGCGGGAGGCCGCAGAACCCCGATCAAGCAACTCAGGGGTCACTTGATGAGGGTCATCCTACCCCTGCCCGCGCCGTCGAGGGTCTCGAGGCGGTAGAGGTAAACCCCGGCCGGAACCGTCTGGCGGTCCGCGTCGAGCCCCCGCCACTGGATGGCCTGGGAGCCGGGCAGGGCCGTGAACCGCTCGCGCCAGACCAGCCGGCCGCCGAGGTCGAAGACTGCCAGCGTGGCGGGGCCGCCCTGCGCCGTCTCGAAGAGGATGCTGGTGGCGGGGTTGAAGGGGTTGGGGAAGTTGCCCCGCAAGGCGAAGCGGCTGGTCGCGGGGACGCTGGTCGGATCCGGCTCGTCCATGGCGTACTGGTCGCCGTTCACGAAGAAGTCGCCGAAGCCGTCGGTGGTGATGAGGATGTGTCCGTTAACGACGAGCAGCTCGTCCGGGGGCAGGGTGCCGCCGTTGCCCGTCTCGGTCTGGTAGACGAAGGAGCCGGCGTTGGAGAGGCGATCCAGGGCCTGCTGGTGAGGATGGCCGAAGCCGTTGCCGTCACCTACCGAGATGACGGCGGCCTCCGGCTGGAGGTTGTACAGGAAGTAGCTGTTGCTGCTGGAGTAGGAGCCGTGGTGATTGACCGCCAGGACCTCGACGTTGCCGGCCTCGGGGCCGATGCTGGTCTCGATGTCCACGTAGCTGCCGGAGTTGGTGCCGATCAGGTCTCCCGCCACGAAGAAATCGAAGTCCTCGAACTCGACCAGCAGGGCTATGCTGTACTCGTTTTCATACTGGTAGACGTCGAAGGGGGAGCTGAGCTGGCCGTTGCCGTTCAGGCCCAGGCAGGTCACGGTGACGCCGCCGCCCAGGTCGATGACCTGTCCCTCCAGGATGGGCTGGCGCTGCGAGGAGACGATCATCGCGTACGTGTCGTAGTAGGAGGAAGGATAGGACCAACCCCGGTCGTATACCGTCTCGGCGACCCCGATGTAGTGGTAGACCTCGTCCAGGCCGCCTATGTGGTCGGAGTGGTAGTGGGTGGCGACCATGTAGTCGAGCTCGGTGGTGCCGAGGCTGCTCAGGTAGGGAACGATGACGCCGGTGCCGCTGCCGTCAGGCCCGCCGTCGATCAGCATTGTCTGTCCGCTCGGGGAGACGATCAGCGTCGCGTCGCCCTGGCCGATGTCCAGGCAGTGGATGGCGAGGTCGGCCGCAGCGGGACCCGCCAGCAGCAGTAGACCCGCCAGGAAAGCGGTGCCCATAGCGCCGCGACCGGCGGTGAGGGAGGAGCAGTACATGCCGGGACCACCTTTGGCCGAGGTCGAGTCGCTCTGATGTCGCAGCGGCGAGAAGTGCCGCACCTATTACAAGTTTAACATACGGAATCTGGCAAAGAAAGGGCCGGCCCCGAGGCCAGCCCTTTCGCCGAGCAGTCGCAGGTCGCGCCTGCTTACTTGATGTTCTTCTTGATCCAGTGGGTCGGCACGGACTTCGGACGCTCGATCGGCGTGCCGATGCCGCGATTGACGACCAGCTGGGAGCACATCCCCATGGCACGGGAGATGGAGAACAGTACCGTGTAGTAGGAGAACTCCTTCATCCCGTAGTGGTAGAGGATGGCGCCGGAACCGGCATCCACGTTGGGCCAGGGGTTCTTGGCCTTGCCCTGCTTCTTGAGGACCTCCGGGACGATGGTGTAGACCTTGTCCACGATCCTCATGATCGGGTCCTTCGGGAAGTTCTTGTTGCCGAATTCCCGGAAGGCGGTGAAGCGGGGGTCGGTGACGCGCAGCACGGCGTGGCCGTAGCCGGGGATGACCTTGCCGCCGTTCAGCGTGTCCCAGGCGAACTTCTCGAGCTCGTCGTCCGTGGGCACACCCTTGAACTTCTTGCGCAGCTGCAGGACCCAGTTCAGGCACTCCTGGTTGGCCAGGCCGTGCAGGGGACCGGCCAGACCGTTCAGGCCGGCGCTGACGGCGTAGTAGGCGTCCGACAGCGCGGAGCCGACGCAGTGGCAGGTGTGCGCGGAGACGTTGCCGCCCTCGTGATCGCAGTGCAGGACCAGGTAGAGCCGCATGCAGGCGGCGAACTGGCCGTCGGGGTCCTTGATGCCGAGCATGTGGGCGTAGTTCCCGCCCCAGTCGAGATCCTTCTTCGGGGAGATGCGCTTGCCCTTGTTGAAGCGCATCCGGTAGATGCCGGCGGCGAGGGTCGGCAGCTTCGCCAGGAGGTTCATGGAGTCCTCGAGGGTCGGCTTCCAGTAGTCGGTCTTCACCATGCCCTTGTTGTAGGCCTTGACGTACTCCGATTCGCGCTGCATGACCAGGATGCCGGTGTTGAACATGCACATTGGATGCGAGTTCTTGGGCATTGCCTCGAGGACCTTCCACACGTAACCGGGCACCTTGGCGCGGGCGGCCCAGTCCTGGGTCAGGGCCCGGCGGGCCCTGCTGTCCGGGAGTTCACCGGTGCAGAGCAGGAAGAAGATGTCCTCGGGGATCTTGTCGGTCAGGTCGCCGATGGGAATGTCGCGGACCAGGAGACCCTTGTCAGGCGGCACCTCGGAGGTATCGCAAACCATGCACTTGACGCCGCGCATCCCGCCGTAGCCCTGGGCCACGGTACACTTACTGAGTTCCTTGTTCCCCTTCTTCTTGATGACGCCGCGGATCTCGTTGCGCCAGAGGGGAATCTTCTTGGCCAGCGTGGTCTGGAGTTTCGCCATAGCATCTCCTTCGGAATCCTGGTCCGGAGCCAGTAACTGGGCACGGAGTCAGAGTGTTAACGGGTGTCTGCGGATCCTAACGAGAGCCCGTTAAAAATACAACATTATCTGCTCGGCACAATTTTGATTTCCCGATTTTTGCAGCGGGGGCCCCTGGCGTTTCCAGACCGAGGGATTAACTTTGATCCGATCGCCGCTGGAGGGCAACTGTTCCGGGGACCGGCTGACAGGAGAGGATGATATGGCAGACTCAGCACCGCAGGATGTGAAGCTCTGTCTCCAGATCCTCGAGCAGGCCATTGCCTTCGAGGAAGAGGGGATCCGCTTTTTCCACGAGCGAGGCCAGCAAGCCGCCTCCGACCTCGAGCGGCGTATCTTCCGCTCCCTCGCCCAGGACGAGGTCGGACACAAGGCCTACCTGGTCGGCCTGCGCGCCGATCTGCAACAGGCCGCGGACCTGGCAGCCCTGTCCGGGCCGGAAACCGAGCATCGCACGGCCCGCGAGATATTCGAATCCTCCCTGGCCGAGGCGTCTGATCCCCACCGGGCCGAGGAGGCGGAACTGGAGATCCTGCAGGGCGCCCTGGAGATCGAACGGCGCGGTTACGAGATGTACCGCAACGCTGCGGCCGGCGTCGAGTCTCCCCGGGCCCGGGAACTGTTCCTTCACCTGGCGGGGGAGGAGCAGCAGCATTTCCAGCTGCTCAGCAACACTCTCGAGTACCTGCGGTCCCCCGAGGAGTGGCACGGCTACGACGAGAGTCCCCTGCTGGACGGCGGGTGATCCTACCCGGTACCTTCTCCTGACCGGACGCCCCACTGCCGAGGAGGGTGATGGCTTCGATTCGATCTGCCGCCGGTGAACTCTTCCGCGGAGTGATCGGCCTTTCCGCCCTGGCCACCGGGGGGAACCTGCCGTACCGCCGTCTCTGCCGGGAGTTCGGGGCCGACCTGACCTGCAGCGAGATGATCGTGGCCGAGAAGCTGGTCCGGGGCAGCCGCAGCGAGCGACCCCTCCTGCGTTTTCATCCGAGCGAGCAGACTTTCGGGGTCCAGCTCTGCGGCAAGGACCCCGCGGTGATGGCCGAGGCCGCCCGCCTGGCCGTGGCGAGCGGCTGCCGGTTCGTGGACCTGAACTTCGCCTGCCCGATCGATCTGATCGTGCGGCGGGGCGCCGGCGCGGGCCTGCTGAAGCGGCCCGCTCTGCTCGCGCGCATCGTGGCTGCGGTGCGCGCCGCCATCGAGTTGCCTCTGTCGGTGAAGATCCGGGCGGGCTGGTCCGCCCGGAAGATCAACGCCCTCGAGGTCGCCCGCCGGTGCGAGGAGGCCGGGGCCGACGCGATCGGCCTGCACGGTCGCACCCGCGAGCAGCACTACCGCCGCCAGGCCGACTGGGAGCTGATCGGCCGGGTGGCCGAGGCGGTCGCCATCCCCGTCCTCGGCAACGGCGACATCCTGACCCACTGGGACCTCGCGCAACGCCTGGCGAATCCGGCCCTCGGGTCGGTGCTGATCGGCCGGGGAGCCGTGATCAAGCCCTGGATCTTCCGCGAGCTCAAGCAGGAACGGGAGATCGAGTACGGCCCGGCGGATCGCTGGGCCGTGATGCGGCGCTACTACGAGTTCGCCAGCGAGCACTTCGGCGCCGACGAGAAGGGACAGAAGCGGGTGGCCCGGTTTTTCCGGTGGCACCTGGGCTTCTGGTTTCGCTACCGTTTTTACCGGGAGGCCGACTGGCGGGCCGCGCAACCGGCGCCCTTGCTCCAGCAACGGGACGAACCGGTTACCGGCGACCCGGAGGCGGTCCTGCTGGCCAGCCGGGATCCGGCCGACCACGAGCGGATCTGGCAAAGGATCCAGGCCAACGACTTCCCGGGCGCCGTGGCCTAGGCTCTGTCTGAAAAACCTCTCCCGTCGCCCTGCGCGTCTGGCGGGCCCGATCTCTTCGTTGCGGATTCTCGCCGTAGGTACGGCTACGCCTGCGAATCCGCGCCTCGACCTCGGGCCCGCCAGACGCACCTGGCTCGGTCCGAGGTTTCTCAGACAGAGCCTGGTGAGCCGGCAGCTCATTCCGGTGCTGCAATAATCGGGTGAACGGGGTAGGCTGGTTTGGACTGACCGGAACTGGCAGAGGAGCGGCCATGACGAGAATATACACACGGGGCGGCGACGCCGGGGACACTTCCCTGGCCGACGGGAGCCGGACGTCCAAGGCGGAAGTGCGCGTGGGCCTGTACGGCGAGGTCGACGAGCTGAACAGCTGGCTGGGTTACTGCGCCGCGATCGCCCGCCCGGCCGGCCTTGACGACCTGGCGACCGAGCTGGCCGGCATCCAGGACGATCTGCTGCAGCTGGGCGGCATCCTGGCCGATCCCCGCCGGTGCGCCGCGCTGGCCGGTGCCGGTGCCGGCGACTTCCCCTTCGCAGCCGAACGTCTCGAGGGGTTGATCGACCGGCTGGACGCGAACCTGGAGCCGCTGCGTTCCTTCCTGCGACCCGGCGGCCAGCCGACCGCCGCCGCTCTGCACGTTGCCCGGTCGGTCTGCCGGCGTCTGGAACGGCGGGCTGTCTCCGTGGCGGACGCCGTTTCCCTGCCCGGACCGGTCCTGGCGTACCTGAATCGCCTGAGCGACTTCCTGTTCGTCGCTGCGCGCTGGGCCAATCACCGACGCGGCGGCGAGGACGAGATCTGGTCCGGCAGTGCTCCCGCTTCCCCGGAGCCGCCGGAGCGGGGTTCTTGAAGGTGACTCCCGGGGTCCCGAGGAATCCCGCCTCGGCGGCGATCCGCGAGCGCAACATCCAGATCATCACCGCCGCCGCCCACTTCCTGGCTCATCTCTACCTGCTGGTCTTCCCGTCGCTGGCGCTGGCGCTGCAGTCCGCCTTCGCTCTGCCGCTGCAGGAGGTGCTGGCCCTCAGCTTCTGGATGTACCTGCTGTACGGCCTGGGGGCGCTGCCGGCGGGGATCCTGACCGATCTGGCCCGGCCCCGCCTGATGCTGATCTGTTGCCTGTTCGGGATGGGGGGATTCGCCCTGGCGGCCTCGCAGGCTACCTCCCCGCAGGTGTTACGCTGGACGCTGGCCGGGCTGGGACTGGCCGCCTCCATCTACCATCCGGCGGGGATGGCCCTGATCAGCCGGGGCGTGCGACAACGGGGTCGGGCCCTGGGGGTGAACGGGGCGTTCGGTAGCCTGGGGGTTGTTCTGGCCCCCATCGTGACTGGCGTGCTGGCGGTCACGGTCGGCTGGCGTAATACCTTCCTGCTGCTGGCCCTGCCCGGGCTGGCGGCCGGCGTGGTGGCTCTCTGTCTGCCCGTGACCGGAACCGCTGAGCAGACGGTCCCACTGCCGGCCGGCAAGGAGATCGGCCGGCGGACCCTCAGCTTCGCCCTGCTCTGCGTCGCGATGATGCTGGCGGGGATCGCCTACCGCGGCCAGACCCTCGTCCTGCCCGCCTATTTCGCCGAACGAACGGAGTTGCTGCGGGACACCATCGCGGGGCTGAACTGGTGGCCTGCGGCCCAGACCCGGACCGTCGCCGCGACGATGCTCACGTCGCTGGCCTACCTGGCCGGGGTGTTCGGGCAGATTGCCGCCGGCCGCCTGGCCGATCGGCACGATCTGCGCCGCAGCTACTTCCTGTTCCACGCCCTCTCCCTGCCTCTCTTGTGGCTGCTCGGCCGGCTGGCCGATCTTCCCCTCTTGCTTTGCGCGATCGGCTATGCCTTCTTTGCCCTCGGGATGCAGCCGATCGAGAATTCCCTCGTGGCGGTCCTGACCCCCCCGCAGCTCCGCAGCACCGCCTACGGGTTGAAGTTCATCCTCACGTTCGGGGTGGGATCGCTGGCGGTCCCGCTGGTCGGCCGCTGGCAGCAGGACGGTGGCCTGGGGGCGGTGTTCGGCTGGCTGGCCGCCTGTATCGGCTTGCTGCTGGTCTTTGCGCTCCTGCTCTGGTGGCAGACCCGGCACCAGATCCTGATCGCTTCGGGCGGCCCGGCGGGCGCTGGAACCACCGGGCCGGGACGAGGATCCGTTCATGAAAAACGAAGCGGCGAATAACCGGTCCCGGCCGGGGGTACAGAACCCGTCGCCTGAAGAGGCGTCGCAGCAGAATCGCCAGGAAGACCAGCACGACATTTGCCGCTTCCTGGCCGGTGACGTGGGGGGATTCGAGGCCCTGATGAGGCGGTACAGCAGGCAGGCCTATGCCATCGCTCTCGGCTTGACCGGCAACCACGACGACGCCATGGACGCCGCCCAGAAGGCCTTTATCCGGGTCCACCGCGCCCTGCCCCGCTTCCGGGTGGGCGAGCCGTTTTTCCCCTGGCTGTACCGCATCGTGCGAAACGCGGCGCTGAACCAGCGGCGCGACGAGAGGCGTCACCGGGGCGAGGTGCCCCTGGAATGGGTGCGGCAGTCGGACGGGCGTCCTACCCCCCTGGAGGAGACCCTGGGGGAGGACCTGCGTCGCCGTCTCTGGGACGCCATCGAGGCCTTGCCCTTGGAGCAGCGCGAAGTGTTCGTCCTCTATCATTTCCAGGGTCTGAAGTACCGGCAGATCGCCATCGCCCTGGAGGTGCCGATCGGAACGGTGATGTCCCGCCTGCACAGCGCTCGCCTGCAGCTGCGACGGTCCCTGGGCGAGGAGGAGACGTTTTGAGTGACGAGACAACTTCCGACTGCCCTCCCGAGGAGGGCGCGCGGCCTTTCGATCACGCCGCGGAGGCTCCATTGCTGTCGGCCTACGTCGACGGCGAGCTCGCCGCCGGCGAGGTTGCCCGCCTCGAGGCCCATCTGGCCGACTGCCCGGAGTGCCGGCGGGAAGTGGACCGGCTGCGCAGCCTGCAGGAGGTGACCGATGCCATGAAACTCGCCGAAGCACCGCCGGAGAAGTGGGAGAGGTTCTGGGAAAACGTCTACAACCGGACCGAACGCTCCCTCGGCTGGTTCATCTTCACGCTCGGGGCCGTCCTCGTCGGCGGCTTCGGGCTGTACAGTTTCGTCCAATCCCTGTTCCAGGAAAGCGAGATGCCCCTGGTCCTGAAGATCGGGATCTTCGCCGTCTGCGGCGGGGTCCTGTTGTTGCTCGTTTCGGTGATCCGGGAGCGGGTCTACGTCCGGAAGCGAACCCGCTACAAGGACGTCGTGCGCTGACCGGCTCGGTCGCGGAGGTTTGAAGATGTTACTGGCAACGACCCACCAGATACCCGGCAAGCGAATCGTCGAGGTGATCGGCCTGGTCAAGGGGAACACCGTGCGGGCCCGGCACGTCGGCCGGGACATCCTGGCCGGGCTGAAGAACCTGGTCGGGGGCGAGGTGTCGGACTACACGAAGATGATCGCCGAGTCGCGGGAGGAAGCCCTCGATCGCATGATTGCCCAGGCGCGGGCGAACGGCGCCAACGCGGTCGTCGGCCTCCAGTTCATCACCTCCATGGTCATGGAGGGCGCGGCCGAGCTGCTGGCCTACGGTACCGCGGTCCGGATCGAGGACGACCCGGCCTGACCTGGCTCACCA